>CAXYVG010000009.1:0-58756 GCA_964292325.1 uncultured bacterium | reverse complement strand
CAGCAAAAAAGGCTTTCATTGGCTCATAGTCTTCTGCAAATTCAAAATAATCCTCACGATCTGCATAGATTTTTTTAAAGAACTCCATTGGAGACTGGATCTGGGTTACTGCACGAAGAATGGTTTTCCCACTCAGCACAACATTCTTTCCTGGCAAAGCCATATTCTTCTGCATGATCTCAAATTTTTCTAACTCGTTTAAAGTATTCTGACTATAGGTCTGGAAGGAACGCATAATCGAGTCATCATCATCATTTACACTGGAAATCCCAAACATTTCTTTCATGACCTCACGGACAACCTTTTTCTGATTGTCATTGGCTTTTTCACGGCGTTCGGTCAGAAGTTTCTCCACATATTCTTTCTTAGTGATATAACGGACCAGCTCGTCCTCGCTCTTATTAAGCAGAGTTACGCTACTGCCATTCACAGTAAAGGAGATGTCACCATTTTTGAATAGCTTGGCAACAAGCCATTCCACATCATCCTCAACAAAGCCATAAGGGGTTTTCATGAAACGATCCATCAGGCTTTTCATGGAGGTCTTCATATGTGCGCTGGAATTTGCGGCAATAAAATTCAGCATGTCATTAAGGGCATGAACATTGGCTTCTCGACTACCGTCCAGCGTCAACGACTGTTGATTGGAGCTCTTAAATAGGGCACGAATATTGGCTTCGCTCATGACTGCATCAATATAGGTCAGCTTATGATACACCGTAGAGACCAAACGCCCCAAGGCATCATTAATTCTTGTTGTAACATCTTTGCTGGCAATCTGTGCTTTATCACCGTTCACATAAATATCCGCATTTTTCATGGCTTCCGTCAAAAATAGCTTGGCATTACCACTACGTTCTCGCATTTCAACGCGTTTTGCTTCTTTGATGGTTTCAAATTTGGAAAGCGTACTGGAAGTTGTCACACGCAGATATTTTTCTATTTTGAGTGCGCTTCTCAGCTCATCCAAAAATACAGAATCATTCGGAAGAACTACCAAAACTTCTTTGCCTTGACCAGAAAGCATACGCAAGGTTGTTTCTTCTCCGCCATACTCTGATTTCGGCGTTAGTATATGGACGCCAATATCATGATTTTGATTTGTTTTATAGGGACGATCATCGACAAGTTGATTAAAAGCAAAGTTGTACCGTCCACTAAACGCAGGATAGCGGTATTTTTTATCACTGAAGAGATCTTCAAAAATCAGTTCTGAAACTTTACTCAGCACTTCGGCCATTTCCACATTCTGGCCTTCAATTTCACGATTTATTTCCTGTTCTTCATCAGTCAGAAATACATAAATATCGCCATTTTTCTGGATCAGCATCTGCCGCGTAAGAATTTTCAACGCATCTTCCACTTTCTTCTTAAGCTCAATACGGTCGTTGTCAATATCATCAATCATTAGGCTAGTGATGTTGTCAATGTTAGCTGTAACCTCATTGACGTACTTAATCATGAACAATGTTTTGAGTACATTCACATTAAAGCAATCTTCTTCATTGTCAGGGTTAATACATGCATTATCCTGAGCACGAATGATTACACCCTTATGGCTATGATCGAGAAATTGATGTAAAGCATCATAAAACACATTGAACGGGATAATTGTACCGATTTCTTTATATCTAAGCTCACTAGCCGATTCTTTAAACAGTGCAATCATCGAACGCTCGCCCTCAGACAGATGCTTACCAGAAGCACCATGAGTACGGATCGAAGTCAGTACACTGGCTAGTAAGTTGAACTGATAAGGCACAAAAGGATAGACATCAGCAAAATCTTTGTTGCCAGCATATAATTTTTTCTCTACACCATCATTAAAAACGATCAGGTTTTTGATGATGGTTGTTTTTTGTTCATACAGCAGTGTCAGAGCTTGCTGTGGAGTAGGCTTTTTGGCTAAAATTCTTTTCTTAATGACTTCATCGACGTTAGCAGAAGACAAAGACAAACGGGTATCAAAACGTCCTTGAATTTTGGAGAAGTCATTGCTTCTCAGCCCCATATCTTTGGCGATGGCATCAATATCCTGCTGGCTGGTTACAACAACCCACACTCGGCCTTGACACGCAGTTCCTAAATCTTCAGTTACAGTTTGCAGATTTAACATCAGCTTGGAGTCATTACCGATGTATTGACCAATTTCATCCACTAAAAAAACGATGTGATGGTTTTTGCCTTTTCGATCAATATACTCCTTTACCAGTTTGGCAAAATCATCAATGCTAAGTGTATAAGGTTCCATTGCTTTTTCGCACCAATTGCGACCTGCTGCTTTACTCATAAAACCCATATCATCTAAAATTTCAACAATGCTATCTTGAATAAAATCAAATCGATGCCGCGAAGTTTCCCATGGCTTGCCGAAGTCATTCAGAAATTTTTCTTTAAATTCCTGATATCGCCCTGCTTCGGACAAAGTACGCTCCAAATCAGCAAGAAATGGAATCGAACCACAGAAGCCCTGCATTTCATTAAAGACTTTCAGAAAAACAGAGACGATGGCATCCTTGGATTGTTTGCCAGTCATCTCACTCTTGGAATCAATATTAAATAAAATGACATCTGTATCTGCAGCAATACTAGCAGCAAGCTCCATATCGGCAAGCACCACTCTATTTGCGATTTTATTATCATCTGTAAAGTACGTTAACGCTTTTTTACCGTTTACTTCTTTATTGGCAAGTAAATAGGATAGTATTTTTAGAAAGTGAGATTTACCACTGCCAAAGAAACCTGAGATCCAAACTCCCATCTTGTCAGTATGACCATGGATACCCTTTCGGTAACTAGCGAAGAATTCCGCAAAATGTTTTTGCAGTTCACGGGTTACAACGTATTCCTCTAGTTCTTGGCGAATGTTTTCGTCATCACCTTGGCCAACCTTGATAACACCTTTAATATCACGGTCAATATCCTTGGCAAACATCTCTTTTAGTATCATAACTTCCTCTCCTCCGATAATCCCCTTTTATTCTACAAGCCGAAAGGCTCTATAATAGTTATCATCTTTAATCTCACCAAAAAGTACTAACTCTTGCCCATCATATTTTCCTGGATAGAACATAACGACTGGAACACAGTCAATGGATTGATGAAGATTATTCAGTGCTTTATGTGAGCGTAGCAGTGGATAGCACTTTCCAACGCCTGTCAGAAATATGACAGCCTCCTTTGGTGTATGTTCTTGAATGTATTTTACAATCAAACTCTCCTCATCATTGACTTGCAGGAGATTTCCTACCGCTCTTACAATACGTTCCATGCCTTTTTTCTTTTCAAAGCTAAAGCATTGTTCCATGAATCCTTCTTCTTCTAGGAGGTCGATAATAATGTCATACAAGTCATAAACCACCAGTTCGAAACCATCAGTTCCTTTGCTATTTTTTGCTTTCATGTATTCAATGCGTTCTCGCACAATTAACTCCCGATTTGCGGGATAATCAAACACATAATAGCCAACTTCATTACCAAGACCTTTGTTCTGCCTAAAACTAGGCATTTTAATCATCTTCTCCGCTGCATCCAATCGTTCTTCTAACGTTGCCACTATCTCACCCCTGTTAGAGCATGAAGCGATAACTCCATACCGTTTATCTTCAAACAGTCTTCCAATGATCGATCGATGATTGGCTTTAGGATTTTTCGTTTTCCTGTTGTTTTATCAATTAAACCCGCTTCCATGAGCATTGTTTTATAGCAGTTACCTAAACGCTTCAAGGTATAGTCCTTCCACTTTGCCACTTTTTCACTTTGAATTTGTTTATCTTTAAAAAATACCCCAAAGTCACTATCAGCTAATTCATTCGTACCAATAATCAGCTTTTCACGATAAACTTCATATACAAAATCAAAAAATAAACTGTCACTTTGCATCACCGCTATCAGCGCGATTACTTTCTGATTTGAAATATCACTTTCCTCAAACAATGTATAAAAAGACGGATTGAGGCTTTTCACACGGGTAGATACTGTATTAAATATCTTGATTGCCGTTGCTTGTGTAGACGCTGAGAATATATTTTCCTCTAAATTCATCTTCTTAATTTCCAGCAACGTTTTACCGCTGTTTAGCAGCCTAATGACCTTGCGAAATTCCGAGAACCAGAATGAAAGCTTAGTCGTCCCTGCGCTATACTCTTTGCGTTTCATTTCTATTTTTCCTCCTAATTATAGGGGTCTATTATGTTATTCTATCGTAGCAATTGTCCCTTTATTAGGGCTCTGAATGACTTCTATAATATCTCCAACGTCACAATGAAGCGCACGACAAATTTTCACCACGACTTCCATTGACACAAATTCATGATTAGACAATTTGGTCAAGGTATTCGGGCTAATGCCTGTCATTTTACGGAGTTCGGTTTTTTTGATGCCCTTATCAATTAACAGCTTAAATAATTTGTTATAGCATACATCCATTATTCAACACCTCATTTTTTAACAAAAAATTACATAACCTATTATATCACAGCAATCCTTATATCAATAGTAAATATATATATATTTGCGATTTTTTCTTAAGTAAGCAACACCATGACTATAATCCACCCTGTAAATTCATTGAAATTCATCAATTTACCTTTTTAAACCTAACATAATAGTAAATAACTATGTTAGGGGGTAAATAACAATGCATACATCACTCTCACTACACGTATCAGACGCCGCAAGCCTTTTACGTACAAGTAGCCAAACAGTCTACAAACTCATTGCAAATGGTGACCTTAAAGCTTTTAAAACAGGCCGAGCATGGAAGATTTCAACACAATCTGTTAATGATTATGCTAGCACTAACTGGAACAGGTAAATTCATATAGAGAGGAGCAATACAATCATGTTTGATCATTATAGCGATCTAGTAAGCGTCGAAGATTTATGTGAAATGCTAGCCATTGGCAAAAATTCAGCCTATAGTCTCTTAGCCTCTGGTGAGATTAAATGCTTTCGCCATCGAAGAGTCTGGAAAATTCCTCGTGACTCTGTAACCGAGTATATTCTACGCAAATCTTCATTGAACTCTAACTTCCAAACGCATTGCTACTAATGCGCCAAAAGCACATCCCTCTTACACAAGTAAGAGGGACATATTGTGGAATCGCTACCATTCTAACTACTGTATCTACATATTTCAGATATAAGACGTAAGCATATATAATAGGGTATACCCTATTTTTAAAAAACTAGAGCTACCAAAACTGGTAGCTCATGATAATAACAAATTAACTTTTCTTTTTTTGCAAATACCATCTGAGAATACCAACATATTCTTTGTATTCGCCATATCCATTAACTTCTGCTTCTTTCTTCCATAATTGATCAATATATCTTGATACGTTTCCCACAGGAGATAATTTTCTCATTTTTTCCTTTAGTGCATCTAATGCCGCTGCTCTATTTGCTATTAGATATCCATACTGATAATTTAAATTCAGAACATTATTCAAATCATCATCATATTGCTGATTGTCAGAATATATTCTACCTTGACTATCATAATAAATAGTTCTCATATCTCCATTTTTTTGTGGATCTATATGTAAAATATCTTCTCCCTTTTTAGTATCACAGGTTTGCGCCTCTGGCTTTGCCCCTTCATTACCTTTACAAACAGCCAATAAGTTTTTATACGTTAATTCATTGGCATTATCTCTAGCTTCATAATGTTCTATTTTTATATCAGCATTTTTCTCAATATGCTTCATACAATATGCACAAAGAAATCCCTGTTCTTGTAATAAGCTTTGCCTTAATGTATTTTTTGTTCCCCCTGGTAAATCATCAAAGTGAGCTTTGTGTGTAACTCTATATTGTGTAAAACATGTTGGTTCTGTATTTTTCCTTATATAAATCATATACAGTTCCTCACATCTCTTCTAAATCAAGGGATACTTTTGCTTTTACTACATCGGCATCATTATCACCTAAGATACCATTCAATTCACTCAGATTCTTCTTGGCAGCTTCAAGCTCCCCATGATCGAGATGATAATAAAAAGAATTTATTTTTTCAACAACTTCAGCAGGCCGGACCTCTACTTGCATAATCTCACGAAGTATTGCTGTAATATCTCGTCCATATGTTGTATTACTGGGTTCATAAACATGGTAATTATCCAATACAAGCACATTTTCTTTCTTTACATTTGCTAAAATACTTGGTGCATGTGTAGTAAATACAAACTGTACTTTAGGAAAGATCATACATAAGTCATGAATAATTTTTTTCTGCCATGACGGATGTAAGTGCATGTCGATTTCATCAATTAGGATAACACCCGATGTCTGGCTCGATATATCTTGCAATAATTGAGGATTTAAAACTGCCATACGATAAGCAATATCAGCAACCATACTCAACGTACTTTTAATTCCATCACTCAACAAGCGAACTGGAAGATTTTCAATTTCTCCATTACATTTTTTAGAGACAATTTCCAATTCATGACTTTTAACATTAAATATAAATTCTAGATCACAAATATCTGGATTAATACTTCTATAACACTTTGCCATTACATCTTTTACTACTTCTAACTCTGGTACATTCTTCTTATGTTGCAATTCAATATAAGTCATATCTTCAAACCAATTCAACATCAATTTTTCATTAGATGCTGCATCAAGGCAATCTATATATCCATTCAAACGTGAAGATGCAACTTGTTTATTAGTCACTTTCTTTTCTTTTTTTTGCATCCACAATCTACCTGTACCGTAATAAGCAATGACTGGAAGAATGGTTTCTTTATCACCACTGCGAACCTTCTCTTGTAGCTTACCTACATATTGCATGATGTCACGCGCACCAGCAACCGTAGTTTTTCCTTTTTCACTATTCAGTGAGCGTTTCCATTCTATATTTATATTTTCTAACTGTGCATCCATTTCTACTTCGACTGGAAATTGATGTTCTCGATTGACCGCACTACCTAATTGATACATTTTATAACTTGAATCATTTTTATTAATCCCGTTAGATGAGAGATTTTCAAATCCAGCAATATAGCTCCCTAATCCTACTGAAATTGCATCAAGGATTGTTGACTTACCAGTACCATTTACTCCGATCAAAACTGTATAATTTTTATTTAAAATTATTGTCAATTCTTCAAAACAGCGGAAATTTTTTACACGTATAGAATTGATTCGCATTTATATATCCACCTCCCATCACTATTTATATATTTTTACAGTTTTATTTATTATCTCCATTTTAGCACAATTTAACACATTATACCCTTTATATAGTTAGACATTTTTATGCTATTCCCTGCATTCATATTATTCTTCTTGACATCTTCTAGCCGTTAATTTTACTTCAGTATATTTTTATATTGACGATTAAAGAAAAAGAGTAATCGGTAACTTTATACCTACCACCCCTTTTTTACAAATCTTAATTTTAGTGTTTATTTAGTGTTTATTTCTAAAAAAGCACTTTAAAAATAGCAAACGTTTTATAAAGAAAGTACCCCTACACCCTTGAAGATACTACGTCCTCAGACATAATAAAACGTAAACTAAAGTCCTTATACCACCTCTTAATCAGTAGGTTCGGGGTTCGATTCCCCGGTGTGTCACCAGTAAATTCAAGCCTTCGCAGGGTATGCGGGGGCTTTTTTTATGTCCGTTAGGGATAGTTTGGGGATATATTAGTAAATCATATATGATTTTATTGAATAATAAACGTTAATTTTCAGTAAATAAACTAAAGCCGTACTACTCAATTAAGAGCAATACGGCTTTAGTTTATTTACTGTACAGTTGTAGTATCTGTTATGTGAAATCTCATTGAAAATAGCCATAGCATATATTTTAAAAAACTAGATATTGAGGATAGAATCAAACAACTGCGGAAATTTTTTAAAATTTCATCATTACAAGTATTAAAACAAAGAGACTTCCTGGTCGCTTGTAGAACTGTTGTTACAAGCGTTACCGAAAAAAATATTATGAATTCGAATGCCTGGGTCCAGACCGCTTTAAATCTAGCCGAACGAATTGATTGTAAGCCTTATAACAAACAACTATTGGAAACTTTTCTTCCTGAAATAAGAAGTATGACCTTGCAAGATCCGTCTATTTTTTATCCACGCTTATCTGGAATTTTTAAAGAATGCGGTGTTGCTTTCGTTTTATTACCTCATCTTCCAAATTCAGGTGTAAATGGAGCAGTAAAATGGATTACTAAAGAAAAAGTGCTGCTTGCACTGAATGACCGAAGATTAAGTGCAGATACTTTTTGGTTTTCCCTATTCCACGAAATCAAGCATGTATTACAACAAAAACTTAAATCAACCTTTATAAGCGGAAATCAATCGGATTATGGTCAAGATGATAATGATCTTGAAATGGAGGCCGATTTTTTCTCTGGCGATTATCTAATTCCCAGAGAAGAATATGACAAATTTTTAAGTATTGCTAACTTTAACCAAAGTAATATTGAACTTTTTGCAGAGCAAATAGGAATACATCCAGGCGTAGTTGTAGGTAGACTTCAATATGATCGCCACTTACCATACAGCTACCTTACCCATTTAAAGATAAAATATATAATAGGTAAATGTTAATGACTAGCAGGCAATGCCTGCTAGTCATTATTTATCAGCCTCCATGTTGATCCAAAATGATCGTTCATTCCAAATTATTCTACGTTGCATATTGAGTGGTAAAAACTTAATTAACTCATGGTGTTTATTTCTGAAAAAGTACTATAAAAGCAGCAAATGTTTTATAAAGTAAGCACTCAGGGGAAACAAGGGGGCACAGGAGAAGCGTTTCGGTAGAAACACAACACCTGTCCCACTGTTTTATAAGAGGTTTTCTTTTTTAGGGATAATAGATTATAGAAGCGTGGTAATCAACAACATTATATTACTAATAATTAGAAATTTATATAAAATATTACAAGATAAATAGAGGATAAATAATATTTATGTATAAGTAAGCTATTAGTAAAGTGGGAGGAGTGCAATGGAAATGATATTATAGGAATGGATTGTAGTTGATTTTTGATTGCAAATACTTATGGTGTTAAATAATAAAATAGGAGTGTGTACACTATGAAAAAGATTTTAATATGCTTATTCTCCTTGCTATTAATTGCAAATATTTGTTTGGCAAAAGAAACAGTTACCACTGATGATCAGAAAGTAGAAGCTAAGAAAATATCCGTAGCCCTTCTGTATGTTAATAATGCAAAAACTACATATGATGATGAACTAAATAAAAAAATGATGAAAAACTTTGATTCTTTATTAAAAAATTATAATGTCATCCCTGGTGGACGTTATATTGAACTCTTAAATAAAACTGGAATTACAGACATAACCACAGCAGAACGTACCGATATTATTGAAGTATTCAAAAGTGAAAATATTGATTATGTATTGTTTGCCGAGTTACAACCTTTTGTGAGAAAAGAGCGCATTACTTTTTTCTCTTACGGCATTGACATGACTGGTATAGTACCAATAAAAATTATTGATCTAAAAAATAATAAATACCTATATAATGGAAAATTTACCGAATTTGCATCAGATAGTTCAATGATTGGTGGAATTGGTAATAAATCTGTATCCTTGATTGCATTGGACAAAGTTATAGAAAAAATGAATGCTGTAATTAAAGTTCGTTTGCCAATTACTTCTGAAGGGTAATAACTATGATAAATATTCAAAAAATTTCTATAGTGGTTGTAGTCATCAGCATATTAAGCTTAACAAGTTCGATAAAGTATACATTTGCACAGGAACGGACAAAAGCCTCTGTTTCTATTATCTTTATTAATAATGCAAAAACTACATATGATGATGAACTTAATAATAAAATTAATAATTGGATGAATGGAAAAGTAGAGGGATTATATAATATAATCCCTAATGCACAACCGTTAAGTAAACTTAAGGCATTAGGGATTGAGGACATTGCAATGGCTGAAAAGAAAGATTTAATTGAAACATTTGCCGATAGCCGTACGGATTATATCGTTTATGCTGAACTACAGCCTTTTATCCGAAAAGAAAAAATCACTGTTTTTACCTATGGAAAAGATATGACAGCCACTATGATATTTAAGATATTAGATGTACCCAACAGTAAGTATTTATACAATGGTAAGTTTATTATAAAAGGTTCTGATTCCACTTCGGAGTGGTTTATAGGCAATAAATCTGTAGCATTTAAGGCTATTGAGAGTGTATTAATTGAAATGGGCGAAGTAATCTCTTTTAGATTGCCATTGAAATCACCTATAAATAATAATGGAAAATAATCAGCGTAAGGGACAATATGTTTTGTCCCTTATCTTGTCCCTTAACACTTTCAAATATCCCTTAATATTAACTAATGGATACAAAAGGAAAATAGTATAATATCAGTAGAATCAAGGTTTTATAAACATAATTAAATGTAAACAAACAGGAATATTTAGACTCTTAATCAGTAGGTTCGGGGTTCGATTTCCCGGTGTGTCACCAGTAAATTCAAGCCTTCGCAGAGTATGCGGGGGCTTTTTTATGTTGAATTATAATAAATACTATGTTACTCTACTCGAGAGGTGGTTCATATGAAAAAGCTAATAAAAGTCGTAGGGGCAATCATTGAAAATGACAATAATGAAATTCTTTGTGCACTGCGTTCTCCTGAAATGAGCATCCCGAACCAGTGGGAATTTCCTGGCGGAAAAGTAGAGGAAAATGAAAATCTTTCAGAAGCAATTGTAAGAGAAATTCAAGAAGAGTTAACATGTATAGTTGAATGTAAAGAACTTTTCAACGATAACACCCATGAGTATGAAAATTTTATAGTAAACTTAATCACTCTAAAATGTGGGCTGATTTCTGGTACTCCCATTGCCACAGAGCATTCTAAGCTTATTTGGCTAAAACCTGAAAATCTCCAGTCATTAAAATGGGCGCCTGCGGATATTCCTGCGGTAGAACAAATCATAAAGGAAAAAGCATAGTTTTCTCTATTTGAGATCACTATTCTTTTTTTATCTTGTTTGCCAGAATACCCCTTACTGAACCTTCCTTGCTTGCGTTAGCAAGAGTGAAGCGAGGGGATAAATTCCTATGTTTTCCAGATTTACTTCCCCCACTTTGACATGTAGATGAGCGTCATTTTTGATTTTAATCATCAAAAACAGGCTGAATTTTGATGGATATTCTCGTTTTTTTATATTTCACTTAAAAAAACGAATAAGACTAGTACAATATCTTATGCAGAGCGGTTGTCTTGTAAACTTTTCTTGCAGGATTACCAAAAACAATCTAGAAATTAACACCAACTACTATAAATGCGAGAGTCGGTGTTATTATGCCAAAAAGAAATTACGTAGCTCTTGAACTAAAAGTCATTAGAATCTTTACCAAAGAAAAAACTTTTAACTATAAAGGTGTACAATATGATGTCGTGACTGTTGGGAAACCGAGAGTACAAGGTAGTGGCGGTGAATGTAAAACAGATGTATATGTTTTAGGCAAATCAGGCAAAGATATTTGTGAACTTAAAATATCCGTAAAATCCCGAGCAAATAATGAATTCCAAGGTAACAAATTAACAGCAGATGTTGCGGAATTATATTTTGGTGCTAATTGGGCATCAATAATACAAGTAGCAACTCAAAGCATTGCTGATAAATTTAACGAAAGCAAACTGATATTTATTTCACGCCATCACCCTACAAATGCCAACTCAATAACCTTAGGGTGGAAATTAGAAATAACGGATAAACAGCGAACCCTTTCTGCCCCTATCAGATTAAACTCTCAAGAAATTAAAGATTTTATTTATAAAGGTACTACTCAATCTGACGAAAAAAAACATGCTATTATCAATGGAGAAATTATACAAAATTCTGGAATAGCGGACTATATAATATATACCAGTCTCAACGAAATTCAAACTACAGCTGACATCATAGATCAATTAGAAAAAATAGATACTAAAGAATTTTCTCCTACATACTTAGTATTTACTGCTAACAATTATAGGACAAAAGAACGAAAATGTGATGGTCGCAGATACTTGGCAGTAAAAGTTAATTGGTTTGCTGCCGAAGGTAAATTAAATCATACTATCGTTTTTGATAACCCATTAAGCACTACTGGAAAAGATTCTGTTCCCAGTTTATTAGCTACTTTAGCCACTCTTGGCAAGAATCATCCCGAAGATATGAATCCCACTCAAGATATAGCTAATCCAAAAATCGTTTCTATTTAGTCATAAAATATTTAACAATTGAGTATAATCCTGCTGATAAAATATGGGATTATACTTATTTTTTGAGATTAAGTAAGAAAACTGGTGTAAATGGCAATAATATTTACAAAGTCCTTGTTTCTATTTTAAATAAAATACGTTACTATATAACAAGTAAACATTCGCGCGTAATGGAGGTTAAACCTATATGAAGTTAGATGAACGCGGACGTGGTAAGTTTAAACCCGCTCCCAATCTTTCCCTCGATGAAATTCAAAAAGTATTATTAGAAAAAATCAAAGTAGAAACCTCCCTGATTATAGAAAATGAAGCCGATATAAAACTGTTAGAAAAACTTGATTATCAAGAAGATAAATTTGATGTAGTTAGCCTTTTCTCTGGTTGTGGAGGATTAGATTTAGGATTTGAATTAGCAGGTTTGGCGTCCGTAATTGGAGAAAACGCTGCGATGGAAGCCTTTAAAGATAAAAACTTATATAGTGCAATACGACATAAAAGTATCTTTCATACTATTTGGGCAAATGACTTATTTAGGGAAGCTAATCAAACATACCGAGCTAATTCGAATGACACCGTTCTCATTCAAGAAATGGATATTAAAAAAATCAAATACTTTCCTGCCGGAAATATTGTCCTTGGCGGTTTTCCTTGTCCTGGGTTTTCTGAGGCTGGTCCTAGATTAATTGATGATGAACGTAATTTCCTTTATATCCATTTTATTCGTTGCTTAGTACAAACACAACCTAAAGTATTTGTTGCTGAAAATGTAAAAGGTATGATGACATTAGGAAAAGGCGAAGTCCTAAAACAAATCATTGAAGATTTTGCAACTGCTGGCTACAATGTACAATTCAAATTACTCAACGCTAGAGATTTCGGAGTCCCCCAACTCCGTGAACGTGTACTTATTATAGGAGTTAGAGATGATTTAGATTTTGATTACCAATACCCCACTCCTACTCATGGACAGAAAGATGGTTTAAAACCATTCGTCACTTTAAAAGATGCTATTGGAGACTTACGCCAAGACCCTGGACCATACTTTACAGGTTCTTTCTCTACTATTTATATGTCAAGAAATAGAAAAAAAGAGTGGGATGACCAAAGCTTTACCATTCAAGCTTCAGGACGCCAAGCCCCCCTACATCCCGATGGACCATCAATGATAAAACATAATCAAAATAAATGGGAGCTTCCAGGTGGCGAAGAACAAAATCGGCGTTTGTCAGTTAAGGAAATTGCCAGAATACAAACGTTTCCTGATTGGTATCAATTTAGCGACGGCGGAAATGAACACTTATCGGTTAACGGCAAATTGGATAAAATATATAAACAAGTAGGTAATGCTGTGCCTGTTTTATTGGCAAAAGCAGTGGCACAGCCAATAGCGGATTGGGCCTATCAATGTCTGATTAAGAACAAGGAGCAGCCTGCCCAAGAAATGTTACAAACTGAACATTACCAAAACATATCACCACAAGCAGAACAGTTTTATGTTAATGAGAAATCCGCAGTATAGCTACATAAAAAAGCCTTCGCAGGGTATGCGAAGGCTTTTTTATGTCTATTCACCTTGCGCCATTACATCTAGATTAACTCTATAAAGATTCATTCTGCCGCTTTGCGTAATGATCATAATATCGTTAGCTATTTTTTTTAGCCAAATACGAACGGTAGACTGCCCCATTTCAGTTGCTTGCGCTAACTCTGGAATAGAAATACCTTCATCATCAAATAAAGCATTTTGTGCTAACACAAAAAGTATATCCCTAATACTTTTGTTGCCATCCGAATACTTCCCAATTTTGTCCACATAAAATTTAAATTGTTCGGCTCTTTCTTCAATAGTGATACATAAATTTTCAATGACTTCTTCAATAAATTCTAAGAAACCAATCACAAAAGGCGTTAAATCTCCTTTGTTCTTATAATCATTAGCATCTTTAAACATATCGTAATATTTTCTTATCTTATTCTTAATTACATAAGACAAGCTAAAACCAACAACTGACTCTAACTGTTGATTTAGCAGATAACTGCTAATGAATCTGGCCATTCTGCCATTTCCGTCATAGAAAGGATGAATATAGCCAAACATATAATGAAATACTGCTATATTCATAAAAGTGTTTAACTTATTATCATGCAATATATCAAGTGCCGAAGTCATGGCACTAATAATCTTGCCTTCAGGGAATAATCCCTTATGAATTACTTTTTGGCTTTGGGAAACGATTTCAACAATATCTTTTCTAAAAATTTCTCCATCCGGGATATTGCTCGTATCATCCGCTTTGATTTCCGCCAAAATAAATTCGTCGTAGAGAGTCCTAATATCCTGACATGTTTTTAATTTGATTTCCTGCCGATTCGATAGCATCATATATTTTTGCACCAAACCATACAGGCGTTTTCTTTTTTTGTTTACGCTTTCATCATGAATCAACTCTCTAATTTCTTTGCGGGTGCTACGAACGCCCTCGATCTCGTTAGTCAACTGAATTTCGTCAACAATACATTTCCTTGTAAATTGTATTAGGGCAATCCGTGGCAAACGATTTGTAAGTTTTAAGAGTCTCTTATCTAGTTGCAAAATACTAGTTATCAAGTTTAAGACTTCCAAATCGGGGACCACAAAAGCTTGGTTATCGCCAATAGTAAAATTGTACCTATAGGTAAACTCACTATTAAACCTTTCCCTATATATAGTTTCATAAGACTCATTATCTTTATAAAATATTTTATTTAAAGGCTCATATAACATAAATTTCACCTCTTTACGATAGTATAATGCAAAAAATCAATTAAGTAAACGTAATATATGATTCTTTTTATGCTAAAATATCATTTTTTTAATACGTTAATGGTTATTTTCTATTATTCCTTATTATATTTTTCCCATTTCAATATAACTACATGCAATATTGGACATATTTGAGGGTTATTTGGAATAGTCTCTAAATAAAATAATGATTTGATAAGTAGTTGGGAGGGGCTATTTTTACTGCCGCACTCGTTTATACCGCCCGACCGCTTGCGTCGCCCTTATCGGTGCTCTCTCTTATATCTTTGTGATCGGAGAAGTTAAACGCATTGAGGTCCACGAGTGATCAGTGCATACAAGAAAAGCCTTCGCAGAATCCTGCGAAGGCTTTTTTTCTGTTTACTAACTATAGCGATTTAAAAATATTTTATAATTCTGCATTAGTGACGATTGATGATGTTTTGGAAACGCACGATTTCATCTGTGAGATTTCGGTACGCATGTAGCTGATCGCTCTGAAAATAAATTGCATCACCAGGGTGTAAATGATATTTCTGTTCACCAATCTCAATTTCAAGTTCCCCATCAATGAGTAATACATATTCTTCAGAATTTATGTCATGAGGGTCGGAAATATGACAACCCCGAGGAGCTAACATGATCAAAAAAATCTCAAGATTTTTCTCCTGATTCAAAGAAAACTGAGGAAATATTGTCATACCATCACTGTCACTAATGGATTCAACTTCACTGAGTCGAACTAATTCCGCTTTGGGCTTATTGGTAGTGATCAGTCTGTTAAAAGGCACATGGAGTCCAGAAGCGATCTTCCACAAAGTATTGACCGTTGGATTTGACTCCGCCCGTTCGATTTGTCCTAGCATTGCTTTACTGACACCAGAAAGTGCCGATAATTTATCCAGACTTAATTTTTTTTGATGGCGAATCTGAGCAAGATTGTTCGCAATTACTGACGTTAAATCGTTCATCATTTCACATCACAATACAATTTTTTTGTGCGATACTCATTCTTTTAGCCCAAAAGAAATAATATTACTAATCACTTTTCGGCGATATGTTACAATCAAGACAATCTCTTGATATGACTGATTATACCATGGAGAAAATCCATTAACAAGAATTGTCCCACTATACTCGTTCTCTTTTATCTATTTTTAGTTTTTACTGTTGTTTTTCTACATTCATTGCTATAATAGGAATATAGAAAGAACTTTCAGATATCTTTCTATGCCCTACTTTACATATCATAAGGAGCTGATTTGCTATGCCAAGAGCTAGAAAAACAATCGTTGCTGATAGAATAGACATTCAACCTACCAGTGATTTAAAAGTAAAAGTCCCGCCTACCATGACCCCAAAAACACGTTCAAAAAAAGAGGACGTCTTTATTCCTATTCCAGGTAATAAAGAAATTGTAGAATGCGAAAAGGAAACTCATACTAAAATAACCCCTAAGAATGATGTAACTCCTGCTGCAGAAGAAATGCAAAAAATAAAATTTAAAGCATCACATAAAAAAGCTAATTATTGGCTTGAGAATGATATTTACCAAACGATTCTTGATATCTCAGAAGGAGATAAGGAAGCAAAAGCCTCCATTATCAATCAAGCATTGAAAGATTATTTCAAAAAACATAAAATAGCCATTAAGCCACTCCGCGATAAAGAGAAAAAGGCTTAAAAAAGCATCTCCAGTGGTTACATAAACCCACTGGAGATGCTTTTTTGATGCTATTATGCTTTTTGCGCTTTTGCCCAAGAATCGCGTAATCCGACAACGCGATTAAATACAGGCACTTCATTCGTTGAATCTTTTGTGTCAAGGCAGAAATATCCTTGACGCAAAAATTGATACCGTTTGTCAGCCGTAGCCTTTAGTAGGCTTGGTTCTACCATACAGTTTGTTAACGTTTCGATGGAATTAGGATTGATATCGTTCTTAAAATCATTGTCTTCGTGGTCAGGGGCATCCTGCTGTCCATCTGTAGACAATAGGTAGTCATATAACCTTACTTCCGCTTTAATAGCATGAGATGCACAAACCCAGTGTAGGGTGCCTTTCACCTTACGAGTCGTAGTACCAGCACCACTTTTTGTTTCCGGATCATATGTACAACGTAGTTCAATGACTTCGCCTGTTTGCTCATCTTTAATTACTTGCTCGCATTTAATAAAATATGCGCTTTTTAGACGTACTTCCTTGCCAGGTGCCAAACGGAAGAATTTCTTTGAAGGAGTCTCCATGAAATCTTCCTGCTCAATATAAATTTCCCGGGAAAAAGGAACCATTCGCATTCCAGTTTCAGGTTGCTCTGGATTATTTTCAGTTTCCAGTTGCTCCACTTGTCCTTCAGGATAATTTTCAATAACGACTTTTAGCGGATGCAATACAGCCATAGCTCTGAGCGCCTTCGCATTCAAATCTTCTCTGATACAATGTTCAAGCATAGCAATATCAACCGTACTATTACTTTTCGCTACGCCAATCCGTTCACAGAAATCACGAAGAGCCTCAGGAGTGTATCCACGTCGACGCAATCCTGAGATAGTCGGCATCCTTGGATCATCCCAACCATCGACTAAGCCGCCTTCTACAAGTTCCCGAAGTTTACGCTTACTCATTACCATATTGGTCAGATTCAAACGAGCAAACTCAATTTGCCTTGGGCAGTTTTCTATATTAAGGGCTTGCAATAGCCAGTCATATAGCGGACGATGATCTTCAAACTCTAAGGTACAAATCGAATGAGTAATCCCTTCTAAGGCATCTGAGATCGGATGGGCATAATCATACATAGGATAAATACACCACTTATCACCTGTACGATGGTGATGCGCCCGCATAATACGGTACAAAATAGGATCACGCAGATTCAAATTCGGCGAAGACATATCAATTTTAGCTCGAAGAACCCGCAGACCATCGGCAAACTTTCCAGCTTTCATATCTTCTAGTAATTCTAGATTTTCTGCAACGGTTCGGTTTCGATAAGGGCTTTCTTTCCCGGGCTCCGTCAATGTCCCACGATATTCGCGCATTTGTTCAGCTGTAAGGTCACAAACATATGCTTTTTCATTTTTTACAAGTTCGATCGCATATTGATATAGTTGATCAAAATAATCTGATGCATAAAACATACGGTCAGCCCAGTCAAATCCTAGCCACTTTACATCTTCTTGAATCGATTCTACATATTCTGTTTCTTCTTTGCTCGGATTCGTGTCATCAAAACGCAAATTACAGAGTCCTTTATATTCATTGGCAAGACCAAAGTTAAGGCAAATCGATTTAGCATGACCAATATGTAGGTACCCATTCGGTTCAGGTGGAAAACGTGTATGTACCTCACTCTTCAGTTTATTCGCTTTTATATCTTCATTAATGATATTTTGAATGAAATTAGAAGATACAACAGGGTTGGTTGTTGTCATAGTTAAAACTCCCTCGTGGTTTTTTTGCTTTATTCAGTGTTCGTCATCTATCTTATATTTCCTGCTTATCACAAATATTACTCTCATTTTAATCTAAAATATCCAAATTATCTCGCAGCAAATCACGGTCTAGCACCCTCTTAATTTGACAGAATAAACGAATCGTGATATTATATTTCTTTATTAGGCAAAAAATCACAAAATTTTCATGTATTGTTCTAAAATATTCAATAACTCTACAAATAAAGCAACAACGATAGCTATCACATTTCTTGAAAGTAATAAGGTATCTTTAGTTTTCGGATGAAAAAAGAGGTGTAATATGGATCAAAGTGAATTTAAAACTAGTTTCCCCTCGCGAAAACCACGCCGACTAAAGAAAGGTCGAATGGTAGCACTATTAGCATGTATTGTATTTTTTGCAGGACTTGCCTATGCATTCCTAAGTGGTTCTTCTCCAGCTACATTGGTCACTAGCTTATTTACGAAAGAGAAACTGAATATCTTAGTTCTCGGTGTTGACTCCCGAGACGATGATGTAGGGCGATCCGATACGACCTTTGTCATTAGTATCGATACAGTAACTAAAAAAATAACCATGCTTTCCATACCTCGCGATTCACGTGTGAAAATTAATGGTCATGGATGGGATAAAATCAATCACGCCTACGCTTTTGGCGGTTTAAAATTATCTAAATCATCAGTTGAACATTTATTAGGAATATCGATGGATTATACTGTCGTTATCAACGTCCAAGGATTTGTCCATATGATTGATGCGCTTGGCGGTATTACGATTGACGTAGATAAACGCATGTACTACTCCGATCCATATGATGACGACGGCGGATTATATATCGATCTTCGTCCTGGTGTACAAAAACTAACTGGTAAGCATGCCATCGAATATGTCCGTTTTCGAGATGAAGAAGGTGATATCGGGCGCGTCACTAGACAACAAAAGTTTTTAAAAGCAGTCTTGCAAGAAATCGCCAAGCCTCAAGTCATTACGAAGCTACCTGATCTGATTAAAGAATTTACAAAAACAGTAAAAACAGACATGCCGACAAAAGAAATCATTGCATTAATCCCACTTATAAGCGATGCGGCTAAATCAGGCCTACAGACAGAATCACTTCCAGGCACGCCAGCCATGATACAAGATATTAGCTATTGGTTACCAAATATTAGGGATGCACGAGCTAAAGTGGCAATGATGCAAGGCATTACGATAGACAGTCGCTATTCGCAAACAACTGACAGTTTAGCTAGCGAATATGCAAGTTCCGTTCCCAGGGAAAGTAAAATAATCCCCTCTTCAACCGTTGCTCAACGCTCTGTAACGGCCGTTAAAAAAACGGTTGATCCAATAAAGCCAACAACAACGGCTACTAAAAATCCCGAACCTGGCAAAGGAAAATCGGAGAAGACAACGCCTGTAAAGATAACAAATATTACTGATTCACAAACAGGTAAGAATACAACGAACCAAACGAAAGAATCGTCAAGCCCGACCACCGAAAGCTCTCCGAAAAATTCTACAGCCACCTCAAGTACGAAACCGTAAAAAAACCACTCTTTTATAGAGTGGTTTTTTCTTCTCAATCCTCTGAAACAAGTAGCGTATCGACATAGGTTTCACCCATATCAGTAAATTCAGCCTGCCCAGCTGTCCAGTCCACTACTTTCTTTTTTAGCACATCTTCTTGTCCTAACTTTTCCAGCACAATCAGAGTAATCTTTTCCGTAAACTGTTTATCCGCTATGATATAGCCTTGCATACGAAGTTGATTTTCTAGCATACCCAAAAGACTATACTCAATTACCACTCCGATCCTGGTATGACCTGCCCGTTCTACAATCCCTACTTCTTTAAGCCCTGCACTGGCACTTTTTCCATAGGCGCGAATCAGACCACCTGCACCAAGCTTAATTCCACCAAAATAACGAGTAATGACAATGGCTGTATCTTTTAGACCTGATTTTTTGATAATCTCTAAAATCGGTCTACCAGCCGTACCTGATGGTTCGCCATCATCATCTGCTTTTTGATGCTGATCATTCTCGCCTACTATATAGGCAGAACAATTATGAGTTGCATTCCAGTGTTTTTTTTTGATTTGTTCAATAAATTTTATAGCCTCTTCTTCGCTTTCCACGCGCTGTACATAAGCAATAAAGCGAGACTTGTTGATCTCAATTTCTGTTTGTCCATAATCTTTCACCGTCCGATAAAAAGCTAACAACTTCATTCACCTCAAATTAACCGATATACGTAAACTATTCCCTCTGTGCACCTTCCTAGCATCTACACGCATATAATAATAGGAAAGGAATTATGTTACGGGAGGTTGATAATATGTCCCACCAAGTAGCATTACTGAAACAATGGGATGAGAAATGGGGCGATTATCCCTATGCTTCCAGTACAATTGCCGCGTCTGGTTCTGTCCTCACTTGCTTTTCTATGATCGCACAATATTACGGCATAAATATCAAGCCACCTCAAGCCGCAGATTTTGCGATTATTAACGGATTTTATCCAATACTAAACGAAACGAGCTGGGGTTTCTTCGCTACCGCTGGTCATTATTTTGGCATCCCTCTCTATCAAACAAGTGACCCAGACAAAGTAAAAGCTGCACTGCAACAAGGCATTCCTTGTATCGGCGCCCACGGTTTTGGCGAATTTTCTCCGAAACAACATTGTATCGTATATGCTTATATCACCGCTGACAATGAAGTCATGGTCCATGATCCAAACCGTGATGATACCTGCAAGCTATACCCCTGGGATCTTTTAGTTCAAGATAATGCCAACACTGGCTACATGGCTTTTATCCCCTCTTCTAGCACTGATACTAAACACTCTTGAAAGCGTATATCCTCTTGCATAGTCCGCTTATTAGGCCCCTTCGTTCGACCACCTTGGCGACGCAACTTCGCTTTCATATCACGTTCCTCTAATAAAAAATCAATATTCTCATCTCGAAACTGTCTCCCTGCCGGACTAATGCAATAAGCTTTTTTACCAAGAATCATCGCTGCTAATCCCCAATCTTGGGTGATAATCACATCATTAGGCTTTGCCAGATTCAGCACCTTAATATCTGTTTCTTGATCATTATCGCCCACTACCACATGATAGTCTGATTGAATATTATGATTAAAACTAGCTACTGTCCATACCTGTACAGCATATTTTTTCCCCATTTGCCTACAGATTTGTAGTACGGTTTTTGGGCAGGCATCAGCATCTACCAAAATTTTCATATTATTGTCCTTTTGCCTCCATACTCTTCTTAAGAGAATTCTAACATACTTTTCAACTATTATCCTAAAATTTTTACTTGTCAAATGACTATCGCTGTTTTAAGATAAAGAACAGGTAGTAATAAATCTATTTTAGGTTATACTATTACAAACAATAAAGGATGATATCAGATGAATGACAACACATTATTAGAAGCTTATGAACCTTTTGATTTTTATGAAACTGAAATTGAGGATGGATTCACTGCTCTCATTTATGAACCAATCGATAATGAAGATTATGTTCTCATTACCGATGTGGATGGGACTATGCCTATGGATTTAGAACAAGAAATCATTTTTGCTGCTTATACTGCCGATGGAGCCTTTGCTTGGAGTGTCGGTTTTGAAAGTTCTCACCATCTCTTAGAACTACTAAATAGTCACCCCAAAAGTGATAATATAGTAACCATCGTAAAAGATTACCGCGACAATGGTGATTATTACTAAAAATAAAAAAGAAAGGTTTTGAGATGGTCATTCTCAAAACCCTTCTTTTTTATTTTTTGACAAGTGCTTTTGCCTTTGCAGCCAGCGCAATTTCCTCATTACTTTCCGGTATAACAACCAAACCATGGGGAGTAGAATGTCCATCTGAATTTACATGAACAAATGTCATAAATCCATCTAATATAAAGTCTTCACTCTTTGCCATTATTACTTTTATATATACAACCATGCTTGTCCGACCTGCATAAACCACTCTACTTTCATAACGAATAATACTGCCCTTTCTGACTGGACGGGTAAATACCATTCCATGTATATTTAAACAAACAGTATTTTCAGGGTTTGTCATATTTGAAGCAGCCACAAATCCCGATTCGACTAACCATTCTGCACCGCGCCCAGCAAAAAGAGTTCCATGATGATTCAGATCTTGTCCCTTCACTAAATGATGAGTAATAAATGTTTGTAATGCCATATCATGTCTCCCCTTTTAAATGATGTAATTTATAATATTTCATTGTAATCTTATCATCGATATGTATTCTGTATACAATGCTATTTTCCTGCTATTTTTCAATTATCAAAAAATTACGGCGACTAGAGTGTTATATTTATAGGCGTTCTTGGGCAAACTATCACCTGGAGGTGAGTACATGGACGGAATTATTTGTGCAGAATGCCATACTTGGTTAACATCAGATATGACCAATTGCCCGAGTTGTAACACTGCTATTTTTCTAGATGGCGACAACAAGAATATCATTGACCATCTACAACCCAATTGTTTGATTTATCGCTATGAAGGATCCGACATATTAGAGCCTGCCATCGTTCTTAAGGAAAATAAGGTAAATCTACGAGTCGCTACGAAATTACAGGAGTATACTGCACCTATCGTTATTTCGAAACAAAATGTCTATGCTTTTGATCAACATATTTTAAGTTCGATTCAAGCCTTACGGAACGAACGCACTGCTACTATTATGCGCTATGACCAACTAATTCAATCTCACTGGCAAGAATTACAAAGGTATCAATAATGCTTAATACCTTTGCAATTTTAATTTCAGTTGGTGACAAATTGTCACCAACTTACTCTCTTCTTTATCTAATCGTTCTTTCAGCTTATTAGCCAGCACATTATGGACGTACTTCATAATACTGCAATAATTCACTAACCGTTACAATACTATACCCCTGTTCGCGTAGTTTATCAATGATAATGCCAATGGCTTCTGGTGTAGGTAGTGGATATTGGCCATCATGTAATAACACAATACTACCAGGTTGCACATTTTTCATTACTACGTCAACAACATTTGATACACTTGGGCAGCGCCAATCAGCAGGATCTACGGACCATAGAATCGTTGTATAACCGTGCTCCTGAGCTTGCTTGGTAACAACGTCATTGTATGCTCCTCCTGGGGGGCGAAATAAGACAGGTTTAGGCGCTACTGCAGTGATTACTTTTTCCGCCGCATCTAGCTCTTCCCCTATTTGCGTATTACTCATTTTAGCCAACAAATTATGACTATAAGCATGAGTCGCTATTTCATGTCCATCGGCAACTGCCTGCGCTAAAATTTCTGGATGTTCTTTTGCATTTTTGCCTAAAATAAACAACGTCAATTTCACATTTTTTTCTTTGAGGACTGCTAACATTTTTGGCGTTGTTTTATTATGAGGTCCATCATCAATGGTAAGTGCCACCACTTTGAAAGCGTAATCTGCAATATAAAACCCACCGTAGTCTCTTTGAAAAGACTTGGTGGGTTCCTTGTTATAATGACCAGCAAATCTTTCCCCAATACTCTTTAAACAAAGACAATTTAGAGTATGAGTATTCAGTCAATGGCTGCATACTCTATTTTTTTTAGGGTGATGCATATGTTAAAAATTATCCATCCTGTCTACTGTGGTATTGACGAAGCGCTGATTTCCAAATTGTTGGTCAAAAGGAAAAATATTCAGAACCATAGAGGAAATTATCTATTTATGTAGAAATTTACAAGCAGTAGTAATAAATTTTAATCTGGAGGTATATTTATGATTACTTCTTATCAACAGAAAGCCATAAATATATGTATGCGAATGGTTCACCTTTTTTATATTGAAAAAGATATCGAGCCCTTATTGAATTATTTCAATTCGGAAGCTACCTGGATTGGTCCTGGTTCAGGCGAAATCATCCGCACTCTACCAAAAATCAAAGAGTATTTTCGGAAAAAATGTGCCGCAAATTTTTCTTATACAATTATCAGTGAAAATTATTTCATCGGCGCCTCTTCCAATGATAGCTGCATGGTTATTGCCGATATCCATTTTAGGAACAACGCTGAAAAAAGCCATTATCAGACCCATATCAATATTTCTATGTACTTTCAATTGATCGAGGAACAGTTGAAAGTATCCCAGTATCATGTTTCTATTCCAGTAAAGCCAAAGGACAATTCATCTGTCTTTTTCCCCGTTGATCTGGGAATCCCTGAAGATGATCATATACAGCTTGATGTAAAACGTATGAATGACATCTCAGAAAATTTTGTCGATACCACGCATGTCGGTCTAAAAAGCTTCTATTACAAAGATAACCTGCCTTATCGTTATGTAAATGAAAAATTTCTTCAACTACTAAACTATAACACCACTTCAGGTTTTTTACATACTGAAAACAGTGATTCCCTTCCTCATATTTATCCCGATGACCAGGGAAAATATTTAAACGACTTAAAAAAATGTTTATCGAAATCTGTTAAAGGGCACGATAGCAGGAATAAGAAAGATAACGTTTATTATTCCTGCTATCGTGCCCTAACAAAGGATAATCATGTTATCCTTTGTTTTGAATGTGGCACCGTCCATGACAACCATGGCGAGATCATTATAAACAGCTTCGTTCTCCCCTTCGACGAAGCACTGTTGTCGATAACAGGTATCCCGTCCGATGATGCACCCCCGCAACCACCTGCAAATAAGAAAAACCCCTCGATTCTAAACGATACTTCTATTGATATCGGCGATTCCATTGTCATTTACCCGTGTAAGCGCGAAGTTCATATTGCCAGCAAGGCCGTCGATTTAACACCGTTAGAATTCAGTCTCCTATCGCTTCTGCTTGACCACGTGAATGATCTTGTAACGCTAGATGAATTCTATGAAAAAATTTGGGCCTGCAAATCGTTTCACACCACCAGCAGCACATTAAAAATGCACATTAGCCGTTTACGGCATAAACTCAAACTTACGCAGAACGGTTCTATCCGTTTATCCAGTATACATAACAAGGGCTATTGTCTCTCCATAGATTCCCACAACGAATTAGAAAATGTGTCCACGTAGTTGCTCTTTACTTGCTTCCTTGGTTCGGCAGGGGGCATCCTTCCGGCAGATTATCAAAAAAATCTGTGGGAAGGATTTCTATTATATATCCATCTGGATCATGCAGGAAATACACCCCCAGTTCTTTATGCTCTAAGGATACACACCCCATTTCCTTGTGGCGAGCAAGTGCTTCCTGAATATTATTGACCTTAAACGCCAAATGCGCTGGATTTTCCCCTAAATCATATTTTTTGCAACGTTTTTTATCCCATTTGAGTTCAAGTTCAAATGGGTTTTTTCCATCGCTCAAATATACCATTACAAAATCGCCAAAATCTTTGCGACGAATTTCTTTTAAATCCAAAGCCTTCTTATAAAACGCAACGGAAACTTCTAAATCAGAAATGCTCAAATTACTATGAAAAAATTCAAAATTCATATTACATTGCCTCCTTTAAAAAGTCATACTCATTTTAAAATAACAGCCAGCTGTTTTTGTTTAAAACCCTTTTACAAAGCTTGCCATGAATACATTTTCCTTGCTATTCTTTCCAAATTCACCATTATACCCAATCTTAAAGGAGGAATGCTTGTTGCTATGCCAAGAATAGGCTACTTCAGCCATTCCAAGGACATCATCTTCAGAAACTCTCCCCGGCATATTTGTATTCATCATGCGCATAGATAAATCATCTGCTGCCAGCTTACCTTTAACACCTAGGCCTATTGTAAAATCCCCCGCTCCAGCCCGCGAATTCATACAATGCGTCCATTTCACCATGGCCGAAGCATATGTTGCGTTATAGACTCCAGCCATTTCCATATTGTAGCCATTCATTGCCGTCCCCAAAATATTCCAATGAATATCCGGCGTACCCTGGAAATGCATTGTAGAAAGACCGAAGCTCGACTGCAGGCTGTCCGTTTTATTAATCGATACCTTTTTGCCAAAATTCAAGGAAGCATATACTCCATTGGCATCATTTGAAGATTTACCCTGCAAAGTCGTTCCGGTATAGTTTACACTGTAATTATTAGCACCATTATTGGAGAAATAGGTGAGCTGTCCGTCCACATGAACATTATCCTGTGGATAATACGAAAAATGAAGGCCACCCATAACACTATTGATATAACCGTTACCATTATAGAGCCCGCCATCCGCATTATCCTTAGCATAGACTGCATGGACACCACCATAGAACTTAGCTCCGAGCCGCCAATCCGCTCCGCCAATAAAACCATGCGCCTGGCTGCTCATACCGTTATCGCGCCAAAAGTGGCCGTCATATGGCACAAAGAACCACTGCTGCTTTACCGAATCCCGGTTATTTTTATTGAGAACCCGATCCAATGCATTCATACCATTGCGAACGAAATCAATCTGATTCATCACCGCAGCCGAAACCATTTTTTGGTCATCCTCCGCGTTATTAGCCGTATAAATAGCAGCTTTTTCATCACTAACCTTCACTGTCAAAAATTCCGGCATCTCGGTACTATACTGGATCTTGTCAAAATTATTGACCGTCAGCGTATTTGTTGCACCTGAGAATGCAATATTGTTAATCAGCGCCGACTGGCTTACACTATAGGCTGTGCCCGCTGTATAGCCTGTAGCCGGACGAAGGATAAGCTCCGCATTGGAAAAATCAAGGGTTGCTTTTCTTGCGGCAAACAAATCTTTTGTTGCAGCAAAATCCCGCAGGGTTGTTGCCCATTTGCTGATACTCACATTTACATTGTGATCTGCAGTACACTTCGAGTACATGGTATTGACACCAAGCTCGGCACTTAGGGTTTGATTGTTGTTGGAACTATTTGCTGTAACATCACTCGATACATTAATAACACCCGTATTGTTTGCATAACGAGTTGCGATTGTTGGCTGAAAACCCTCAAGGCACATACCGTTAGCTGCACTGTAGGCATCTGTCCCGGTAGTACTTTCTATGGCGGCATTGATTATGCCATAGTTATAATAATAAGTATTACTGGCAATTGTACCATTTTCACCAATCCCATAGGCCTCTGCCGTAAGCGGTGGTAATAAACCTAATTGCTGAGTCGCTGAAAGGCCTCTTGAAATAGCAGTTACCGTACCGTTATTAATGACCGTACAGCCGCCATTTTCCCCAATTCCATAAGTTGCGCCTCCGCTCCTATTATAGATTGTACCGTTGTTTGTAAGTAACCCACCGGCTCCGGTCGTTGCGAGCCCTCGCGACATATAGGATAGTGGTACATCGATATATAACAGGCCATTATTGGTTATCGTAAGGCCGCTATGGGACGAAGTCATTCCGCGTACATTTGCGCCGTTACTGCCATTTCCCGTTACACTGATCGTACCATTATTAATCATCGTAGAATTATCATTAACGTACATTGGATGCGAAAAGATATCGTACTGAGTATAACTAGAGTCTTCATCAAAATACATATTGATCGTACCGTTATTGATTAAAGTAGAATTCTTTCCGCCAATCATGCCCCAGCCCATGATATTGTCATAGGTTTTTGACATATCCGAGGTTATTTTTAAATCATTTTTGTTATTTTCCACGATGTCCTTGAAATGCATGTTGATTGTACCGTTGTTCGTAAGAGTAACATAATCACCGGGAACCATGCGGCTGGCATTAGTTGGATCCGTTACCAGCGAAGCCATGCCATAAAAGCATAAGTTCAGGTTATCCACACCTCCCGGAACATCATCCTTCTTATACAAAAAAGTAGCATCCCCTGCTGACGGAACACCTTTTGTATTGATGGTACCATTGTTGACCGCAGTAGCAGGATTCGCTGCCGTACCACTACCTACTGTGACTTCATTCGCGGCTTTTGCATAAGACGGATCCCCCATGACCAATGCTACCGTCATACACGCATATATGATTTTATTTGTTAACAAATCCTTGTTCATACTATTCTCATCCATCCTTTGAAGAAATTCCTAATCCATTACTAGCCTCTTGCCCAACTCATAAGCTTTTGCCAAATCCCTTGGGAACTGTACTTCTCGGTGACTATGCTTTGCGGCCACATTAATGCCAGCTGCATGATATTTGCTATAGTCATCGAACTGCATTGTAAAGTTGGCCGTCATATATTCTACAGGGCCAAAAACCATCTCCATGAGATATTTATCGAATTGGCAAGATGACTCTATTCCCAAATTATGCATAACTTCCTGGCTTGCATTCATACTATAGATGAATATGCTTGGAATGTTCTTCAATAAATACTCCACATGAGTCTTCTCATCATAGTTTTTATAGGGAAAATGCAGTCGTTCCAGAAAGGCCGCTAAGCCACTGCTCATATGTCCCATATAAATTGGCGTTGCAAAAATCCAGGCATCCGCTTGCAACGCTTTTGTTAATAAGGACGTAATATCATCCTGTACTGCACAGCCTTTACCATAAAAAGAGCTTTTTCGTTTGCATGCATTGCAGCTACGACAACCTGTGTAGTGCAAATCATACAACTCAACCCTCTCTATTTCTGCTCCTTGCCCTTTAGCACCATTCAACGCTGAGTCCAAGAGCTGTGAACTATTACCCTCCTTACGCGGACTACCATTAAAGCCAAGAATCTTCAATTTTCTTTCACCTCATCGTCTTAACTGCCTTAACGCGGTATTTTCCGTTCAGTCGATCTGCATAATACCCATCGTAAGCAAATTTGATATTGACTCCCCAATTAAACATTCCATTGAAGGTTTCCTGTGCCAAAAGAAACATTCCCGGTCCGTCATAGATATCCGGAAACAGCTTTTTATCGTACCACTGACCCTGTGGCTCCGTTCTTCGGATAATTGTCGATAATTCTTTTAATGCTGGAATCCGCCAGCCAGTCTGCCCCGCAATTTCTTTGTGCGCAAAATAACTCTCTGCTTCCTGCACAGACAAGAGGGGCAGTTCTTCCTGTAGCCACATCAGTTTTGTATATTGATCAATCACGCAGCCATTTTCAACGATATAGCGCCGCTCTTCTTTATCTGAAAGATTCATATAACCGCCACATACTGCAATACAGCCGCACTTTTGCATCTGTTGTAAGGGAATTGCGCAGCCATAACCAAAGTAAATGGCCCAAGTACGCGCATCATCATATAATGGATGCTCCTCACCTGTCCAATAGAAATCAGACTGTACATAGGACTCAAATGCATCAAAAACTGCTAACGTTTTCCCACTGTAATTTGCAATAAAGCGCAGCTCGTCAACTAAAGGAAGCCGCCAATTGTTATAGCCGCCAAAAAACTCTTTATTAAGTTCCTTGATATGCTCTTTTGCCTCCGCATAGGTAAACTGCTTTTTTGCTGAATACTTTTCATAAAATAGACCTGTATACATATCATTAACGTAAAAATCCGTTTCACCAAAAGAGCAGGCTGTATTTTCTGGAACAACATCGATAACAAACCCTTCGGCTGAGAACTGTTCCTGCTGCCCGCTGGATGGCATTTGAAATACACCCTGACCTTCATCAAGCGTACGTACTAGGCGATAACAAAGTGCCATGTCCTTCTCAGCATAATAGCCGTCATAGCCAACATTAAAATTGGTTACCCATACGTAGGTGTCTTCAAATAAGTTAGCCGTTATATGCTGCAGGATTGGTGGCTGTAGTACATCATGCTCGAAAAACTCATCAAAATACCAGCTCTGATTTGCATAGCTTTCATCAAAAATTGAATTAAGTTCATGCATTGTTGGCAACCGCCAATCTAGAGCTCCGGCAAACTCATAATCTTTTAGCATTTTCTGCACATCATTATAACTTTTTCGTTCATTCTGTTTTTTCTGCCACACGAGCCGGAGTACCTTATCTGTGATCGTTCCGTCGCCATTATCAATAAACCGTTCTACACTCTGAAGTTTCTTCTCACCCCGGACAGCTAGTCCATAGCTTTTTAAAGATTTGTTTTTCGTAGTTGCCGCACCCAAATTGAAGTTAATGACCCAGCCGCAATCTGGCCGGATTCCATAGCTCTGTCCACACCAGTAATCATCCGGCACAATACCTTCAAATACACTTTGGGCAAATGCCGGCGCGATTTTTTTGTAGCTTATTAATGAGCGTAACTCATATTTATCCGGAACGCGCCAATCATTATAACCGCCGTAATTTTCCTCATTTAGCTGCTGGATATAATCTGTATTGAATTCTTCCCAGCTCATCTTGCGTTGATAAAAATTAATGGTTGCCGGATCAAGCGATTTTGCTTCCCAATAAAGACCGCTTTGCCTATCAAAAATAGCTTTAACCTCATCCTGACATACTTTTGATAGCGCTAAGACCTGCCCCTGCCTATCACATTTTTCATATTGCATATAAATCGCCTCACTTTAAGCTTCCCTGCCGTCCGGGATTGGATTTTTGATCGGATTGAATACATCGATTGCTTCTGTATCGCCTACCGCCACAAAGGAGTGTTCGACATTCGGCGGAATAAAATAGGCGTCCCCCTGGCCGATCTCAAATTTTTCATTCTCCATCTCAATAATAAACCCACCTTTAATCACATAGCCGAACTGCTCTGACTCATGGCTGTGCATTGCAACAACTTTGCCCGCTGCCATATTCCAGTGAAACACGTTCATGTGCTCACCTTTGCCAAAGTATTGGAATATGACCCCTGGATTGATTTCCTTTTTCTCAATTTTTTGGTGATAAATCATCATTTTGCATTCATCTCCCATTCTGCTTCATTAAATTTTCCCTTTGCACGTTGGGGAGGCTTCTCAGAGAACAGGATTCCAGCTGTGCCGACTTCATTTAATTGGTATCCATCAAAAAAAATATACACTCTATCCTGAGGAACATTGGTAAGTTCCGAAAAAATCCGTACAAATTCCTTGGCAATAACCTTCTTTTGGCTTTCTGCCAATTCAATAGACTGAATCGTAATTGCTGGCATGAGTAATCTCCTCCTTACATTTTCGCATTGCAAATAATAACGGAATAAGCTCCTAAAATAAACTGTTGCTCTGGATTCAAGGGAATTGGCTTTGTATAGAATGCCTGTTTACCGAGATCGGTATTGGCAACAACTTCCCACAAAAATTTCTCAGGCAACTGCGGTAGCCAAATGCCACAGGATTCAAAGTGGGCATTAATCCCAATATAAATAAAGTCATCCTCACCATCCCGCGTCTTGCCAGCAAACATGACTCCGATTACGCGATTTTCCGCTGAATAATCAAATTCCCAGGAATTCGTACCATGTAGACTCACGATTGGATAACCCTCTGGCACGCCTTGGGACATTTTTTGCAGAACAGGATGTTCCTTACGAAAAGCAATCATATTCTGGAAAAACGTGAAAATTTCTTCATTTTTCTTCAGCATGTCCCAATCGAGCCAGGAAATCTTATTATCTTGACAATATGGATTGTTATTGCCATACTGTGTATTGCCGAATTCATCTCCCGCCAAGATCATCGGAATGCCAACACTCGTAAGCAGAATAGTTGCTGCGTTCTTAATCATCTTACGCCGCAGCAAATTCACATTTTCCTGATCACAATCACCTTCCCAGCCGCAGTTCCAACTATTTTCATCATTTGCGCCGTCTGCATTGCCCCAGCCATTTGCTGCGTTATGCTTGTAGTTATAAGCATAAAGATCCCACAGTGTAAAACCGTCATGGCAAGTAATAAAATTAACAGAAGCACAGTCACCGCGCCAATGTGGATTGTAGATATCCTCCGAACCTGCAATGCGTGAAGCAACATCTCCAGCCAGTCCTGGTTCTCCCTTTAAGAATTTGCGCACATCATCCCGGTATTTGCCGTTCCATTCTGCCCAGCGTCCGTAGGATGGGAAGCTACCCACTTGATAAAGTCCACCTGCATCCCAAGCTTCTGCAATGAGAATTGCATCTTTGAGTAGCGGATCATAAGCCAAAGCCTCCAGCAGTGGTGGATTGCTCATTGGCGAACCATCCTGATTACGTCCCAGGATAGCTGCTAAATCGAACCGAAAACCATCCACATGATATTCAGCGACCCAATAGCGCAGACAGTTCAAAATCATTGTGCGAACGATGGAGTGGTTGCAGTTCAGCGTATTGCCACAACCACTAAAATTGTAATAATAACCCTCTGGTGTCAGGATATAATAGGTTTTATTATCAATGCCCTTAAAAGAAATATATGGGCCGTGCTCATTTCCTTCCGCGGTATGGTTAAATACTACATCTAGAATGATTTTTATATTATTCTTATGCAGTTCTTTTACCAAATTTTTAAATTCGTCAATTTGCATAGAATATTTGCCGCTAGCGGCATAGCCAGCCTTCGGCGCAAAAAACGCAACCGTGCTATAGCCCCAATAATTATACAGGGTCTTCCCCTCTTCATCCTTACGGCAGCCCTCGAACTCATCAAATTCAAAAATTGGCAAAAGCTCAATTGCCGTAATGCCCAGTTTTTTTAGATAAGGTATTTTCTCCCGCAAACCAGCATAGGTTCCTTTGTATTTAACGCCTGAAGACTCATCTTGTGTGAAACCGCGTACATGCGCCTCATAGATAATCAGCTCGTTATGCGGTGTCTTGAGCGGCTGGTCGCCTTCCCAGTCAAAATCATCTAGCGAAACCTTCGACCGATACTGGAACTGATTCGACCAATCCGGCTCCACTCCCCATACATTTCGGCCAGAAATCAGCTTCGCGTATGGATCTAAAAGACACTTGGTATGGTCGTAAACATCGCCACAGGCAAAATCATATACCCCATCAATATAAAAACCGTATTCCAGATTTTCATAGTCGAGATCAAATACAATCATGGCAAATACATTGCCAATGCGGTAGCTAGGCGGAAATGGAATCACTGCAAATGGTTCTTTTTCATGATTTTGGAACAATACCAATTCACATGATTTTGCGCCAGATGAATAGATGGAAAAATTTACGCCACCTGGCACAATACATGAGCCATTATGTAAAAATAATCCTGGTCTAGTTTTATATTTGCCATATGTATCCGTAGGATTCGTGTCAATTCGCATAAATTTTCTCTCCTTAGCTCAAGGCCTTTTCTGCATCCTCAATGGTCGGGACACATTTTAGCATCTTAATAAAACCGGTCATCTCAAAAACATCGATGACTTCTGCAATCGTTGCCGCAAAAACAAGTTTCATCCCTTTTGCCTTGGCGGTCTTGGCCATAATTAACAAGGAGCGTAGACCAGAACTCGATACATAGCTGCATTTTTCCATAAATATAATAGTTGGCTTATCTTCAAATAAAGACAACACTTCTTCCCTGACTAGATCCGATGTGGACACATCGAGCTGCCCATCTAAAGCGATAATTTTTATATCATCATTTCTTTCTACTGATACCTTCAACACACTCACCCCTCAAGTTTTTGACATGTTAATCGGCGGATAAACCTCGCCATCGACAATTGCATTGATAATGCATGGTTTTTTTAGTTTCATTGCCTCATGCAACGCTACTTCAAATTCAACAATATTTCTGACCGTCCATCCTGCCGCCCCACAAGCTGCGGCATACTTTTCATAATCTGGATTATTAACATCCATAAACGCTTGTTCATGGAAGTTTGCCAGCAGGAATTTCTTAATGACGTTATATTCACTATTATTAAAGATGATATAAATGACTGGGATATTATGTTTTACACAGGTCAAAAGTTCAAAACCGGCCATAAGGTAACCGCCATCACCGCAGGCACAAATGACCGGACGATCAGGATTTGCACATTTTACGCCGATAGAGCCGTTTACATGACTGGCCATCGGACCGAAGCTACCTGGATTTTGATACCATTGATCTTTTGTAAGATTCAAATAGGCACTTAGCCATAGCATATGTGCACCAGCATCGCCTAAAATAATCGTATTTTCTGGCAAATGCTCAGAAAGGACCTGTACAAGGCGTCCTGGATGGATCTTGTCATTGCTCATCTCTGGCAATTTTTCATCATACCATTTATTCCGGGTAAACATTTTCTCCGGTAGAGGCAGTACCTGTTGCTCTGTCAAATAATTGCTAAGCTTTTCTAAAGCATCCTTCGCATCACTAATCAGAGGAAAGTCACTTGCATAAACTTTATCAATTTCATGACGATCAATATTGATATGAAAAAGCTTTTTCCCTGCCATAAGTGTTTCCTGAAAGCCAAATGTAGCATTTTCCGCGAAAGAGTTCCCTACGGCCAGGATTGTGTTCGCCTGCGTAAAATATTCATTGGCGCTCTTATCGCCACTGCTACCAAATACGCCCAGCGATAATTCGCTATTTTCCGGCAGATAGCCCTTGGCATCCATCGTCGTAGCAAATGGAATATGCCATTTCTCCACCAGTTCCGTCAATACACTTTGCGCTTGGCTCCGGATACAGCCATAGCCAATAAGCAGCATCGGTTTATTGACGGCGGACAAATTCTGGGCAAAGCTACGGTTAAACACCGCGGTTTCTGACTCTGCTGGACGAATCAGCGGGGTATGAATTTCTATCGTACGATAGGATGGTACTGTAGCAATCGTTATATCCTTGGGAATATGAAGATGTACTGGTCCTGGCCGCCCTTCAAACGCGGTATAAAGCAAATCCTCCAGTACTGCTCCAGTGTCTTTAGCATCCTCTAAAATCACGGACTTTTTCGTTGTAGCACTGAACATTGCCTGGGAATCTGGTGTGCGTGAAAGGCCAGTAGACTCGTTCAAGGCGCCTTTGCCGCGCATACGACTTGAAGTATATCCGGTGATTGCGAGCATCGGGATAGAGTCGGAATAGGCTACGGCCAATCCCGAAAACAGATTGAATGCGCCCGGCCCCCCCGTTGCAAAGCATACGCCCAGCTTACTAGAGTACATGGCATATCCAGCTGCCATAAAGGAAGCCGCCTGTTCATTATTGGTAATAATTGTGTTAATCTTAGAAGATTTATGGAGTGCTAGCAGCATGGAGGCATTGACCTGTCCCGAACCGCCAAACACATAATCAACTCCGATATCTTCTAGAACCTTCACAATGGTCTGATTGACGTCCATTAACTCACATCCTTATTTTGAAAAAGTTCCATGCGAAGCGATTATTTAGCTTTACACAGAACTTTTTCTATAAAAATTTTTAAATTATAAACCCTTTTCCTTTAGAACTTCTACAATCTTCTCACCATAAGCAATCGAAGATTCTACGGATGTACCAGTGACAAACGGCCAGTCGTAAACTACACCTGGATTTTCACGCGATGCGGAAGCATCAGCCACACACTCACCGTTTGGACCTACTGCATCGCGCGTGAGGTCTTCAATCGGCCACAAAAAGCCCGGTGTAATGACGTCTGTTCCCTTATTATCCGGTGTTGCACCATAAAGTTCATAGGTCGTATCAAAATCACCGTAGAAATCCCAAGCACGCGGATGAGCGGCAATTTTCTTGCCATAAATAATGCTATTATAGTTGTCATCTGGATCACGCAGGAAGACCAGAGTCGATGTAGCATAGCATAGGCCTCCCACAAGCTTGTTAGATTTATAAGCATCCATGAGGAGCTTATGCAGGAAATAATCGTTGCTCATATCGATCATAGCACCCAACCCTCCGGTCAGAACAATCGCATCATAGTCCTTCATATCTGCTTCTTTGAACTTTATCGGCTGAGCCCACTCATCGCCATCCACTAATTCTTTAGTACGATCGCATACTTCCTTAGGATTTGTGTAAACGTTTTGTATTGGATCAAAGAAATTAGGATCTACGCTGATTTGCAACGGCAGAGGTTTCTTACCAAACCTAGTTGCTAAAGTAAGCTCATGCCCTGCTTTTTTCAAAATGTCCCACGGAGCCTGTAACTCCTCACCCCACGTACCAAAATTCGTTGCCGCTACTAATACCTTTGCCATTTAAAAATCCTCCCTTATACTTAACATTTTTTGTAAAAGTCCCCCAAATAGAGGACATTGTTACCTAGTGTTAGTTCTTTAAAAGCGCAATGATTTTTTGAGCAAATGCCTGATGTGCATCGCCAGTCCTGGCAGAAACCAAATCTCTATCGACAACAACATCCTCATCAACATAGTCAATACCCATGAGATGAGCATCACCTAACAGATTATTATGAACTACCATTTTTCGCCCTTTGACCAGTTCATGGATCGGCGCCATAAGCCAAGCTCCATGACATATGATGCCTTTAATCATATGCTTATCAGCAAAGCAGCGCTGTAAGAAAGCGCAAGCTGGTGGCAGTTTTTTTATATCTTCAGTATACCGCAGTCGATCTGCAGTATAACCAGCTGGTATAATTACAGCTGCGTATTCTCTTAACTCTTTATCATCAATAAGCTCAAAACTCTCTGAGCACTGAAACGCCTTACGTTCTTCATGACCAGTAAAGGTCAGACTATCATTTCCCCATAAGCGGCTCAAAAAATGAACTTCAAAACCTGCATCATTGAAGCAATGGCTGTAATATTCAATCTCCGGCTCATAAAAATCACTTTCCAGCAAAACCGCTATTTTTCTTGGCTCTACTAGCGTTTCCCTCTGCAGATTCTTTTCCAGGATTAAGTGGTTTTTCTTATTCATATATTTGTATTCCACCTTATCCATAATCGTCGTATACAGGAAAATACCGAGTCCGCCAATTGGCCGATCCTCAATGCTTGCTTCAAAATCGACATCGCAGTTTTTCGCTAAAGGATTGTATGGAATACCTTCATCGGCAAAAACGAACCTTAGAAGATGCTGCTTTGTGAGGTATTCACAAGAAACATAAATATTACCTTTTTCCCCGGTATAAGCATAATCAATAATATTTACTAAAATTTCCTCACAGCATACCTTCAACCGATTTAGTAGTTTTTTGTCACTGACATATTTTTCAACTTCCTGCATAATTGTCTCGAGCATGTGGGGCAATTTTTTTATATCAGGCAGAAATATCATGTTTTTCAGCATAACTTTATCCCTCAAATGTATCCTGAATATTTAAGAAACGATCTATGCCAGTCATTTTAAATACATCCAGCACAGCTTCTGATGCACCACACAAATAAACATCTACCTTTGCACCAAGTTTCTGCTTGATAAATACAATCGCCCGAATACCAGCACTGGCAATATACTCTAATTCATCCGCATACAATACCAGTGTTTGTATATCTTTTCCCACAAGTTCTCTAAGCTCATCCATAATCTCTGGTGCAATGGAAGCATCAATATGTCCATGCAGCTTAACCTTACTTACCTTCCCAATTTCCATAACATATTTAGCCATAACATAATCTCCCATCATTTATTTAGTAACTGGCACAATGCGTACCTTAATCTTTGGACGATGATCCAACTCTGGCAGTTTTATAGCAAACTTCTCAGCATCAAAATCGCTCCATGCTTCGCCATCAATCCATACCGACTCAATTAGGCAACTTCCCTTCGGCAGAATATCCGGCTGAACATACAGTACATTATTTTCACTAAAACCATTTACTACTGGCTTAAAGTAAAGATCAAGTGGCTTCTTGGTATGCAACAAATTAATATAAACTGCAGACAAGAATGCCAGCTCAATGGAGTGATAGCAGCTCATCGAGTGGCTGCCCTTCAGTCGCTCATTACCAGTAAGGAATGGAATGCCGTTGTTTAGGACGTTGAAGTAAACCGCGCCATCATCATGATCCAGAAAATAGGTGTTATAAAAGGCTGCCGAGCTTCGAGCTAAATCAAGATATTCCGGCGTCCTAAGTATACCGTACAAAATCTGGTAGGCAAGAATACCCTGTTCCTGCTGCCACCATGCTTTCCGGTCATGCCAGGTAAAGCGATAATTGCTCTCGCCTTCTTTTAATGTCCGAGCCACGACATCATACCAGCCGCCGCGTCTTACATCCATGCCGCATTTTGGCATCAGATCGGCAATTTTTTTGGCAAAATTAGTATATTTTTCTTTAGGAACAGCGCTAGTGATGCGCATAAGGTTCCAGGCAATCTTCAAATTGTGACCAACTACAGCATTGTCCTGTTGCCAGCTCCAATTTTTATCATGGCTCCAGTCATCACAGAATCTTTCCTGTACAAACGGGCTATTATCATCATCTTGAAAATGTTCTTCAATGCAGTCGGCCGTATATTCCAAAAAATCTTTATATTTTTCATCTTGCGTTGCTAAATATAAATTAATGAGATAGGCGGGTGCATGATCACCTACCGAATTCCAATTCTTCTTACCACAATTGTGCTTGAGCGAAGGACTCTTGGGATCAAAAGTCACCGGATCAATGTGCGAATAATATCCGCCTTTTTCTGTATCGATAAAGAACTTATCAAAGAGCCCAATTGTCATGCGAATATCTTTCATAATCGCAGGATCTCCATTCAGACGATAAGTCTGCGTCGGACCTGCCAAAGCATAAATCTGTTCATACATTGGGATAGCTTCCATGTCATCATCGAACTCCGAGGTAAACAACTTATGCTCCCGGTCACCCTGTACATCAATGCCATGGTACCAGTAAACGACATTTTCATCGGTATCATAGAAACGCATATGGTCTCGCAAATATTTTGTACCCTTTTCAGCAACTTCCAGGAAACGATCCTCACCTGTCAACATATAAGCACTCGCCATACCGTAAATCATGCGGGAAATAGTATCGGTCTCCTGCATGAAATCCGCTTTGCGTACACCGTCGAGGGTGAGCCGCGTACGATACTGACTATAGTCAATCTCCCCATTAGGGAACTCCGCCTTGATGTAAAAATCCGCGATGCTTTTGGCCTGATTAATCCACCAGTCAGTCTCTTCAAAACGCATTTCCTGTGGCTTTCTGCCTGGGAAGTCGATGTAAGCGGCTTCAAATGTCATACCCGTCTCATCGGGATAATAAATTCCGTATACAAATAGGAGCTGACCTTTTTTAAGCATTTTTTCGATCTGCCCCGTGCAGTCATAATAGGGTTCGTCAAGATTGCGTAGCAAGCGGGCATAAACATTAGCTGAAAGCTTTACCTGTACCTCCTGACCACCAAAACTTGTAATTACTGCCGTTCTCGCTTCACGGTCATAAGATTGACAATAGCCGCCAACCGTATCAGAAAACTCAAAATTCATAAAGCTTGTCCCCCTTTTTTATATAGACTCCACTAATTCAAAATTTTATCACAATTTTACTTTTTAAAAGTAAAGGTTTCTTTACTCTTTTTGTTTTATTTTGTCGCTTAGCTTTAAGGCCATCATCGTAATATCATCTGACTGTGGCGCTGTACCTACATGTTCCTGCATAGATTCCTTAACCGTTTGCAAGATATCCTGTAATGGTAGTGTCTTATCAACTCCATTAAGGCAATCAAGCAGGCACTTCTCCGAATACTGCCCTTGCTTATTGTCCATAGCCTCTGTTACGCCATCGGTATAGAAAAACAGCATATCACCCTGAGCCATCTGGAGTTCCTGCTGTACAAAATCCATATCACCCATGATTCCGAGTACACAATTATTCTCCATTTTTAAATAGGAAAAAGATTTGCTTGCCTTATGATAAATTAGTGGCGGATTATGACCCGCATTTACATAAGTAAACTGACCGGTATTGACATTAAGAATACCCATGAAAGCTGTCACAAACATCATTTCATCGTTATTTTCATTAAGTTGCAGATTGGAATTCTTCATGGCCAAAGCAATATCAGTGGTATTTGCCTGCGACATTACAAAGTTCTTCATGATGGTCTTCGTAATAACCATAAATAAAGCTGCTGGTACGCCTTTGCCAGATACGTCAGCGATTACGACTGCCAAATGCGAGTCGTCCACCATATAGAAATCATAAAAATCACCGCCAACTTCTTTCGCAGGATACATCGTTGCATAGATATCGAACTCTTCACGTTCTGGGAAAGCAGGAAAAATACTCGGTAGCATACTTATCTGGATATTTGTAGCCACATTTAATTCCGTAGCAATGCGTTCTTTATCTGCTGTTACCTCTTGCAGATTATCCATATATTCGTGTAATTCCTTCGTCATCGTATTAAACGACGATGCCAATGCTTCAATTTCATCCCCTGTTTTGATATCCAGCTGTATAGCAAGATTACAGCCGTTCATATCACGCACACCATCCGTCAGTGCTTTGATTGGATATGTGATCCTTGATGCCAGTTTCCAGCCTACAAACCCTACGAGCAGCAACAGGATCAATGCAGCCAGCCACATCAACCAAGATACATTAATAATCTGTCGCTGCATCGTAGAAACAGCTTTATCTGTCAGATTGATAATATTCGCCCGGCTTTGTACAGCCGGAGCAATGACTTCAGCTTTACTAATAACAGTAGCAAAGCTCCAGCTGACATTAGAAAGTGGTGCATAAGCAAGATAACATTCCTGCCCATCCAAAGTTACCTGGGCAACTCCCCTTTTCCCCTCTGTCATTTCCTTGGCTGCTGCTGCCAAAGATTCATTGCCACTCCCACGTAAATCTACTGGATGATCAGAATCAGCTACCAGCTCGCCCTGTAGATGCGGCGAAATAATCACTTCACCTTTATCATTTAGGATGAAACCGAACCTCGTGTCACTGGTCTGCGTATCTATAACAATCTGGTTAACCTCGGTAAGATAAGCTCCCGTGCCTACCACCCCCGCAAACGAACCATTACTGGTATACGGCGCAGCACATATGATGCCCAAACCGCCACCATTAATATCATTCACCACATCTGTAAATACTAATTTCTGAGCCTGTGATGCCTTGATGTACCATGGTCGCCCAAATGCCTCATACGAAGCCGGAACTAGATCTACGGGACTCGCAAATTTCCGGTCTGATATTTTATCAGCCATAATGACAAATCCATTCTTCGATGCAATATACGAAGAGGCTACTACATTATTAATAGCATTAAATTGCGTCAAAAAATCTTGTATATTGCCAGCAGCGCCGATCTCCCGCTCAAGCGCTTGATCATGTTTATCCTGTACAGATGCCGAATACATAAGCTGTGGCACAATTTGGCCGGCATTTTCACGGCGCGGTTCAGCAACACTGATCGGCATATACGCATCTGGATTCGAAGCAATCTTCGTCATCTCACGCGATAGGATAGTCACATTATCGCTAATGTTTTTTATCTTTAAATCTGTATAACGCGCCTTTTCCTGTGCCATAGCAACGAGCTGTTGTTTCGCCTGCTCTTCAAGTGCCTGACGACTGTCATCCGCTGCGCTATTGCCCAAATCTGTACCAATTTCTACGATACTTTGCTGTACTCCCCACATACCGTATAGTGAAATACCGCTCAAAATTACAATAGATACTGCACTGCACAGTAATACCAACAGTATAACTCTCTGCCCAATTCTTAATTTCATGTCGTCAACACCTTATCTCCTGCTCGAATAACTTAATATAATCCAGCACCTTATGGAATCGTTCGGTCAATACAAAGTCATCCAAATGAAGTGGTACATTCTGAGGATCATGCAGAATCATGATTTCCCGTGCACTGCACAGCGGCTGAAAGCCTGTAAAAAAATAACCCAATTTTATAATTTCTTGATAAGCGATTGGTGCGCTGTTATCACTTACATTTAAAAAAACATTGAATGTCTGATATGGTGCTGTATGAGCCGCACGGATCTCTAAAATTCGTGAAACAAGATCCGCTCCAGCATGATCGACATGAATGGCACAATTTTGCTGTAATGAATCATTTACAAAAAACAGCTGACTTTCCCCGTAAAGTTCCGGCTGACCGCTACCAAACGAAAATTGCGCACCCAAATCGCCATACAACTTGGCGGCGAAATCAAGATGTACTTGCGGCAGGAACAGAACGCCCGCATCCTTCTTATCTTTCATCTGGATCATCACACCTTGCGGATGCTTCAAATTTTCATCCTTCGGATAGGAATGCTGAATGTTCTTCATTAGGAATACGGAAAAAATAAAGCCGCAGGGAATAAGCCCCAGCCTCTCCATCGGAACTTCTGTGATCTTATGAAACACTACTGGCAAACAGTATGCCGCCGACACCTTCATCAAATCCACGATCTCCATAGCATACTGGAGAAACGGCCAAGACATATGATACCCCCGGTATTCCTGCTTAAAGATCGCCGAAGCGATTTCACACATATCCTCACGCGGTAAGAACCGTTTAATAGCCAACATCCCTGCAATTTCACCATTATCCAGCTCAGCCGTCAAGAACCTTATATGACCGCTCTCATTCTCCTCAATAAACGTTTCTGCCTGATAAAAGCTACGTTTAAAGTAGGTATCCCCATATTCAGAGTGAATGCAGCGGATAAATTCCGGCGCATCCTTATTTTCAAATGGCCGGAACCTCACCCGGATGCTTTTTCCTTTTTCAGGGTTTTGAAGTATATGATAATGCATAATATGTCCTCCCAGGGGATTCAGGTTTTAGTTGTGCGACAAATAGCCAAGCCTGAACCCATCCATTATTAAATCAGAGTATCACTGTAAGATTATTTACCCCAAATGTACTTTTATAGTTCACGCTTTCAGCCGCCTTGATAATCATTTCTATTCCCAAGGAATCGCCTTCATCAATAAGACCTTGCGCTTTATGTTTTTCATAATAGCCAATAGGATTAAAACACGGTCCACTATTACGGATACGCAGGATGACCATAATGCCATTCTTTTTTTCGCTGTCAGGAACAACTAAAATACGTACATCCATCGTTTGTTCTGGCATATTCAAAAGACAATGATCCCGGATACTGACCATCATCTCTTCTAACGATAAACGAACCAACATCGTCTGCTTCACGCCTAAATTATTCTGCTCGCAAAAAACAGCAATTTTTCCCACGCTTTCCACAATAGATTCAGTTTCTGGCTTAACAACAAAAGAAATATAAGAACCGTTCATTTCTGCCTTAAGGTCAAGCAGTAATATACTGGATCGCCTTTCTTGTTTACGACAAGAAAATAGTATTATAAAAAGGGTACATAGCGTTAAACACTCTGCAATTGCAAAAGAAATCCAAACGCCAAACAGCCCTACTAGTGGCGCTAAAAGATATGCTGATAAAATTATGAACACGAAAGACCGGCATACTGTCATCAAATTAGCAATCCAAGTAAAACCTGCGGATTGATAATAAGCAATAAAAATATAGCATAATACCGAAGGTATGAGGCTGATTGCAAATAGTTCTACGGCATGAGATGCAGCTGACAAAGTAAGTTCATCATACACACCAAATACCTGGCACAACGGTTCTGAAAAAATAATTATTATAGCAGTAAGCACGGCCATCAATATGAGTCCTAAACGAAATGCCTGCTTCTCGATCCGCCTCACGCTGACATTATCACGTTCACTGGTAAATACACTAACAAAAGGTACTGTAGCCTGTGATAAACCCGAAAGGACTGTAATTGATAAAATTCCCACTGTCGAAACTATACTGAACGCAGTTAATCCAATGCTACCAGCTGTCAACAAAACAATCCGATTTAGCAATAAAGACCGTAAAAATGTTGCTATGTTATTCATTGCCGCCGGAGTGCCAAGACGCATTAATTCCAAAATATCTTTTCCGCGTCCCCGCAATCCTACAAGCTGAAAAGCACCTTGCCCTCGGACAAGACATGCTGTACCTCCTACAGCAACAATCATAGATGATATCACGGTTCCCCAGGCCACACCAGAAATCCCCATCCTAAATTGAATTAAAAATAATAAATCTAATATGACATTCAATACTGCCATGCCTAAAAACAATCCAGTCAACAGGCGTAACCGTCCCATTAACTTAAGAAAATTATATGGCAAATAAAACATTGCCGTTCCTATACCGCCTAAAATATAAATTTCACTATAAGCACTAGCCATTGGATATAATTCATCCGTCGCACCTAAAAGATATAATAAGGGACGCAGAATACTTAACCCTAACACTGAAGTAATCACTGAAAATCCGACTACCAATATAACAGATAAGGTCAACGCTGTATTAGCCGAATCCTGATCATCCTGTCCAATCGCATATGATGCAAGTGTTGAACCACCTACACCAATAAGCGCACCAATAGTGGCGAATACAAAATAAACTGGCGTAACTACGCTCATAACCGCAAGTCCCATTGCTCCTAATACATTACCTGTAATAAGACAGTTTGCCATAGTACTGACCATTACGCCAAACATTGAAATCACAGATGAAGTAACATGCTGCGTAAAAACTTTTTTTATAAAGTTATCACTGTCAGCAAGTAACACTATTTGCTTTGCTGCTTGCTGCATATTATCTGCCACCTCCACAAAGTCTTAAATCACCCCTATTTCGTAAATAAATTTCATTTATCGCTTGCTAGAGTATTGCAATATTAAAATTAATTTACCACTACTACTAACTTAACATATTTTAGAACGACCAAAAGTAAAGATTCCTTTACTTTTCGACAATTATTGCTATTACGTTCATTATTGTGACCAAAAGAACACTTTCATGCTTGTACATTTTTAGGTTGCAGGCAATTAGCCTGCATGATTAGTTTGCCTACCACAAATCACTTCGCCCATTATTTTCAATAAACGTTCCAATTCACTAGGACTTGGTAATGGTTCAAATTTCCCTGTTTCAGCATCTCGGAATCCCTTGAAAACTAACTGCAGTTCTTTCTTTTTCATTGCTATCACCTCACGGCAATATATGTAAGACTTGATTGTCCTAATTACGGTTATTTATTATGCCATAGCTTAATAAACTTGAATGAGTAGGACTTAAATTAGGAAATATGGATGTGAAAACGATGCATGTAATCTACGCTCGTGTATCAACGGAAGAACAAGCCAAAACTGGCTACGGGATTAATAGCCAGCTTGAAGCATGTCGATCAAAATTTTCTGAAATGGGACTCTTCGTTGGCAAAGAATACATTGATGATGGTTATTCTGGTGAGTTTATAGATCGCCCTGAAATGGATAAATTACGAAATGATTTATATGCTGGACTGGTCGGTAAAAACGATTATATCTGCGTCTATGACCCTGATCGCCTTGCGCGCAACCTTACACATATATTGTTAATAGCTGATGATATTGAACGGGCTGGAGCGAAATTGACCTTTGTGACAGGTGATTACGATGTATCTCCAGAGGGTAAACTTTTTTTCAGCATTCGTGGAGCAATAGCCGCATTTGAAAAAGCCAAAATTAGAGAAAGAACTACACGAGGAAAGCGTACTAAAGCCATGGAGGGTAAAATTGTTCAAAATAGCCAACCCTACGGCTTTGATTGGGACATTGAAAAAAGTCTATACACGATCAATGAGTCGGAAGGGGAAGTTGTTGCATTAATCTATTCATTATGCGTAAATAACAAATTAGGAATTTACAGGATAACAGATGAATTAAGAAAACGAAACCTTTTAAATAAGGAGAATAAGCCGTTCTCAGCAAGTCATATTCATGACATTCTAAAAAAACCAATGTATTGCGGAGAATATCATCAATTTTATTTATCCTGCAAACAAATTGGACAAAGAAAAATTAAAACGACTAAAGCACCTTTGGAAAAACATGTACTGATTGATATCCCCCCTATTGTTTCAAGAGAAATATGGGAGCAGGCCCAGCAGCAATTAGCAGTCAATCAATCTATTTCTAAACGCAATACCCAGCATAACTACCTATTGCAAGGCATACTCTATTGCCCTCTTTGTAACCGAAAGCTAACAGCGACTGTATGCCATGGCAAAAGGAAAAACAGTGACGATGTTTTGTATTTTTATTATTTTTGTATCAGTGAAAGTAACGCCAATTACAAAAGGCAACGCTGTGGTAATCGCCGTATACAAGCTGATTATTTAGATTCACAAGTTTGGGATACTCTAAAACTAATTGCATCAGGACAAACTGACATTAGTAACTATATTAAAAACGATAATTCTAGGGACTATTCCAATGAAATCTTACAAATGAATACACAAAAAGAAGCTCTACTACAAAGGAAAATCGGCATTGTAGAGTGGTTTAAGGATGGCATGATTGATAACCCCACCGCTACTAAACAAATTAATGACCTTAATAAAGAAATAGCCAGTATTGACCTATCCCTCAGTCACTTATCGATGATTCACAATAAAAATAAACCTGCCGAAATACCAATCAATGATATTTTGCAGGCTACCACGTTTGAACAAAAGAGAAGCATTATGCTGCAATTTAGTTATAAGATTTTTGTTGTTAAAACCGAGGATCAGTTTGAATTTTGGTTCGAAAGATGATCTATATTTTTTTGCACGTGTTGCAGATTGTTCTTACAAACTGACTACCTTATGGGTAGTTGGTACTTTTTTAATCACTTTACCATCATAAGCAAGCATGCCTTCTGCTAACACGCTAACAGATAATATTACACCAACTACAGCGCCCAATAACTTCGTGCGCAATGTAAACATACCATTCCCTCCTCTATAACCTCTTGCATTTTACGCATATGACAACAAAATTATACCGAATAACTCGCATGATTAGCTAGCGTTGACAATATACTATAATAACTTTATAGAGGAGGAACTTCATGTGTTTTTATCTACTAAGCTTACCATCACCTTTATCGTATGGTTGTTGCTCTTTCTACCGACTCAGATTGGTATGAGTGCACCACTAACCATTCATGCGGAATCGGCTATTTTAATGGATGCTAAAACCGGACAAATTTTATATGAGAAAAAAAGTCATATTCATAGCGCTCCAGCTAGTACTACAAAAGTACTAACAGCCATTATTGCGCTGGAAAGTGGGCATCTTGATGATGAGGTGACTGTTAGCTTGCGAGCAGCCAGCACAGCTGGTTCATCTATGCATTTAACTGCTGGGCAAAAAATCTTGCTAAGGGAATTAGTCACTGGGCTATTACTACGTTCCGGCAACGATGCAGCAGTAGCGATTGCTGAACATTTAGCTGGATCGGTTGAAAACTTTGTCATCCTTATGAATGATAAAGCCGATACCTTGGGTGCCCTCGATAGTCATTTTGCCAATCCTCACGGTTTGACAGCAGCTCAGCATTATTCTACCGCTTTTGATTTAGCGTGGATCACCAGATACGCATTAACCAATCCCACTTTTGCAGCAATTGTTGATACACGTGAAACAGATATTGATTGGCTAGATCGACGAGGAAAAGAACATGACCAACATCTTCGAAACACAAATAAATTGTTATGGTTACTCGAAGAAGTAGATGGAGTTAAGACCGGTACGACCGGCCAAGCTGGACCATGCCTTATATCCAGTGCGACTAGAGGCAATCAACAGCTAATTGCGGTAGTACTACATGATCACTCTCGCTGGAATGATTCGCTTGCGCTATTAAAATATGGTTTTGCCACTTACGAATTATATGAGTATGCTAATAAAGACGATATTATCTCTGCTATTCCTATAGAAAATGGACTGAGCCCTGTAGTAGATGCGATCGCCAGTAGCCAAGCCATCTTACTCGTAAACACGAAGGATTATAAAGATATTACCGTCACTATTGATTTACCAGAAATAATAAAGGCCCCTGTATATCAGGGGCAAAAGGTTGGTGAAATTGTCTTTTTTGTACGTCAACAAGCGGTAAAAACAGTAGATATCATTGCCGGACAAACAATCGATGAACATACGAATACCAGAACATTCTTATACTACCTATTACATACATTCCGCCTTCTCGCTAGCTGGGGAGTCTTATAAAGGTTTGCGGTAAAAGAATGGCAAATAATTAGTAAAGCCAATCTCACGGAAATTTAATATGGCTTCTGTACCGCCAACAAACATCACGCCGCCTGGTTTCAGTGAGTTTAAGAATCGGCGATATAATCCATCTTTTGCTTCTTCTGTAAAATAGATCACCACATTACGGCATAAAATCAGATCAAATCCAGTATCAAACTTATCAAGCAGTAAGTTATGCTGCTTAAATTCGATGCGAGATTTAATATCTTCATCGATAACATACGTCGAATTTACTTGTTTAAAGTACTTAGACGCCCGGTTATTGGAAATATTCTTAAACTCAGTGCTGGTATACACACCACTTCTAGCCTTCGCTAACATTTCCACATCCAGATCAGTTGCCAAAATGCGATGCCTTACATTCGGTGTTAAATCTTTTAGAATCATTGCCAATGAATAAGGCTCAGCCCCTACAGAGCAACCTGCACTCCATATATTCAGTTTAGGATTTTTAGCTAATAACTCCGGCAAAACCTTAGTTTCAAGTTCTGAAAACTTTTCTGGTGTACGAAAAAATTCCGTAACATTAATCGTCATATAATCAATGAATTCTTTATATAACCGACTGTCTTTATCTAATAAGTTAAAAAAATCTACATATGTACGCGCCCCATAACGCCCCATCAAATTATTAATCCGCCGTTGCATCTGGGCTGGTTTATAATCATTCAAATCAATACTGGCTTTTTTTTTGAATTTTTGCTTAAATAATTCCCAATCTTGTTCATCAGACATGGTAATTCCTCCAATCATTTTTGAATATATTCGACATTTTATGTGAATCTCCTACTACACTCAAAAAATACGATCGGCATCCGATGATCCTATATAAAATCTAGGCACTCGTTTGCCTACCATGCATATAATTTCATAGTTGATTGTCCCCATATAATCAGCAATTTTTTCTACTGGCAAATCCTTGCCGCCAAATAATAACACTTCATCACCTGGCGCGACTCCCGGAATATCAGTCACATCAATCATGCACTGATCCATACATACCCTGCCAACTAATGGCGCTTGCTGCCCACGTACCAATACCGTCGCTTTATTGGCCAATAAACGTGACCAACCGTCAGCATAGCCTATTGGTAATGTCGCAATAAGACTCGGCTTGTTGGTAAAATAAGTTCGTCCATAACTAATCGATACTTGTGGTGAAACCTCTTTTACAAATCCTACTTGCGTCTTAAATTTCATTGCTGGTATCAGTTCTACCTGGTGATCCACTTCATCAGAAGGCCACAGCCCATATATAATGATGCCCGCCCGTACCATATCCAAATGCATATCCGGTAAATCCAATATGGCTGCACTATTTGCAATATGCCGAATCGGAATCTTGATATCCTTGCCTTCGATATACTTCATAGCATCCATAAAGCGGCTATATTGCTCATACGTAAAACTTTTATCCTGGCTGTCTGAACTTGCAAAATGAGAAAATACACCTTCTATTTCAATACCTGGCAGACGATTGACAGCTACTGCAAATGCACCTGCCTCTTCAGGCCGAATGCCGATTCTGCTCATGCCCGTATCAATTTTTATATGTACTTTAATGCTCTTGCCAAGCGTAGCAGCAGCAGCCGATAACGCCTGGGCTGAATCAATAGAAAAGATGGTTTGTGTAATATCATTTTCTGCCACGAGTACGGCCTGGCATGCTGGCGTATGCCCTAGTACTAATATTGGCACCCGAAATCCAGCTTTTCTTAGTTCTACTGCTTCATTGACAATTGCAACTGCCAGTCTATCAGCACCTGCCTGTATTGCAGTTTGGGCGACTGCGATAGCCCCATGCCCATAGGCATCAGCTTTCACAACCGCACAAACTTTAGCATCCTTTGCTGTTTTTCTTCTGATTTGCCTTATATTATGTGCAATTGCCCCTAAATCAATTTCTGCCCATGCCGATCGTTCAAACATACAAAGTCCCTCCATTTACCTCCGAAAAAATAGCCCTATAAGAGGACCTTTTTAGCAGTTCCTCTTGTATGGCTATTTTTTACATGACTAACGACTAAGCGCTACTTTCTCTTGCGCTTGTGTTTTTTGATATTTCACAATTAAAGTATCCAGTTTTTTGCTCAACTCACTGACTTCGTGATCAATCATATTACAAGATTTGGCTATGACCAATTGATGAAGCTGAGACCGCATACGTTCAATCTGTTCTTCCTGTTCTAGCAATTTAGACATCGCTATATACCCCTTATTTTTTTCATTCGCACTTGCTCTTTGAGCCATGTATACCATTCAGACAACCCTGCCTCCGTTTGGCATGAGGCCTGCACTAATACGGTATCTGGATTAATATTCGTAATATCTGTTATCGCAGACTGCATATCAAAATTAGTATATGGTAATAAATCCACTTTATTTAAAATAACAACACTAGCCAGTTTAAAAATCGTAGGATATTTTAAAGGCTTATCTTCGCCTTCGGTAATACTAAGTACCGTTACTTTCACATCTTCACCAATATTAAACTCTGCAGGGCATACCAGGTTCCCCACGTTTTCAATTACAATCAAATCAAGCTGATCAAGATCGAGACAATCCAGTACACTACTTACCATGTTAGCATCAAGATGACAGCCACCACTGGTATTGATTTGCACAACGGATACACCATGCCGTTCAATCCGCTCTGCATCTTTCGCCGTAAATAAATCGCCTTCAATTACAGCCATTGAGAGTTGGTCTTTTAACCCTACAATCGTTTTTTCCAATAACGATGTTTTACCACAGCCAGGCGATCCTAGTAAATTGACAACAAAAATTCCCTTTTCGGAAAGCCTTTTATTTATTTCATTTGCAATTTGATCGTTTTGATCTAAAATATTCGTCATCACTTTGATTTGCATTTACTCCACCTCCAGATAATCTACAGCTAGCTCTCTCCCCGATATCACCGAAACACTCGCTGAATTGCATTCAGGACATAAGAAGCAATACCTTTCAACCGTGAATTGTTGATTACAATGATTACACTGACCAATCAGAGGTATCGACTTGATCTCAATTGTAGCTCCTTCAGCAATCGATCCCATTGACAGTGCTGCAAATCCAAAGGTAAGAGATTCCGGTTCGACGCGTGTCATCTCTCCTATTAGTAGCTTAATGCCGGTCACTTTTGTTGCATTATGCTCGGCTGCCGTTTTAAGTACAATATCCAGTATCCCCTGAGCAATGGCCATTTCATGCATCTTTTTTCCACTCCCATTGCCATTATTGTACGATTATAATAATACTTCGTCACTAGAACATAAATTCCTGTAATAATGGCAATTTTACTAATCACCTATATTTTTCACTATCTTTGGAACTATTTACATAATAAATCACAGCATAACAAGAAGATTTTTCGTTGATACTATGATTAGAACAACATGAGGAGGTGATTATTATGGCCAGAAGTAACAAACCTGTCAACCCAGGTGCTGAAAACGCTCTTGATCGTATGAAATTAGAAGTAGCCAACGAACTAGGAATTTCCGATCAAGTACGTTCTCAAGGTTGGTCAACCATGACTTCCGCTGATTGTGGACGTGTCGGCGGTCACATGGTTCGCAAAATGATTGAGCAGTATGAATCTGGTATGAGTGGCACTAGTGCAACTAGTAGCTCTTCCGGCACACTAACAGCTCAATATGATGCCAACAAACAACCTTAATAAGAAAACCATGGGCGGCCATAGCCGCCCTTTATTTTTTTCTTATATCATGCTATCGTACTTCAAAATTCACACTAATTTCAGTATTTGGCTCAACAATCGCATTCTCCGGTATATTTTGCCTTACCGCGAGTCCCGTACCCGTTGGCACAATAGCTAACCCTAGCTTATTTAGTTTTTCTGCGGCCTCACGCATATTCATACCCAAAACATTAGGCACTACAACTTTCCCAAGTGGCGCTTGCACACTTGGTTTGGCTTGTTGCGTCGTAGACGGCTGAGGTACCTTAGGAATAAGATTTGTAGTCATGATTTGAGGAGGGATATTAAGATAACGCATAATTTGTGCCATAATCTCACTAGCCACAGGTGCAGCAATTTGGCCACCATAATATATCCCTTGCGGGTCATCAAGAACAACTAAAATAACGACCTGAGCATCCTCTACCGGTCCAAACCCCACAAAAGAAGCAACATAACGTCCCGCAGAATAACCGCTACCATCCTCTTTCAATTTCTCGGCGGTACCCGTTTTACCACCAAAGTGATATCCCTTTACAGCAGCCTTATTACCGCCACCTTCTGATACTTCTTTTTCCATCATATCGCCAAGTACCCGTGCCGTTTCAGGGCTAATAACTTGCCTGAGCGTCTGGGTAGAGGCTACACTATCAATCGAACCATCCGCATTGCGAATTTCCTTGACAATATGAGGTTTCAGCAATACTCCATCATTCGCAATAGCCCCTACAGCTGCCACCAATTGCAATGGGGTAACAGCAATACTTTGCCCAATTGACATCGTCGCTATATCAGAATCACGCATCTCCTTCGGATCAAACAGGAGTCCTTCTTCCTCACCAGGTAACTCAATTCCAGTTGCCGATCCAAAGCCAAAAGACCGAGCATACTCCGTCAATTTATTGGCCCCTAATCGCATACCAACTTGTACAAACCCGGTATTAATCGAATATTTTAGAATATCTAGAAATGAAATATTGCCATAGCTTTCACCATTCCAGTTTTGAATCCGACGACCAGAGACTTCTACATATCCGTGATCAAAAATTCTCTCTTCAGGATATACTTTTCCTTCTTGCAGTGCAGCTGCTGCCACAATGGTTTTAAAAGTGGAGCCTGGTTCATAATTATAAGCAACTGCTCTATTTTTCCATTCATTGCCACTATATTTATAAAATTGATTTGGATTATAGGTTGGTCGATTGGCCATTGCCAAAATTTCGCCAGTATGAGGGTTCATCACAATAACAGTAGCAGCGCGAGCGCCAGTGCTTGCTACCGCCTTATCCAAATTTTGTTCTACAATAAACTGAATGTTCGTATCTAATGTTGTATAGATATGTTTTCCTTGTTTTGGGGGCACAAAGGTAAAAATGGATTTAAAAATTGGTATCCCATGACTATCAGTATCAATATTTTGTTCAAATAACGTACCTTTAATCTTTTTATCGAGAGTCATTTCCAAACCATCCAGACCAATATCATCGGTGCCAACAAAACCTAAGACCTGCGCTGCTAGTGTATCATTGGGATAATAACGTTTACTTTCCTCTAGGAAAGCAAGCCCTTTCATATCATACTCTTTTATCACTGCCTGTATATTTTGAGCCACATTCGGCTCGATCATACGCTTAATCCAGATAAACTGCCCACCAAGCACTAACTTTTCTTTTATATCTTCTGGCTTCATTTCTAATAAGCTTGCCAATACCCCAGCGATTTGATCGGGTTCTTTAATTTCAGATGGATTTGCATACAATGATTTCGTCATACCACTGACAGCAAGTTCTCGCCCATTTCTATCAAAAATAGTCCCCCGCGGTGAGTGCAGCGTCTTATTTTCTCTTAATTGGATCTCAGTTTTATCCGTCATACGTTTACCATCAACAAACTGTACCCACGCAATACGTACACCTAATACAACAATCAATAATAATAATATGCTAAGAAATAAGGCAATACGTCTCTCTATTTTCATCATTACTTTTTTCGCCATTTATTATCAACCCTTCCCGAATTTCACAATATATAGATATCACTATATCTGTCATTTTCTGAATGTTATATATATACTCTAAAAAGCTAATATTCGTTCTGCTTGTATTGTTTCCCTGCCAAAAGAGTAGAACCTCCATGATTTACGCAAAAAGAAATAGAGCCTATATGCTCTATTTCTTACTCATTTCTTTTATCTTCAAGTATTTTTGCTAATACTTTTTTAAACCGACCTTGCTCTTTCTTTTTGAGTTCTTCCTTAGTCTGGCGATCATCCGATCTTTGTATAGAATTCACGGGATATACACTTGTTACCTTGGTTATCATTTGCATCGCCCTCCTTGGCTCTTTCTATATATATCGTAATATATGATGTTAAAATTAATATATTACAACAATTAAAATATAAAGGTAAACCAATTCGGACACTCTTTGCATCCCGGGCAATGCTATTGTATACAAAACCGTGCCTGACTTCCATCTTTACACGCCTCAATTTCAAGTCGTGCATCAATACTGCTTTTCAGTTCTGGTACATGAGATATAATCCCCACCAATCTTCCTGAATGTTGCAGCTCAATAAGACAACCAATGGCGGTATCTAGCGATTCTGGATCAAGAGTACCAAACCCCTCATCAACAAACATTGTCTCTAAGCTAATGCCTCCTGCATACGACTGAACCACTTCAGCAAGGCCTAGAGCAAGGGCAAGAGATGCTTTGAAGCTTTCCCCACCAGATAACGTCTTCACATGCCTAGATTGACCCGTATAATAATCAAACACTTCAATCTCGAGTCCACTTTGTCCGCCGCCTTTGCCTTTTTGCGTGATCCGACTCATCTGATATCGTCCACCTGTCATTTTTTTCAGACGAGCATTGGCAGCGTCAATGATATCATTAAAAAAAGCAGCTAATACATAACGTTCAAAACTGACTTTTTGTTCATTATCGCCTCGCGCAACTCTTGCCAAATGCCCTATTACTTGGTGTTCTTCTTCTTTGCATTCTAATTTTTCTACAATACTACTAATATTTTGTAGCATCGTTTGGTTATGAGTTTTTCTTGCTACAATCACAGTACGCTGATCAATCCGCTGAGTCTTTGTCATCTGGAGCTTAAGGTGTTCAGACTCAAGCGCTATCACATCGACTGGAACAAGTCCCTCAACCGCTTGCTGACATTTCGCATAATGGTCCGTCGCCGATCGAAGTTCTTCTTGATATATATTAATTTCTTTTTCCAGACTAGTAATCTTACTTTCCGTCAACTTGGCTGTATCATAGTCTGTTTCCCCTTCAAAACCGGCATCAGCCAACGCCTCCCTAAAACGGTCCTCTGCAATTTGTAGTTCCGCTTGTCCTTCTTGTAACGCTTTGGCAATCGTTTTTTTCTCTGCCACTATGCTAGCATAATGGAGTTGACTCTCTCGGCATTGTTCTTGCGCTACCGCTAGTGCTTGCTTTAGATCATCAAACTCTTTTTCTACATCCGCTAGTTTCTCTGCTAGTTTTCCTAGCGAACGTATCTCTTCTGGCAATTCTGCTTCTAGGACTTTCATTGCATCCCTACTACTTTGTGCTTTGGCAAAAAGTGTTGTGTACTCTTCTTCGATATTCGCAAGCTCTAAGCTAAGCTTACTACTCATTTCTACTTTCTCACCTAATGTAACCGTTAATTGCTCTTCATCTTTATTTTGTTCTGTGAGTTTCTTTATTTCTTCCATGAACAGTTCTTGCTGTTGCTGGTACTTTGCTAACGTGCTAAGCATATAGGCTGCTAATTTTTCAGTACTCAGTGCAGATAATTCTTCTTCAACCATTACGCCTAGTTCTTGAGTCAGCCTTGCTACTATCTGATTTTGAGCATATTCATCGGCTCTTACGCGTTCATAATTGTCTTTTACTTCATCATATACTTTTCTTGCTTCCTTCTCGCTTTTTATCAACTTTTTTAGTTGAGCTTCCGATGGAACATTTCCCTGCGAAGTAGCGAGCTTGGGATGATGAGGCGAACCGCAAACCGGGCAAGCATCACCTGCCTGCAGAGTGACTGCCAACAAACTCGCTTGTCCGGCAAGAAATAAGTGTTGCGCCTCTTCGTAATCCGCCCTAGCCTTTTCATATGTTAACTCTTCTTCTACTTGTCGCTGTTTTAGCTCACAAATAGCTTGTTGTAACGTCACTTGTCGCGTTCTTTGCTCTTGCCATATTTTCATTTTCTCATATATCGTATTTACTTTTTCCAGTTGCACCGCTTTACGTGCATATTCTATTTTCGTAACTCTTACTGCATCAAGAGTACTTTGGCACTCTTTGATTTCTTCTTGCATCTGTTCTAGCTGTATTTTATGGTGATCGCGTTTGCGCTTAACAATGATCAATTGATTTTCCAATTCACTATTTGTAATCTGCCGTTCATCCCAGTCGGTCACTTTCCCAGCTAGTCCCTTTAATCTTGCCTGCTCTGTTAAGAGTTCATTCCGCTTGCTCTCTTTTTCTACTTCTAGCTGATAGTTCGTTTGCTTTCTATCTACATCAACTTTAGCATCGTTTTCCTGTTGCTCGGCCTTAGCTAACTCCATTTCTCTCTTTTTCACATTGGCATCGCGGCTACAGCGATATTCTTCTACCCCTTCAAGTCCTAACGCTTTACGTCCCTGCTGAAGTTGGTTCTTTTTTTCATCAATTTGCGTCTGACCTGCTTGTAATGCGATTTGTTTCTGCTGCGCCTCATCTCGTGCACGGATTGTTAGATTATCGGCTTTGCCTTTAAAAATGTCATGCTGTTTAGCAGCTACTGCTTTTTCCTGTTCATCGATCTGCATCTGCAAACTATTTACTAGATTTTCATCGATTTCAATTGCCTTTTGCGCTTCTTCAAGCACAAGGGGTACATTATAATTTTCTACTGCCAATATCGCTTCTAGTGGTAAATCGCTGCCGTCCAAACTACGAATGCACTCATTACGTTGATTTTCTAAAATGCTGATTTCTTGCGATAATGCTTTTGCCTTATAGTCAAATGAATCCTGTATGCGACGGAGCCCCTCTGTACCAAAAATTTTTTGCAAGATATCTTGCCTAGCTTTACTATCTGCATTCAATAATTCGCGAAACTCACCTTGTGGAATCATGATAATTTGCTTAAATTGATCATAACTAAGACCCATAAGCTCTACTATTTTTTCATTTACTTCTTTGACGCCAGTAGTTAGCTTACTTTCCCCATCCAGATTTTTAAATTCAGCCTCCGCATTCTGATCGGTATAGCCCTCTCCCCGAGTGCGTTTTTTGCGTTGTTTTGGAATACGCTTTACCCAATAACGCTCTCCTTTTAATTCAAACTCTAGCTCCACCGATGTGAGCAAATCAGCCTTCGCAAAATGGCTGCGCAGATTTTCTCCATCTCGATCTCGTCCACTGGCTTTCCCATATAAAGAATAAGCGATGGCATCTAGAATGGTCGTTTTCCCCGCCCCTGTATCGCCAGTAATAACAAATAAGTTTCGCCCTTGAAGCTGCGTAAAGTCAATCACCTGCTCAGTCGCATATGGACCAAAAGCCGTAATGGTAAGTTGTAGAGGTCTCATATTACGCCCTCCTATCTTCCGCTTCTAAAGCGTCAATTGTTTTTGCTACCAAACTAGCCTTTTCTACCGTAAACTCTTGCCCCGTCATATCTTTATAAAAGTCTTCAAATAATGTTAGCTTTGATTTTTGTTTATAGCCTTGTCCTGCTGAAGTTTTACTATCACCCACCTGCCGTTCTTTTACTTCCATATCAAGTGATAATACGTTCGGATAAACAGCCCGTAGCTTTGCCATAGGCTCAATCAGCTCACCCTCATCCATAAGAGTAACATGTAAATAATCTTCTGTATTGGTATTCATATACACCCTTGGATCTAGTAAATCTTTCAAGCTACCCTTGATTTGCCGCATATCTCTTAGTGGTCGCAGCGTTTTGCACTCTACTGCCAGTTCTCCATCTTTACCGATGTGGGCTAGGGTAACTGATTTTTGCTGCTTTGCTTCAGAAAAAGAATATTTTAGTAGCGAGCCTGCGTAACGCACCCGCATACTGCCCGCTTGTTGTGGGCCATGCAGATGTCCAAGAGCAGTATAGGTAAAATCTTTAAAATGCTTTATATCTACATAATCAGTACCTCCAACTGCTAACGTAACAGACAGAGGTCGTTCTGATTCGCTCAGTTCTAGTTCTTTCACCCCTCTAACAAAACCATGGGTCACAATGATATTTCGTTCCTTTGGATTCCACGTTTCGCGAATCGTAGCCACAATCGCCTGCATCGCGGTGTCATGATCCACCACTTCACTACATCCTAATACTTCTCTTACAACAGCGGGCGACGCATAGGGAATAAGATAAAAATGAACTGGACCATGCTCATCTGCTAAAACCACCTTAGGAATGTTTTTTTGAAAAGGTCCTGCAATATATAGGCCTTTATCTCGTAGCATTTGACTACCAAAACCAATGCGATCAGGGCTGTCATGATTACCGGCAATCATGATCACAGGAATTTGTAGCTTTAAAAGAATTTTGCTTAATACTCTATCTAGTAATTCTACTGCTTCTACAGGTGGTACTGCTCTATCATATATGTCGCCAGCCACAACCAGTACATCTGGTTTTTCCGATTCTATGATCTTAATGACATCTTCTAATACATATTCTTGATCCGAGGTCATATGTCGTTGATTGACGATTTTTCCAATATGCCAATCTCCAGTATG
>CAXYVG010000008.1:0-60230 GCA_964292325.1 uncultured bacterium | reverse complement strand
CTTGGGATGGCATGCCTGAAAATGCTATTTGGATTAAGGCTACTGAATAGTTACAATATTTTTCATAGGTTTTGTTCTCTAAATTATTAATCAATACATTTTTAGTCCAGCCATACCGTTTGGTCATTTTTATGTAAAACTCACGTTCTAAGTCATCTTTGCATTTTTCCATGATGACGGTATTCTTACTCCAGCTAATTTCTCGCACCAATGGTGCGAGATTTTCTTTTTCAGAATAAGATACATAAAAATTTCTCATACGCCATAAGTTACCTGCCGAAAATCCCTTTATCCCAGGAAACTCCTGTTGGAGCTCTTTTGCCAAAACTTCAACGACTGATTTACCCCATTTTTTCTCCTGCTGCTGTCTGAAGATGTTTTCCCCAATCTCCCAATATAGATTGATTAAGGCTGTATTCAATATTCGTAATGCTTCATACTGACTACTATAGATCTTTGCCTTGATCTCTTTTATAAAAGAGCTATATTCTACCAAGTTTAAATCATTCATATTGCTCTCTCCTCGATCATATCCCGCTCTGGAATTACAGTTACTTATTTTATTTAGAAAATCGCTTATCAATACTTTCTACTTAACTTTCTACTTAACTTTCTACTTAGTATTTCTATCACTTTACGAAAAATCCTGTTATCTCCACTAAAACAACACACATATCCTCACGATACCTTCCCTGACGTTTAAGAGATCAATAGAAAATTCAATTTCAGTTGATACACTATGACATAGCATCACTTATTTCGATGAGTTTATTCATACTATCATTATTATTCCTATTTTAGCTTCAAACATAATTAGCTAGCATATTTGCAAATCGATACGGCTCCATCGCATCCTTGGCTTTATCAGAAAAACTTATGCCCCATTCCGGCGCTGAAACTTGTCCGGGTTTATTATAGTCTTTCCCTTTAAACGGATATATATCATTAGCCCATTCAGTCGCAGGGACTAAGTAGAGAGAACAAGCTATCCCTCCTGCCAATTCACACGCCTTATCTAATGTCCATATTTTTCCCCCTATTAAAATTCTCGGCGGTACTCCCTCAACATCTCTTTTTCCATTCTGAGTAATATCCGTTCGAATATCGTTCAACACAGAAACAATTTTATTGGTACACCTGTGATTTTCTAAGATTGAGTATTCATTTAATCCGGGCAACGAGAAATTAGTGAATTGCTCTGGTTTTGCTCTAATATAGGTTACTAACATAAACACCATTCATGATGTGCAACCCGCCCGCTACCTCTTCAACAAAGGAAAAAATCTAAGCAATTCCGTTCATCCCTCACTCCATTGCCGAAGATCATGCTCCCCGTTTCACTGCTTTAGGCTTTAGGATTAGGCAAGAAGCAACTGCGGTCGCCCGCTACGCTGAAATATTAGGCTCCCAAACGCTCTTATGGTCGGTCTCTAGTTTTTCTAGTGGTTGAATCCATTATATTTCTTTCGACCTACAAACCAATAAAGTAGAAACGTAAAAATTGCAACAACCTTATTAAGAATTCTTTTGTACTTCCTCATCCACAATAGGCTCTATAACACTTTTCATTTTTATAAACTGCTGTATCAAATACGTTACCATTTCCTCTTGGCGATATAATTTTACTAATGTCTCGTCATGAGTCCAATTTAGATAATCGTGATCTACATACTGATACCAGTCAGACACGGTACCCTTTCGCCCTTTCTTGTATTGCTCATTAAGTGCTTGATAAACAGCAGTAAGCGGCTTTTTTATAACTTCGCTATTTCTCATGGCATAAAAGTGAAAATTACCCATTTTTGTTCTATCTGGCGCAAACCCAAACCAATAAAAAGCATATTCATCATCTGTCCAGCTTTTCTTATATACTACAAAATTCCAGTTTTTTTCAAAAGCATTCTCTTCAAAGTTGTTCTCCACTTCCCACTCAGCCCCTAAACATTCATTAAGTTCTTTCTTCAATTTACTCAGTAAATTATCAACTAATCTATTCATTATTTCCTCAAATGAATTTGCAACCTGTACTGCTAATAGGAAATTTTCTTCGGTCAGTAACGCATGGTCTGCAATAAAGTTTTTCTTTTCATTCTCCATCTTCTTCATCCTCCCCATCATCATATGAATTTTGAAATTCACTCTCAATATATTGCATAAAATCTTTAATAAAGTTCCTGATTTTTTCAGCCTTACATTCTTTATAGCAATGTTCCAGCCAAGTTAACATTTCGTCAGCATAGGTTAAAACTACCAGTCTTCCTTCATCTAGCATCTGTTCTTTCAGCTCAGGCTCAATACTAACTGGTGGAGAACCATCGCCAGTGATGTACACCAGACAAAATTTTTCCCCATACTTTCTTGTTAAATGCTCTTGATAATCTTGTAGCTGGTTTTCTTGTTCACTATCCCACGGTTTATTTTCAATGGCAATCTCAAATTTATCAGCAAACTTGAGTGTAATATCCATCCGCCTTTGATTATTGGCAATATATGCTGTTGAAGTTTCACGTGCGACTCTACAAGTATTGAGATCATATGAAAAATCATCGGTTAATAATTTAATAAATTCCTGTAAAAAAGCATCTTTTTGTCCATGCTTACCTTCTGGATTTAATAAATCTGCCATGATATCTGATAATTTATTTTCATCTGTTTTTATATAGTCAAATACATTGAAACTACTGGCCAAATATACATCCATATCTTTTTTGGCATTATCATAAATATTCATTCTGAACTGCAATTCACTAAAATATCGAGTAATTGCTTCATTAGTAAAGTTACTGCTATTATGCTCCAAATTCTTTCCCTCCTTTAATCTTGCACAGTTACTTGCAATGTCGCTGCCCTGACAGAAGTTGTCCCCTATAACGCCAGTATTTTGATCTACATCCCCCTTTGCGATTTGCTGCATCTTCTCCAATATTTTCACCATAGCATATGTGTCCATTCGGCAGTAATCTAAGAGCTGCTGGCGCAGGAGTTCACGCGCTTTCCCATTACTCTCATGTCGCATCCTCAGCCAAGTTACCACTGCCGATCCTCCGTCAGTCACATCTAGTGATTGATAAGAAAGATCATCCACCATATAAGGCAGTATTTTTTTAATAGAATAAGAGCCTCGAAAACCAGGCTTATAGATGTATCTGCGCTGAAATGGTAGCATTAAATTTCATAAAGTTCCCAGCCGGCTGATATTCTTCGCAAAATATCAGCCTTAAAAAATACATCTTCATAGCAAAAGGCCGCTTCATAAATAACATCTGCACCGTTTTCAATAGCAGTTTTGGTCAAATTTATTTGCTCAGACAGACTAAAACCATCATATGGTATCAGTACTCCACCAGGAAAGTACTGCTGCGCCAATATGCCAACATCCGTCCCTGCATCGAAAATGGCTTGCTGGTTAGCTCCGATTTCATCTCTGATTTCTGGTTTGCGCCGATATAGCCATAAGGATTTTAAACATTGGCGTCCTCTAATATACTGGGATTTACTTATAAATTGATTCTTTTTCATAGCAACAATCAACTCCCCTCTTAGCTCTATACACGAATCAATATCACCCCTATTCTACATGAAACTTTGCCAATTGCTGTCTCATTTCCTCGGTTACTTGTAGTAACGCACTCTGTTTGGGATATATCTCTGCACTATCCCATAACGAACTTATCACGCTGGTAGCAATTCCAATTTTAACCTTTCGTGAAATTAAAACCTCCATTAATTGCTTGGCATTAAACAAAAATACTGAATTGATGGCAAAAGGTCTCGTTTTACCCTTCGAAGAAGAGAGTTCACCTTTAGGTCCTGTTAATACTAAATAAAAATCAGGCAGAACCTTTGGCATAATATCTAAGATGTTCTCCTTTTTACCGTAACACTTAATATTTACACTCTTACCTTTTAATGTTCCTGACCGAAATACCCCATCAATTGCCTGAGCCGTTGCTGAATCACATAACTCAATATCAAATATCTGAGATGCTATGTATTCCCCAATATGACCAACTAATGCCGGTCGGTTGATACTCGCCGCAATCAAATTATCTACTTCATTTCTAGTCTTTATGAGCTGTGCTAACTCAGTAATTTTATCCAAATTCATATTTCCTCCCCATACCGAAAAAATCTACTTTTTTTATTATACTCTTTTCCATGTATCTTACCGATCAGATAAAAATAGTATTCGGCAAAAATTACCCCCTGCGGCTCTATTAAGCGTTCCACCACATCTCGCTCTAGCGGTTTATAACGAATTTTCACCAATTTTTTCTCTCGCACCGCTTGGCTCAAACCCCAAATCGATTGCATTAGAGGTTTACCATGCTGAACAGAGATATAGTGGGATAGCTCATTACTGATAATTTCCTTGATTTTTTCAGCTTCTGTAGGCTGACACTGTAGCACTAGCTTGCTTAACAATTCATTGATTTCAATTTTTGAAAAGGCACGACTTTCTAAGATAACCCTTGCCATCGCTAAAATTTGTTCATTCGTCAACCAGGTTTCTGATGTTCCTACCAACATATACCCTTTATTTTTCTTACAATATTTAATCTCACCAATCCCTTGATGGTCTTCAAAATTGGCTAGATAGATTCTTAGTTCATTAATATCACGTTGAATGGTTTTTCTATCCACAGCAAATCGAGTTGCCTCACTATCTTTAGATAGTATTTCTTTTCTGCTAAGCCGTTCAAACATAGATAATATTCGATTACTTCTATTGTGAGCAAAAGTTTCTGTATTTTTAATATGACACACTCCCTTAAAAACTGTCTATCTTTGCAAGGGCTAGATAAAACCTTACTAAGGTTAACTATTTATCATATAAATCTCAAAAACCTTTATAATTTTACATTTTTATAAAAAAAATCCTATAAGGTTAGTAAGTACAATATTACATTTAAGTTTGTTTTCACAATGACCTCTATCATTAGTATAGTAAATGAAAGAGGACTTATTTTGTCCATCGGAAAACATTTTTCGTTTACAGCTCAGAAATTTTATATCTAATGCTGGAACAAACTACTCTGAACGTGGGTAACAAATCTGTAGACATCGTAACAGTAAAAACAAAGCACGTGCTTCTGGAATGGAGGGTAGGCATTCAGCTATAGGAAATTAGTCCGTTAAGTCGTTTCTCCATCACGATTCACACTCACATCGAAACTGATAAAAATATCAATACCTGCTAATAATCATTAGCAGGTATTGATATTTTTTATAAACTTAGCCACACGGACCAATCTGTAGATAAAATAACATTCTAGCTATAATCTACTTAAAAAATGCAAAATTTCCTTCACAACAATCTCAGGGTGTGTCACAGGCATTCCATGACCTACATTAGTAATGATTTTATGCTGGCTACGCGTAGACAATGTTGTTAATTGCTCCTGACTCTCCCGCCACCCTTTAATTTTACTTATACTGTTGCCTGCTGATAACACAGTTAAGGGTATATCGCCAAGATTACCAAATGACAGTACATACTTAGCACTATCATTAATAACATCCAGTTCCCTAATACTGTCATTATTAAACCAGTTGCTATAAAACATCATCCTTGCTCTTCTCAGGATATCTACTGGCAAAACTGGTGGTTTATAAACACCCAATCGTTCTATAATATTTCCAACAGACCGCAGTAAGCCTATATAGGTAATAAATTTAGTGATATAACTTACAGCTTTAAATGAATGAGTTTTAAAATTTTGATAAAAAGTGGGGTTGCCAGCATCGACAAACAAAATACCCAAGACAAGTTTCGGATACTTTTGGGCAAAATGGATCACTTCCAAAGAACCAAAAGAATGCGCCACAAATAAAAATGGGGGCTTTTCTTTGGCTTTATGCAACAAGTTATACAGTTCAAATGTAATTTGTTCGACATTTCTAGGTGTTTTTGCTGATTCGCTCCATCCATATCCGGGGCGTTCATACACAACAGCACGTGTATGTTTTGATAACTCGTCAACCACCCGGTAAAAATCAATAAAAGGTGATGACGTACCCAATCCACCTGTTATTACAACAGTTGGTCCCTCCTCTCCTTGCGCAAAAATATGCATTTTATGTCCTTCTACTTCGATCATTCTACCTAACGGCTTATATTTTTTCTTTTCAGCTTCCTTCGCTACATATTGATAGATGATTCCTCCAACCAATAATCCTGCAAGAATAAAAAATATCATTATGTTCCCCCTCTTTATTTTCACGATTAAATATCCAAAGATAATCTTTCGTAAAAATAGAGAAACACTCCCTTCTCCATAAGTAGATTAAATTCCGAAAAAGAAGCGACAATGCTAAAAGACAAAAAGATAGTATTTTCGTAGATATTATATAGTGACCAGATACCGAAAATAAGCTCTCTGTAAAAGGCGGATATTGAGCAATCAGTCTTGGTATAAAATTATATAACATGATTGTACTTACGAAAAACAATCCCAATAGTGGTCGTAGATCAGAAGAATTCATTGGTCCAGATACGAATAAAAAAAAGCCAAATGCATATCCCAGCAAAACCATAGAAACAAGCATAGTTAAAAATATAGAAATTACTTGAATCATCATATATCAGTATCTCCTCACAGGCAGTAGCAACAATCTGCATAACCAACACATTCTGCCTCACTTTTTCTCCATTCGCCATTAAACATTTTTTCCCTTTATTGATATTTTATTAACAAATTAACTTCGCAGCTCTATCAAACTAAATGACTAGTTCTTTGCTTATACTACTTGATTCCGCTTATTTAATCAGCTACTTATTCAAACTTTTCATAAATCCATCTTCTCGTGCTCTCGCACTCACCGTTCTGGCGTCAAGATACCGCAGGTATCAGCCATCTCCTTCTAGCGGCGGGCGGCGGGCGTTTCCCCGGACTATCGTCCTTGTTTTAGCGGTAAGACTCGAAGAGTCAGCCGTCGTTCTTGAGCGGTTTGGCCCGCAGGGGCAGCGAAACGTGCTTCGGACTGTCGTCCTTGTTTTGTGCTGAGGCTCGTAAGAGCCGAGTAACGTTCCTGAGCGATTAGATCCGCAGGATCAGCGAATGGGACTAGCGTCGAATACCGTAAGGTGTTCCAGCGATCCCCCGCCACTTATAGTATATGGGGGCGGGATAATTAAAGCTTATTGAAGCAGTAAAAGCCCTTCAAACCGTCCTACCTTTATGCAAAAGTCAGCATCCAATATTACTTTTTCCAACATTTAATCATCTTCCTCCAGCATCTTTAGCACTTCTTCTTCTGAAGGAAGCTTCTCCACTCTATCATTGATATTGTATTGTTCCGGCTTTTGCTGCGCTAGGCTCAAAAGGTAGGTAAGCTTGTCAAAGGTGATTACTTCTTGTTCATAGGCTTCCAAAGACATATCAACAAGATTACCTAATTTCTTTCGCATTGTTCTTTCATTATTTCTTGCACAAAGCTCTAACCTCTTTTGCCATAGCATAACTCCTTCATCTTCATCCCTGTCTGGAATAGTAAGAAATTGATTACACTGTTCCTCGCTGATAAATTCTATTTCATGAAGTCGCCTGACTATTGTCTTATAAGGCATCATAAAAACATCCATCAGTCCAATTATGTCTTTCATCTCTACCTTTTCTTTTTTCTGTTTCCGGGCATCCAGTTCATTCATTAGCAAATTCTTAGGGACAAGAAACTCTGCCGCAAATCGATTCGCTTTTGCTTCTTCTTTATTGAGATCCCCTGTATTTTCGATTTGATTGTCAACAATTATACTATGAAGTAATTCCCATTTTTCAACCTTAGAGAACCATAAGTGATACAACTCATGCGCAGCGGCAAAAACTTGCTTTTCTAATGGTATCGTAGTATTGATAAAGGTAAAAAAAGTACCCCTACGTTTTACGATAAATGCACATACTTCATCATCGTTGTAGGGATAGTAAAGAACCTTACTATTTATTTCAAGGATATTAAAGATATCCTCGCGCATAATTTGGCTTGTTTTTCTGAATTGTCCCAGTGCCTGATTTGCCTTATCCTGTATTTCTCTAATTTCACCTTCATTTAATAACGGAAGGGTTCGCTGGAAATTACTCATGAAGTAAATCCTCCATAAATATTAATTCGTCAATAACCATATTTAAAAACCGCATTGTATCTTTGGCTTCTTGGTTTTCAATTTTCCCCATTAGCATAACCAGTGATTCATCATTACTTACATCTTGACTGCGACTTTCCATAAGTTTATCTAGATCAATACCCAATATACCCGCTATTTTTTTCATCTCTAAAGCATTGATCGCCTTTTGTCCATTGATAATCTTGGATACTACCTGCTTTGATACATCCATCTTATCCGCAAGCTCTGTCTGACTCATTCCTCTATCTTGTAAAGCATCCAATACGTTTCGCCCAACCATCTCGAAAAAGTTCATACCACACCTCCTAAGTCATTTTGTCAACAATACATTTACTTCTCCTTCTTATTATATTCATATTATGCCTAAAAGTATATGTTTTATTTACTTTTTTATTTTTTATGATGACCTTATATCTCCTTGAACTCAAAATCAAAAATAGGATCCCTAAATTCTAATTTATCAATCGGCAATTTTGCACCACTGTTCTTGAGCAGTTTGTATGCATTGTACTCGGTTAAACCATATTTGTGGGCTATCGAGTTTAGTGATGGAAGCAATAAAACTAGAAGAAGAAATGCAAAGTGCCAATCGTTTAGAATTTGGTACTGCCTATCAAGAAAATGGTTTCCTTTGGGCCTGGGAATACGGTCGCCCCTACGATCCTGATTATTTCTATCATGCCTTTAAGAAGCTGATTAAAAAATATAATAGTGAGCTTATGGAAGATGAGGAACTCACAGACGAAGAAAAAGAAGCCAAGTTGCTACCCGATATCCGCCTCTACGACATGCGGCATACCCATGCAACCTTGCTTCTGAGAGAGAAAATTGATATAAAAATTGTATCGAAAAAATTACGGCATAAGCGAGCATCATTTACTAGTGATTATTACCAACATGTACAGAATGATATGCAAAATGAGACGGCTACGGCGATGGATAAATTGTTTAGTAATAATAAAACGCCTCTATAATTTTTTTGATTAGAAAACATCCAAAAAGGCTTCGCAGTCCAAGCTGTGAAGCCTTTAACTGGTTAGGCTCGCATCTACCATCTCTGTTGAAAGTGTCCGCTACTCTCTATATAAGCAGACACTTTCAACAGTATTGTAGCATCTTACATTTATTTAAACGTAGTAAATTCCTTTGCAAGTCGCGCCTCGATCAGTTGACTTTTCAATTGATATTCAGCTTCCATTTCGTCATACAGTTTTTTAATCTCTGAATTTTTAGCAAAAGCATCTGCTTTAGCTTGGGCATGAGTATAAACTTCAGCCATATTGATCACCGCTTTCTCTCAAAATATTTAAATCGTTTTATAGCGATTTTAATATCATTTGCATAATATATCATTTGCCTAGTTCCAGAAGTCTGTTATATAGATGCATCCCTGTAATAATGCAATTTATTTAATAATTACTCCAATATTGCACTTAATACATTCATCGCATACAAAGGCACATTGGTAAGCCAATCTTCTTTTCTATAATCAGACATGGATGTTCTAATTGCGTGTTTAGGACTATATTTTAAGCAATAGTTTTTGAGACTTTTAGCTTGTAAATTTTCTGCCGCTTTTACTTCAAGAGGGACAATCTCATTGTCATTTTGGAAGATAAAATCGATTTCACCCGTGGATTTTTCTGCCGACCAGTAATAAGGCTTTATATCACTGTTTGTGAGTAATTGCTGCAGGACATACTGCTCCGTTAATGCTCCCTTAAATTCCTCAAAAATTTTGTTACCTTCCAGTATTGATTTTAGATTTAGATCACTCATCGCAGCGAGTAAACCAACATCAAGCACAAACAGTTTAAACGCATTAAAATCTTGATAAGCCATGAGTGGCATATCTGGTTTCGATACACGACCAACCCTATATATGAGCCCACAATCAATCAACCACGTCATAGCAAGTTCGTACTCTCTCGCCCTTGCTCCTTGCCTGATGAGTCCATATATAAATTTGCGATTTTCCTTGGCAAGTTGTGAGGGAATGGAAGTCCATAACATTCGAATGCGTGGTACTGTTTCATTCGGTGCATGTTTTGAAAAATCTTGTTCATATGCCGTTAGTATTTTCTTTTGCACTTCGCGAACGGCCGCAAAATCGTTACTAATAGCAAAGCCTGATACAGCCTCAGGCATTCCGCCAATATAATAATACTGCTTTAGCAGGTCAATATATTTCCCCTTAAAGCTTGTTATCATTTCAAAATCCTTAGACTTCAGAAGTTCTACCAGGTTAGCGTTGCTTGTCGCATTCAGAAACTCTAGAAAATTAAGGGGATATAATGTTAGAAAATCTACCTTGCCAACTGGGAATGATGTACCTGGGTGCAGCGCTACACCAAGCAAGCTTCCTGCGGCAACAATATGATAATCAGGTGCATTTTCACAAAAATATTTTAGAGAGGTTAATGCCCGTGGAACTTCCTGCACTTCATCGAAGATAATCAGTGTATTATTCGTTTCAATCTTGACACCTGTTTCAATTTGCAGAGCCGTAATGATTCTTTTTATGTCAATATCACCTTTAAAAAGGCATTCCATTCTTTCATTATTATCAAAATTTATATATGCATATTTCTCATAATGTGCTTTGCCAAACTCACGCATAAGCCAAGTCTTACCAACTTGTCTTGCACCTCTTATAATAAGCGGTTTTCTATGAGAACTATCTTTCCATTTTAGTAAATCATTCATCGCATCTCTTATCATAATAGCACCTCTTTAGAACTAGTTTTCCCTAATTATAGTGTTTTAAACCACATAAGTCAAACGACTTTTAGGTTATAGATACTATATTATCTTAAAGTTAGCGTACTAGTAATAATAAGGCGCCTCGATAACCATTTTCATTGCATCAAAGAATTTTGCTTTGAAAATATTAATCTAAATCCATCCTCCTGTCTAATCAAAAAAATTTCCTTAGATCCATTCATTTCACGTGCTGCATTTTACATCAATTGACCATCCTGATCACGATTTAAAATACAAAATTCCTGCCAAATGTATATATATCTTGGCAGGAATTCTTTCGTTATTATATGTATTGGTTATAAAAATCCAAAGTACCATCCAGAATCTGAGCCACGAATTCAATAAATAAACTATGCTCTCCATTCATGTGCGAAACATCAAGAGCATTATAATAGGTAAGCCGCTCTTCTTTCTTGATAACGATTGGCACATAGCCCTCTTTCATTAGCTCAAGGTTTAATAATAATCTTGCAGTGCGACCATTACCATCGACAAAAGGCTGTATTTTTACAAACTGACTATGAAGGATAGCTGCCCGCTCCACAGGATGTAAGTGCTTCCCATCGCCTTGATACCACGCAATAAGTTCCGCCATTTGTCCAGGTACTTGCATATACTCAGGTGGAATATGCTCTGCACCACTTATAAATACATTTTCTTTACGATAAACGCCTGCATTCTCAGGTAAAATTCCTTTTAAAACAATCGAATGGATATTTTTTATTTGCCATTCCGACAATTCTTCTCGATTTCGAATAATTTCTTCAATGTATAAAATAGCCTCTTTGTGGTTAATCACTTCCAGATGCTCACGCAGTTGTTTCCCACCAACAGTGATTCCTTCTAAAACCACTTTCGTTTCTGATAGCGTCAATGTATTGCCTTCAATGGCATTCGAATGATAGGTCCATTCTACCAGTAATTTTTCCCTGAGGCTTGCTAATGTATGAGGCGGAAAAGGTTTTTTGCTATCTATCATGGCCTTCTTAGCATCTATCTGATTTAATAATTCCGGTTTATCCATATCATTTACCTCGAAACCTTCCCCACAGCAGTTAAAATTCCATCGCCTATAGAAGTCCCATAACGATAAAAAATCAACGAAATCTTATAGTATACCCTTCTTATCTTATTTTGAACACTACCATATTGCAAAGCAACAAGGGCTTTAAGACCCCTTACTCATCAAAAATTAATGTCAAAATTCCTTCCGATTAGAAAGATTAGAAAAAGATTAGAAAGCATCAAAAAAGGCTCCGCAGTCAAACCTGCGAAGCCTTGAATTTCCTGGTGGGGTTAGGCGGACTCGAACCGCAGACCTCTTCGATGTCAACGAAGCGAATACACCTACTAATATTACCTGCAAATTCAGCACTCGTAAGGGTTTAATCCTTGTTTTCACTGGATTTTATATAAATCATAACACCTCGTAAAATTAGCGTTTTAAAGTCCTTTAAAAATTGGGTTGCAGTACGGGTTGCAGTATACTGCAAATTTCGAAGCTATCATTTTTTAATAATGAAGCCATCTTGCCTTGCCCTCAAAATTATTAATCAGCATGTTCTCGCTCCAACTAATTTCTCGTACCATTGGTGCGAGATTTTCTTTTGCTAAAATAAGATGCATAAAAGGTTCTCATGCGCCATAGATTAGTTGCTGATTTACTGATCTCTAGAAATGTAATAACATAATCTCTCGTACTCCATATCGTTCCTAGTAACTATCGTAAAGTCATAATGCAAGACTCGCAAATGTTCTTCACTGTCGTAAACGATATTAAACTACCTAATGGGATGCTGACTGGTGGAGAAGATGTAACTCCCAGAGAATTGAACATATGACCTCTTGCATGCCATTCACATTTTATGATATTCATGGTTTTGCAATACATCGTAAAACCATTGATTTTAGTGGATTCTCACCACCACCATTTACAAATCGTCACATACCTTTTCAGCCCCGTTGTTGTACGGTTGTTGTACTACAACAATTCGGAAATGGTCTGCCTAGATTTTAAGGTAGGCCGTTTTTTGTCTAGTTTTTGTTTTTTAGACTTTAGTATATGTAGTAATAATTTAGTACATATACTTATTACTCACCAATCAGCATCAAATTATAGAACGTTCGATAAGAATGAATCTCTTTTGTATTTTTAAAACTTCATTCTCTTGTGTTTCTATATACTTGTGCATAACTAATCAATTAGCTACTTTCTATAATAAATTATATCACTTGTCGCAATGTAAGGATTTCATCTCGTCCGATCAAATCAAACTCACCATCTATATACTCCGTAAGCTGAGCCAATCTTTCTTGAGTAAGCTGCCTTTCCTTTAGAGCTATCAAATATACTTTATGATTAATATCATTTACTTTTAACTTATCAGCCAGTAAACGAAGATATTTTATTTCTTTTGTATGAAAGCTATCGGGACTCACCTTGATTTCAGCAAATTCTCCGTTGATTCCATCCCAAGCCCCAATATCAACTGTCCTTCTATTTTTATCACTATCATCACCTATGTCATAAGGATTAGGACAAATATATTTTACTTCTTCTCCATCAATCAAAACGCTACAGCCATGATCTTGTTTATGAATTTTGCTACTATATCTTATCTGAAATATCTTTTCTAGCAATTTTTCCGGGACTAGACCACGCATTTTTTCTATATCACGATCATTTTGACATGTAGAAAAAAACCTGTCCACAAATTCAACAAATTTTTGAGTATTCAAATTTTTAAGGTTTGTTCGACCAATTTTAAGCCGTTTCCAACTATCAAATCGTTCCCGATAGTTAGCTTTCTTCCACCCAGTGCTAAATCTTAGAAACTCACAAAAATCAATGAAATATGTTGGGGTTACAAGAAGAAAATCAGCAAATTCCTCCGCAAAAGGCTCAAGAGCTGGTAATGGATAATCCAGCCTCTGAAAGCTTATCCGATTAATCATTTTCACGCAATTCCTCTTGTTGATTATTATCTCTATTTATACGAATCGATTTTATAACATCAATCGTTGGAAGATTTATTACCGGAATTGCCATCATTGCCGATAGTGTAGATACCGCTCCTCTAACATAAGGGAAAAGCTGTGGAACGGTTTGAATATCAACAAACTGAGTAAGTTTTTCTTGAGAAATGGTTTCAACGCTCTTAAACTCTCCTCGACAAGTAATTAACAAATTCAAAATAACATCACTAGTATCTTCGTCCACCACACTAATATCTGCATTTAAGTACGCCACGGCATGCCCCTCTGTAATGTATTCTTGCCTCTTGGCGAGACCTACACTAAGTTTGGAGCGTGTACCCCACTGGTCAGCTAATCGATTCATTTTAATGTCAATGATGTAGGCGTCTGTCAATTGAATGCTATTGCGAGCTAACTTATACTCTTCAAAAACCACTTTATCCATTTCGTCCATTTATTTTCTCCTTTATCTTTTATTATGAAAAACAAACCCCGCTAGTGTTATCTAGCAGGGTAGTTACTGACAATTTCTGTTGAGAATTATCAAGTGATACAATAGAATTCCATTCATAACTGCGATTAAGCGAGGATAAAGAGAATTTATAAATCTCACTTATACCATCCGCTAATGATTCAATTAAATTATGAACTATGTTGCCTTCCATATCTTGTTCGAGTACAAACATTCTATACTCTAATAAATCCAAAGTCTCATCATCAGAATAAAATCTTGTGGATGCAATTTTTTTCAACTTTACAATTCCTTGATTTTCTAACCATGACCAAAAATAACTATATGAATTTTCACTGTGTTTAGCATTATCTACCATATCTTCAATGTTGCGAAACTCTTTATATGATAATCCAGAAAAGCCTTGAATATTCACGAAAACCTTTTCAAAAAGTTGGTCTAAAAGTCGTTCTGCTTCATTATCAATCGTTTTGGACACACCGATAAAATTCCACACATTCGACTGTTCCATTGTCTTTCCCCCTTTTAGACGCATCTCTAGCTTTTAATAATATATGAGGCAGAGATGAAAAAAGTACTCTTTATGTTTTATTATATAGTTAAATGCGCTCGTTTATTGTTATACAATAGACGAACGTCATATCAAAATTTTAACCATTTTAAGTATATATTATACTTAAATAGACTAATTAACTTCATTTTACTATTTCGGCAAATCACAGACATTTCCTGCACGATTTGTTCAAAAATGCATTGAATTGTAAAAAAGTTAGCTTGTATTTTTATTATTTTACTGCATATTGAACGAAATCGCAACCACTCATTATTACTATTAAAACACTACGATGAGGCAATGACTATCATTCTCTACAGATTAGTTGCTTTCTGCTCGAATCTCATCGTTTGTTTTTCTTTGGCTACTTCAACGGCGAGTTTTATAACCATTTTTGTAAAGAAATTTTAACGATTCCCAATTTCACTCCACTCACTATGTAAAAATGTTAGCCTTTCAAAGCCAACCTTTTTTGAGATAGTCCAAAATTCGTTATTAAAATAGGTCTGCATTTCTTCCACATTAGGCATATCAAAATATAACCAACAATAGTCATTCTGCATCTCTGTTAAGTCGAACTGTAACCGTCTTAACCTGATAGCAAAAAGCTGATACAACAAAAATGGAGCAATCTCAAAATCCACTAGAAGTTTAGTAGAAAAACTATATGTAGAAACTTTATCAGTGATATCAAAAAGACCAAAATAATGCAATGTTTTACAAAAACTCGTTACACTACGTCGAATAACATCACGATCACCATATTCCCTTTTCATCAACTGGCTTATTTGTGCCACGTCGATAACCTCTCTCTGTTGATACCTTTTTGCAATAACTTCAGTAATTTTTTGTATGATTTCAGAATTTCCAAGAAGTATTGCTAAATATAATGGCTTCATCTGTTCCAAACTATAGCTCTGTGATAGGCTGACTAAAGTATCCTTAGTAACTGTTTTTTTTGTTCTCCCCTTACCTTCTGTAGTAAGAAAGTAATGAAAAAGCACATTTCTAGCTTTCCTCCGAGCATCTACGCCTTCCACTTGCCATGCTAAATCATCAAAAAATTGATTATAGTCACTACTTAATTGATTTGACTGCCATATATGATGCAACTTATAAATCCATTCTGGTCTAATAGGTCGGTCAAAACTTCTCATCGTATCTATCGTCATAGTTTCTTAATCTCAACAAATGGTACAATCATTTCTTCCACAGATAGACCACCATGTGAAATAGCACATTCTCCCTTAGCAATGTACATATCCTCGTCTTGTGGGTAAACAGGGAAAAAATCTTCAGGATAAAAGCTCACTGCATCTAGCATATATTGGTTATTTTTCTCAGCAAAATCTTTTGCTAGTTGCTCTTTATCGAAAAGTACCATTCTCTTAGCATAGGTTTCAATCGTATCATTACTGACTTTTAGTCCAGTTCCAATTCCAGCAATATTACCATGATCTGATGTAATATAAACTCGATAGCCACCTTCTAATAATTCCTTGAATAAGCTATCTAAATTACTATTTTCCATATATGAGTTAATCGCATCAAAAAAAACTCGCTCACCACACTTACCACTGCTACCTACAGCATGCATCAGATCATCAATGAAGTTAATTACAATTCCCAAAATTTCATTTTTACTATCTACAATTTCGTGAATTGGAGCTAAATCATTGCCCAATTTAAAATGACAATAACTAATACGACGATCTCTAACATCTTTTTTACGCCAGAAATTGCTCCAGCGCAAACTATCTTTTGATGTTACAAAGAGAGTATCAGAAAATTGATGTGGTAATCCTCCAGCAAATAAAGCCTGACGAGAAATAGATGTAATAGATGGCGCAATTGCATAGCACTTATTTTCCACAGTCAAAATCTCAAGTTTAGACTGAAGATAATCCTTTACCAAATACCATTGACTGACACTCATCCCATCAAATACAACTAATGCTGTTTTTTCCTTTTCATTCCGTTGTTTATTGATATATTGATTTACCTTGGCTAAAGATATAGGCCCTTTATTATCATCAAAAAATGAAATAGAAGAATACGATTGCTTCAAAAACGCTGCAAAAGTACGATTGATTATAGTGCGCGTTTGTTTAAAACGATCGCTAACCAATTCATATTGTTCCTTTGACATCATTGTAAACTGATATGCTAATTGACCAAAATCATAACCAATATCCAGCCAGTCTCGAAGAGTTCTATTGTCAGGCACAGACACCAACTGATCAAGACGGGCATTAAAAGCATAAGTATCTATTGCAATTGAAGCCTCGTTTGTCTCACTATTTTTTTCATAGGGAAACGCTAGGCCAAATGAAATCCAATGTTGATTTATTTCTAGCTTTTCAAAATCATGTTTTTGCTGTATTGTAAGCTGATATTTTGTTAGCTTTCCATCACTAAATAAATGATCTAGTGTAAAATTTATTTCCTGGGCTGCAAAATTCACTGCAGGTTCTACGTAGCTTGAATTTATAAATTGTTCAACATACTTTATCCACTCATCATTAAGCCATCCAAAAAAATATCCACTATCCTCCATGGCTCTCCCTAAATCAATCGTTAAACGTAAGCCACTAGCTAGTTCTTCAATCGCTTGTTGCTGAAGTTCTGGAGGAATTTGCATACCAGAATAATGTTTTTCAATAAGCAAACCGATTAATTTCTCGACAGTATGTATTGCTATAGCATCTAAGCCAAATACACTACGTAAAAGAAAAGAAGCAGTTTCTTTCTCAGATGTGCGAAGATTTTGATCCTTTGCCACCAAGTGATGATGAGCGTCAAATAACTTAGCATAATACTTTCGATCTAGTGCTTTCACCACCAAATAGTTGAGCCGAGGGAATATATCCATCAAGCTTATTCGCACTTCTTCACTTTTTTCGATCAAATCAAAAGGAAGATAATCCGTCTCTGCTTGACTTTGCACAATTACCACAATTTTCGTTTTTAGACCATCATCCCATTTACTCCGATAGCGTAACTCGAATTCATTGCGAAAAGAAACTTCTCGGGCAAAGTTCAGCACATCATAATCACGTTGCTGTAATTGTCCAATAAGATAATCATCTTGCATCAGATTATCTTTATCAATAAAAACTATACTTTGCATATCTCGTTTTTTAAATTTTTCTAGAATAATACCTTGCCATCTCTTCATCTCATCACCCACACATCACGGTAGCAAGTTGAACGATTTCCATCTTAGGAACCAAATTGCCCCGTAGTTTTAACTGTTCAATGCGGACTTTACGTCCTCGCTCAAGCTCTTTTTGTTTACCATCTCGAATATTAGCAATGGCTATTTTATCAATGGCTTTTTGCTGCTCATTAAAATAGTTATCCATTCTTATCCTGTCTTTTTGTAAGGTCTCAGTCCAATTCAATACCTCTTCGCTAAATAAATCTCCAGCTACGGATTGAGCATCTAGGTCAATCACCTTTTGTAGCTGTTTTATATCAATTTCAGGTTGAAAATAAACTTCCTTCACCCCATCTAATTTTTGAGAAGCCAAAAAATGTGCCATCTTTTTATCACTAACACCAAATTCATCTACATATACTGATATCATTCTTACTTTATTAAAATCACTGTTATTGGTAATTCGCAAACGATATACTGCCCAGACTCCACGTTGCCTTAACCAAGAGCTATTAGTTGCTGGAACTTGTAAATGTCCTACCGTTCCTTCAACCTGATTCTTACTGATCCGCTCAATAATTTCTTTCACAAATGAATGATTAATATGAAAATAATCAAGACTATCTTTATCTATAGCTTTATCTCTGCTAAATACAACATCCTGATAGTGATCAACACCAGTATTCGAATCGATATCAAAATAGTAGATACCTTTACGCTTAGCATACTCATGTAGCGTCTGCCCCCGAAGGCATAGCTCATTTTCTACAAGACATTTAATCTTATCCGCTGAAACTTCTAATAATTTTTCTTGATAGTTTTGTTCAGCAAAAGTACTTTGCGGTAATAGTAGATCTCCTTGTGCTAAAATTTGTTTCGCTGATTCATAAATATGCTGAGCGACAGTTTCTAATTCTTGTGCATCCTGCTTACGCTTGACGACTGCATCAATAAATAATTTATCAAAACTAAATTCATCAGGCAATGTCGTAAGAACGTCAGATAACTTATCTTCACCGAATTGATCACGAATTAGATCTAGTTTAGTCTCAAGTATTTCCCGTACCCGTTCTTCTACGGTATCACCAATGATTAAATTAAATACCATAACATCATACTTCTGTCCAATACGATCTAAACGCCCAATGCGCTGCTCTATTTTCATCGGATTCCATGGCAAATCATAATTGACCATGACATGGCAAAACTGAAGATTGATCCCTTCCCCACCAGCATCAGTAGAAATCAGGAATTGTGCCTTCTCACGAAAAGCATCTCTAGCCTTGACTTTATCCTCTGAACTCATACGACCATTCAGTAATACGACTTCATAGCCACAAGCTTGAAAAATTTCTGCTAACGATTCCTGCGTAGCAACAAACTCAGTAAAAATCAAGAATTTAGTTTGCGGATTATTCTCCCGGCGACAAACTTCATCAACAATATTTAATAATTCCCGCGCTTTAGAATCCTGACGTCCTCGTGCTGCCAATTGCGCAAGGCTCACAAGTTCCTCTAGCACGGATATTTCCTGTACCAGTCCAGCCTCACTATAGACACCACTAACCTTGTCCAAATCATCCAATACGGTTTGAGCATCTTGATCTCGCGCTTCTTCTTCATCAAAACTACCATTATTATTGAAAATCTCCTGCTTGCTTTGCAATGTAAGAGTTTGCTTTATTACACTGAGCTTTTCTAATCGACGAGACAATGCCAAAAAAATAGCTCGGCTACTACTGGAAACCAATCGTTGAAAGAGTATCATTAAAAAGCCAAAAGCACGATCATTCTTCCCCATAGCAGTATTATAATTTTCGGAAACATACTTGGTTACTCTATCGTATAAGTCCTGCTCACATCGATCTCCTGGTCCGTTTCTATCAACAGGGTAAACCGTTGTTACCCTCTGTTTAAACAATCGATTTCCCTGATGATCTACCACTGCCCGCTTCTTATTACGAACAATGTATTCTTTGACTTTATCTGACTTTATATCGTCAAAGGAAGTAAATACTTCTGGATCAACCATATTCATTAAGTGAAAGAACTTTCCTTGCTCTCCTTGGTGTGGTGTAGCAGTAAGTAATAAAAATACAGGAGTACGTTCAGAAAAAGCCTTGCCAACTTTATATCTGGCCGTTTCCGAACCATCTTCCGCCTTGCTGAGTTTGTGAGCTTCATCAAAAATGACCACATCCCAGTTACCGTCCACCGCCATTTGAAATACATCTTTCTGATGAGTAAGCCGACGAGTGTTCTCTTTGTCACCCAATGACGGATTAACCTCACGTGGTTTGATAAAATCGATAGATGTAATGACCTGATTATACTTGAGCCAAGCATTAGATTCTGTACCATGAATTTCTTTTAGAGAATGTAGTAGGTTGCGATCCATAACAATAAAATCTTCATTAAACTTTTGTTTCATTTCTTCTTGCCACTGAATGGCCAAACCAGAAGGAGTAATAATCAAGATTCTCTTTGCAATTCCTCGTAGTTTTAACTCTTCAAAAATCATTGCACCTTCAATTGTTTTCCCCAAGCCAACCTCATCAGCAATTAAGCAACGCGGCTTAAACTGACTCAGTACAAAATCCACAGCCATGATTTGATGAGGCAGCGGAGTTATCCTAAAATTACCTGCTGATATTACCCCTCTAGTGGTCATTAATTCTTCCATTAAACCTACAATATATTTCCGCAAAAATGCTGGCACAGGATCGCTTTGACCAGATGCCAATCGACTGAAGGGATCAACTAACATTTTTGCCTGCTCTGCTGCAATTTGTAAAACATCCTTAGTTTGTTCAAAAAATATTTCAAGATATATGGTATTAAATATTTGCTGTATATTGAGAACTTTTCCTGGACCTTTATCGTGATATAAATCAACGCTAACTACATCGCCAACTTTAAAAGTCATAATATAATTCCCCTCAACCATCGCTTGTTGTTCATACTTGCAAACTAATTATAATAAATCCATCTTCTTGTAAAACTCTAACGTATTTATAAATTTCGGAGATATCGTTGGAAGTAATGGCCCCATTTTTAAAAATAATTCTAACAAAATCTCTTGTTTTTTATCTGAATTAATGTTTTTCCTATCCTGACACCATGAGGGTATCCAATTTACAGCTTTCAACTTCTGCTTTCCCATGCCTTTAATTGACACATCATGATCTACCCATAATTTTTCAAAATCATAACTATAGCATTGAAGCATTGCAGACGGAGTTTGAATTACTCCTATCCAATCAGCCATCTCATGCCATGAAGCTGCTTCATCAATAGCTGGTCCCACCATAATATTTTCTTTGACAGAAAAATTTCCATAGCAAGATGCACCGCGAACTGGTATTTGCTTCTCAATGGATTTACATATAGCATATTGACAAAGTATTCCATGTATTTCTAAAGTAATACTAGCCTTGCCAGATGTAAAAAATGCAATTGTATCAGAGATACTTTTTATTTCTACTTTCAAACCTCTGTAAGAATTTAGCTTTTTACCTTGCTCGTTCGTTAAATTATCCGCCAATGTTTGTAATTCATTAATTAACGCAGTCAAAATTGTGCTTGCGTCCTCTTGTCTCTCCCATATGCCTTTCCAACCTAAAACATCTAAAAACGTCACCGCTCCCTGAGACATTGATGAAACATTACGACTATGTATAGTTGATTCTACCATTATTTAAAACCTTTCCAAATCCCACGAGGAGAATTTTGCTCACAGAGATTTATCCATGTGGTTAATTCATTCAATGCATCTTGAACCTCTTCATGCGTTAATCCATCTTCTTCCGCTCTTTGCCAAAGCCATTCCATATATCCAGGCAACTCTTCGGGAAAGTTAATGGAGTCATGATTAAGTATCTTAAACAAATAAGGGTTCCCAGTTTTATCGGATTGCCCCCCTGTACCGAAATGACTAATTGTCCACCCTTTTTCATTACGGATAACAGTATAGCTATCTACATGCCCCCATCGGCGCGAATAAATTTGCACTTCAAATTTATCACCAATTGTTTGATCTTCTGGATCATCGTTTGCATGTGGATCATAAGCATACGCAATTAAATCTTCAACTGGATGTATATGATTATAAAATTCAGGCTCATCTGGTGAACAGCCACGGTTTTCTATCATATATTTGTGATGCTTTGGATTAATTTTTTTATGAAGTTCAATCGCGTTATTAACCATTTCGTCCCACTTGTTTTTGTGTTCAATTATATTCATATCCCAACTATTATTCTGGATCAATGCTTTTATATCACATACTATCTGTTCTAAAGAATGAATTAATTCTCCATTTTCCATAAATTCGCTCCTTCCTATCAGTACTAAGCTATTACATTTTACTCATTTTTGCCTCAGCGATATCAATGTAATCGTAGATTTCGCTACTAGTTTCTATTAGTTTAGGTGGTAGTTTTTTTGCAACAGTTAGAATATCTTCAAAGCGTTTGTCACGATAGCATTGAGTGAATCCCATAATTATAACGTCTTTACGAATTTCTTTCAATTTATTACCAGATTTAGCTTGAGAAAAAATGATCTCAAAGTGTTTTAAAAGCCTTTTGCTTCTCCGTTCTTCCATTTCTTGTTTTTCAATAATTATCGGTCGCCGATACATCTTAGCTTCTGATACAAAATTTTCTTCCAAAAGTTGTCTTAAATCTGGCATATTATCCTCCGATACAATAAGAGCCTGATTAAAAGCCTTAGAAATATCGCTATAGGTTTTAGATTCAAACAAGAATAAATTCAGCCATGCAATAGCCGTTTTTTCGTCATCAATAAATAATATTCCACCACAAATTTCTTTTTGATCTAATTTATTTGTTTTTTTAGTTTCTTCATACACCTTCACTTGCTCCTCTGTAAACCAGTACCCATCTAATTCAAAAAAATTATTCCATAATAGTTCATAAAAAGTTTTTGCATTCATATTTATCTCATATCCATGTTGAATATAGTATACTAACATCTTCGCAAATACCATTTGCTCAGTTCTTTGTATATTAGGTTCCACAGGTAGATGCCTTAAATGTTCAGCAATAAATTCTATTTCTAACCCCTCACCAGCACTTTGCAAAAAACGATATTCAAACTGTTTTTTAGGCTTGTAGGCATTAATCACTAAATCATTTTGTACCGCATTAGCATAAGTGAGCTGTTTAGTTGTCCCCTTTTGCTTATCGATGATAGCTACTTGTGCAATAATAAAACCTGCTTTTGTTAGAGACTCTTGAATTATATTCCAAACCGCTGCTCTGGAATTGTGAAATTCCACTGTAATCCATCGATTAGGTTTTAAAATTCTATAACATTGCCTAAAGCCATTTATCATTAACTCTTTATAGGAATTCAAATCCTTCCCTTGAGAATTATTTATTATTGCCTCATCTTTAATATTGGTTGTTACTTTTAGCCACGACTCCCAAATATAATTCAATTCGGAATACATCAAATTATCTCCAAATGGTGGATCAGTAAAAATATAATCTATACCTTCATCTGGAATAATATTCGATACATTAGTCAATGAAGAAACCCCAATTATTGCATGACTATCATAATTTGTATTTAATTTTAGAAAACGCTTTTTCTTTTCTTCTGCTATATTAAAAATATTAATTTCAACCTGAAAGAATGATAAATAGAGTGTACCTGACAAAGGCCCAACATGGCGATGATGTTTGGGCATATATCTATTCATTTTATGTGAGCGAGAATATAGAGATGTAAAAAACAATAACATATAATTCTTTAATCTAACATCTTTACATTTAACTATTTCACCATATATAAAAGATAAGACGAGTAAGTTGCGTCGTGTATAAAAATGATGAACATGCGTTATACCAAAGTGATATCCAGCCCTCCAAGTATCACCCCATTCCACTCCTTTATTCATCATAGAACTTACAGGATACCAATTTGCAATCGGACTTTTTGCAATTTTCTCAATTAGGTCAAAATCTTTCTGATCAGGCTTTTTTTTGAGTATTTTTTTACTTCCTTTAACTGTATAGTATATAAATACTGGAATTTGTTTTACTTGTCTAACTGCATGGCCTAATGCATCATCATAAAATTCATCTACAGCCTTATCACTTTTATTTTTTGTTAAAATAGCTTTACAAAATATACACTCATATTCATCGAATAGTTCTCCGCTTTCCGCATCAATTGCAACATCCCATAAATTATATTCCTTATTACAATAAGGACATATTAATACATTAGACCAAATGACGTAATTTATCTTTCCTTGAGTTCTACCATCAATATCCAACGTATCATAGACCCATGAACACTCGTCTTGTGCGTAGTTTAAAATCCTATTAATCTCACGTTCAAAATCATTTATATTTACAGAAGTATTATAGTTATACGATATAAATGATGCTATTGGAGATAAATCAGATAATACAGCATATCTACCTAATGTTTGAGCAGCAACGCCAGTCATACCAGTACCACAAAATCCATCAAAAACAATATCCCCTGGTTCAGTATAATGTTCAATATATTTCATAATAGCTTTATGAGGAACTTTTGTATGATAGGAATGAGCGTTATAAATGGGATCATTTTTTCCTTCACTTACATCACCTACAAATGGAGTTCTCTTGTATGTATCAGTTGATTCATTATATGTTTTGCCATAACGCTTTACAAAATTACTAATATACGGATTCGGGCAAGCCGTATAATATGGCGTATTTGATAACGCTAATATATCCTCATCTTCCCCCAGCGGAAATCCTTCTATATTTCGCACTGATTCTAATAACTCGGATAGTGGTTGGCATTTTTGAGTAAAAGTATCAATGGTGTCTTTATCTATTACCTGCTCTGTTTTTTTTACATCCATAATTTAATCCTCCACCTGATATTTAATTGTAGCTATAATTTCGTTTTGGAAATTTTTTATTATTTCCTATGTTTTACAAACGCTTTAGGATTATCCTGCAATATTTTTAACGCCATTGGATCTAGAATCTCATAATTAATTTCCGGCGCTTTCTTCTGCCTCGTTGTTGAATCTTTCCTTGATGAATTTTTCTTTGCTTTTTCTGAATTAAAATCAACATCTTCCCTATCATCATAGACCTGTCCATCAGTAACATCAACAACCTTAGCACTCTGCCAATATTCATCAATGATTTTTGATAAATCTTTTAATTCTGCTAAGCTAGTCCGAAGGGTTATTTCTTTAGCTTGTTCCAAGCTATAGCGATACCAGTTACTACTCCCCAGATACACAATGGAATCATCAATAATAATAACCTTGGCATGAAGCGCAGCCAATGATTTAACCTTAAAATCAGCAAAACTACCTTTTAATTCTTGCAATGCCTGGTACGTCACATTACTGCTCATTTCTTCGGTATGATTCTCAACTCGTACCAAGCATTGGACTACTATATTCTTACGCAAACACGAAATTATCTCTCGTACAAAAAAACCGTCAAGCCATGGACCAATAATAAATACCTTCTGCTTCGCTTGCTGTAAATCACCTCGCAGATAAGCTAATACCTTACCTGCTCCAATAACTTTGCAATTTGTCGATGATGTCGATGATTTGTTCTGCATCATGCTTAGCATCCTCCTGGCATAAAGACATGACATAGTGTCGGAATTTTCCCTGATTGTCTTTTCCTATAAATTGCATTAGAATATTTTTACAGTTTTGCAATGCCAATGGTATACCATCACACCGTAGCAATCCCTCAGCTAAACCATTTCCTCCTGGCGTAGCATCCAATATTTTAATAGTCCCAGCAGATAAGGATAAATCAACCTGTATGTCATTAGGACTGGATTGAATTGCATCAGCAATAAACGGTACAACGATGGCACGAGTTAAATTTTCAATACTTTCTAAGAATTCCAGCTCATATTTCTTTACAGCTTCACCAAAATCCCATGACCAGCCGTATGTACGATATGTCAAGGGAAAGAGAAATGGGGATTTATTACCACTACCCATCGCATCTTTAAATCGCGCGCTGACTTCAGTCAATGATACTTTTATAGTCGCTTTATTTGAAAAATAAATTTGCTTGTATCCGTTAAACTTTCGAGCATATTCCCAAATTCCATATTCGATATCACCATTGCCTGGAAATACAACCCCCTCTGGTGGTTCACTAAACAGCTGATATGGCTCAAATGTTTCTTCCCATATCCCACGCGTTGCTACCTGATTGGGTTCTTCTTTGACATATACCACCTCAATACTTTTCAGGTACTTAGCAAGTATAACCGTGCTTTCAGGATGTTCCCACTCAGCTTCCTTCCATTTACCATCATAGGATACTATCCGCCACCGCTTACCTTTATCATCTAAATAAACCGCTTCTGGATGAGCATCTCGAAATACATTGATATCTTCAATCCAAGCAACATCATCATTTTTGGTATTGATCACACGAAGGGGGATTTTACTCTGAGCAGCACTTGCCCTGAATCCACCATGCATCCAATATCTCCCTGTCGTGTCGATCAATTGTCCATATTTGTCCTGCAATCGATCACGGGCTTCCCTCATATTTAACGAGTCACCAAAAAAAAGATCCAATTTTTCCTTATATACGTTCCAATCACTACAATATGGACTTTTAAATTGTCCTTTCTGTTTCCACCATTTCATTTCAGACTGAATGGCAGCAATATTTTTTAGCTTTATAATTTCTAATTCCGTTGGAATAGGGATACTTTTAGTATTATCAAAACAAAAGGCACTTTCTACATTTTCAGCAATATATCGATCAAGCGGCGAAGCAGATAAACTAATGAGAATAAGACCCGGTTTGTCCTGACGCCTACCCACCCTACCTATGCGTTGCAGCATATCTGCGCGTTTGGGTGGAACTGACTGCAAGATGCATATATCAAGATTTTCTATATCCACGCCCAGTTCCAATGCACTGGTTGCTATCAATGTAGCGCCCCGAATTGTGCCTTTATTAAATTGCCCTTCCACTCGGCGCCGTTCTTGTGGCGGAAGGTCTGCATCATATATCAAGGGTATCCGTTGCCCTTTTTTTATATCAAGCTCTCGCTTTTTGAGACGACTAGCAAACTTAGCATCTGTAAAATATAGCAAATTTAATGTAGTACCAATGATTTTTTCATTATCAATGACCTCGGCAAAATGACTTTTATCAATCAATATATCATTAAATAAGACAACTCTCAGCAGTCCACCTCCAGGTGGATGCAAAAGAAGTCGATCAACATCTTCAATCTTTATCGACTTTACTTGGGATTGAATAGCATCTTTTTCATGATAGATTATCTTTTCAGGTAAGGACAGAAGTTTTGAAGCAAAAGCTTTAGCATCAGCCAATGTTGCAGATGCTAAAAACATATTGGGAATCGGTTTACCAGCACTAGTTTTCGCAACATAGATCCTTTTGAGAAAGTAAGCTACATTCGCACCAAAAATCCCATCATATTGATGTGCCTCATCTAAAACCATACATTCTAGGTTGAGTGTAAATTCAGGATACTTAGAGATGAGACTATAGTGTGCTTTATCTAAAGTCGCAATTCGAATGCGAGCATTTATAAATTCTGCCGAAGACTCGTGTGCATCCATATATTGATCTTTAGTATATGAACCACCAGTACCTTTCCAGACGGTCCAACCAATTTCTTGTGATCCTATGCGAATCTTTCCACTATAAGCAATTCCAGTTTTATAATCTCGAATTGTTAAACTAGTCGGCTCAGATATTTTAGCTAACCTTTCTGCTTGCCCCCACATTAACGCTTGTGTTGGAAAGCAAGCAAGAGCGGTCGCAGAATGATTTTTAGCTAATACGTCCATAATCCAAGTCCAGAAGCATAAACTTTTACCAGAACCAGTCGAACTGGTTAAAATAAAATTCTTTGCTCCACCACTATAAGCATCTAATAAGTGATATTGATGAAGAAATAATCCATCAGATAGTGCTTTAGGTTCATATTGTGCAATAAAGTCTTTTGCTTCTGCCGATAAGTGCAACTGAGATACTGATTTTTTCTCTGAAAAAGGAGTAAACACACATACGGCCTTATTTAATAATGAACTTTTAAATTTAGTACATAAGGGATATATAATATCAGCAACGCTCTTCATAATGCCCTCCAACAAAGTAGCTTCATTATTTCTCGTCAGAAATTCGGATACGAACCTTACTAGCATCTTGCCCTTTAAGTAAACCACTCGTAAATTCAGAAATTAATACATCAAGTTGATCAACCGTCAACACACTCGCACTTTGGGTCAAGTGCTCAATAAATTTAGGCATATTAAAATCAACCTGCTTTAAATCAGATGAAATTTCCATCAATGCTGACAATAAACCCGGCGGAAAGACTTCAGGTAATACTCCTTGTGCCAATAAATCTTCAATGGACTTTTGATATTCTAGTTTAGATAATAATTTAATTTTCGGTTCTAGTTTTTTCAGTTCAGATAAAAGCTGTCTTTCCCATTTCGCCCATAAATTCTCTACATCAGTGGGTATGCTCTCTATCATTTTATTAATATCTCCCACATTATTGGTATGGCTAGGAAATAAGCAATGAGAACAAACAACCGCACGTTCAAGGTCATCTACATTAAAGGAAATGCATTTATATTGGCTGATTGTATTAATATTGATACCAATTCCATTGAATTCCGCAGGCGAAAAAAAAGTAAGGTTTTTCAATTGTTTTAATGTTTGATACTTTGCACTTTGAGTTATTTGCTCAAGGGTACGCCAATCTACTTTATCACCGACAGCTTTTTGGTGGGCATGATAATAAGTTTTTTTATATTTTTCTTTAAATTGTTCAAACTTACCTTTGAGTGGACGACGTTGATCCTCTTTCAATAGCAACTTGATATTGCCTAAGATCTCCTGTTCATCCATCCTCAGTCGATTTAACTCACCAGTAATTTGGTTATCAATATAGGATGTGATATTTTCCAGAGTCGCAAAAGCCTTAGATTGGTATTCTAAGCCACTTTTAATACTACTTAAATCATCAGCAAGTCCTTTCAACTGACTAAATGGTATAAGTGCAGTATGAAGCTTCTCTACCCAGTTCAAATCAATCTCTAGTCTACCAAAATCTGTGACTTTTTTCACTTCACATAGTAATTTTAGTGCTTGCTCTACAATATTGGTTTCTTCTTTAAGCTTTTTCAGTTCTATCCACGGTATTTCTGGTAGTGATTCACAATACTGATTAAAAGCATTATCAATCGTAATCATATCTTTTTTTAAGGTATCCGCTTTAGTCAAAACTTCCTTTACTGCCTCTGATCGTGATTCCTTATCTTTGATTAAACCACTTTGAATCCCAAGAGCGTCAAACAATTTTATCAAAATTGCAACAGGCAGCTCCTTTTCTTGCTCAATATAATTAATTGATTCAAAAAACACTAAGCCTTTTTTGATCTGTTCACTAAAATCACTAGCATATACTCTGCCACCACCATTTTTAACTAAGACAATTTCACCATTATACAGAAGGCAGCCAATCAACAAATATACAAATTCACGTTGTATACCATAAGGCTTTTTAGTTAGATCAATTATAATCTCATCTAATGATGTCAACTTGCCATTCTTAGATTGTTCTGTAACCTGATCAGTAATCATTTTCATAATTTCTGATTGATCTGAATACAATTTTCCATCCCTTACTGCACCAAAACTTTCAAGATAAGCGGCTGTATTACTATCCAATCCAAATAGTGAATTTTTTTCTAAGTTATTCAGTGCTTTCATTACTTCGCTCTCAATATTACTATTGGTGATATCCCTCTTTAGCTTAGGGTACTTAGGATATTCATCGACAAAACGGTTTTCATAAAAATGTGATTTTAAATGTCCTAAAACATCTTCTAAATGGTTATACTTAGCGGGTGGCAAGTCTTTAATTTTTTCTTTCATATCTCCAAAAACAGCATATCCATCGCCAACAAGTTCTACTAGATAATTCTTAATAAATTCATCTGTTTCTTTTTTATTAATTTCAGCAAACTTTTTCTGATAAACTCCTTCTTTCGCTAAATTTTCAGTAGCAGTAATTCTTTTTAGCTTTTGAAGTAGTTCTGGGCTTAAAGAGGTTCCCACAATCAATTCTTTATGACTATATTGTTTAATATTTTGTTCGTCAAAAGGTGAATGTAAAATGACGGTATAATCTCTAGTTCGCCCTTCGGTCTGTTCTGGAAGAGAATTAACATCATTCCGAGTACCAATGATCAAATATCCTTCGCGATAACTACGGCGCGAATTCCAAAAAGCTGTATCATTATAGACATATGGAATGGCTTTACTAAAGAGTTGATTTTCTTTTAAATCCAGATTAATCGCCATAATTTTTTTATAGCTGGTCAACCAATCAGCCTTGTCTTGATTCTTTTCAATTTCATTATTAATGAGAACATCAAAATCGATCTTTTTATCCACATTTATAAAATAGAAATCACTACTTTGATCATAATCAATAAATTGTCCATTCGTTACTTTAAGCAAGTTATGCAAAATTCGCCGAATATTATCTTTCGCCATGTCTTCATCAAAGATAGTAGTACTCGGAGGAACAATCAGTAATGTATTGGCGAGTTCTTGTACTGTTGCCCCATTCATATGCGTTTTTGCTAACATTTTTAATACTGCCAATGCTTTGATAATTTTTCGTGCAGATTCACGGAATCGCGTATCTAAAAGATCTACCTTAGAATCAAGACTTTTAACAACAGTAATAACTTCACTAATTTCCTCTAAATTACGAATTTCATGTGTCTCATCAATCATGTCATAAATTCTATCATAAGTAATAAATGCAGGTGCCTTCTGCATTAAGATATTACTTACATTTTTCGAGGCAAAGTGAATAATACCCCGATTTTCAAAGTATGGTAAGTCTTCAAAGACAGCTATAACATAAGGATGAATCGGAAAAAGATCAATATACTTGTCCATCTCTAGAGATAAATTGGTAAAATATTGTTTAACACCGGAAAGTAAATCCTCAATTTCTAAACGCTGATTTGCATCTTTTTTGACAATTCTTTCTGATATAACCCGATTAATATCTTCTTTGCTGATATTAATATCAACAAACCGCTCAGCAATTCTTGCGATACTCTCAGCCTGCCCAATGTATTTAGGATTGGTGAAAACGTGTTCTTGCATGGCACCAATGTATAAAAAATCAGCCTCTTGAGACAACTCTCCAATTTCTCGCAAAAAGTTCAAGTCATAGGTCATATCCGTCTTACTCTTTTGCTTTAGAAAGTCTGAAATTTCATCAACAATCACTAATAAACCCAGTTCTGGATTTTCATGTTTAATTTGCTCAATGATTTTCTCAACGTTTTTTTTATTATTATAATCTTGTGCTAAGTCAATATCATCGATATCAATGCCATATTTCTTATCCAATTGTTCTTGTATATTTTCATAAAATATTTTTCGAAGGGGTACTTCTTGAGCTGCCGGACATTCAAATTTAACCACTGCAAACTGCCGCTTAAATGCCATTGCTACATCCTTTACTTCAATGTCACCAACTAGCTGACGAGTCTGCTGTTTTTCCAGTAAGGCAGCAATAAAAGCCAAAAAATGAGACTTACCTGTTCCGTAGTTACCTATAATATTGAAAGATTTATGAGTTTCACTGTTCAGTAGCTTGAACATATAAAGTAAGTGTTCACGTATCTTCTTGCTTATTACATATTTACTAACTATATTTTCTTCTTGTCCATTCTGCCTTATCTTTATAACTTCATCGACTTCTTCAAAATGTATTAGATTTTTAATAAGTTTATCCATGTGATTCACCTTCCATCCGAATTACAGTCAGTCCAGAAATATCCATAATCATATGATCATTTCTCCCAATCACCGAATATTCCGCTTTATTGCCTTTTACTTTACATGGAAGAGCGAGAATAATAACCCGATCTCTAGCAATATTTTTGAAAACATCTACAGGATTCAATTTGCCAATCTCATTTGAAAACAGCAACTCAATATTATCTACAAGCGTAATAGGGTACGAAGTATTATCAAAAATTTCCTTAATGATATCCTGTGATTTTACAGAATAGGATTCTTCCCTTTGTAGTAACAAATTTTCTGTGAGTAATAAATTTAAATTCATATAATAGTAGCCATCCTGAGATGACATTTTTTTCATGATTGTCGTCTTTCCGGTTTTAAAGCTACCGCACAATAGAATGAGTTTAAAATGATCATTTTCAATACGCTCAAGAGCTAGTTTTAGTTTATGTTCTATCATTAATACACCTACTTTAGATTCATTGGTCTATATTTCAACTTTAATACAAAAAATAACTAGTTATTGTATTATTTTCGCCATTTTATCCTAAAAGCCTTTTATCTTTTACAAAATAAGTATATTATTGCACACATAAAAATTATCGTAGCTTTCAATGATAACCAAATTATTATTCACTAATCCATTTGTAGCATAGGTGTGCGGAGATGGTCTTCCGATGCAGACCTGTAATAGTGGCGGAAATGTGGCGAAGGAGATGACTCCCAGGGTGACGGTGGTTTTCCTCATGGGGGCGTTCCTGACTTCGGCGACGTGCGCCGAGGCGTAGGTCGCTAGAGACTATCAATTACGATAAAGTAACTAGAGCACGCGAAAAGGACGAGTCGCTGGCGTGAAATGTGCTCTCGCAGATTTCATGACAGTGGCTCATCCTTTTTGGCGTGGCGAAGCAGGGAGTTCGACACTACTAATTGTATTCTTCTGGAATTACCTTACATTGCAATATATTTAAATGATATGTTCGTAAATACCTAACCCGCCCTTCCTTACAGAAAAGTCCTAACCAAGAAAATAATCCCTTATAAATCAAAATACCAACAGCAATTTATCCATCTTCCAAACCTGCCGAACTTCCCACCCCGTAACCTTCTTCATCTCACTAGTATCCAAATGCACCTCCACCGCAATAGCCTTATCCTTAGAATAATTCCTCTGCAGCCCAACTGGAATGTACTTTTCCCTACCTTGCTGACCATACCCAAGACTCCATTCCCAATTCCGATAATTATTATTTTTATAAACCCCTACTCCATATTCTTCATTCACTTTCGGTTTATCTGTTCCAATATTTTTCTCATTCACTTTTTTAGCAGCTGCTTGCTGCTCCTCATTTAACTTTTCCGTAGTAACTATTGTATTATCTGTTTTTTCAAGAGCTACTGGTGGCAATGTTGGGTCCCGCCCATTAATCCGATTCGCCACTTCCTCCGCAGCCTGTGATAGCGATGGAGCTTGTACTGCAAAATGTGTTACTGGCTGAACTTTCCCAGTTTGCGCTCGCGAAACAAAACTGGCCAACATTTCAGAATTTTGTTTATTCAACTCTAGTTTATTTTGCAAGACATTTTTATCTTGGGCATCTTGTTGGCTCATTACTATAGATTTCTGTAACATCGCCTCCTTTTCTGTGTCTCTATGCCAAGCATAATAAATTACTGCTACAACTAGCAGCAGAGCACTCCCGATCACTACATACTCCTTGTTAACTTTTTTAAAACTAATCATAATCATGAACCCCTTTTCTTTTAAATTTTATTTATACAATCTGTTTACTAATTACACTGAACTATTAATCCCCACGTCTTTTCGTGCTCTCGTCCTCACCGTTCTGGCGTCAAGATACCGCAGGTATCAGCCATCTCCCTCTGGCAACGGGCGGTACCCGCCCTCACTAACATCTACGGACTTTGTCCTTATAGGCACCAACGGACTATCGTCCTCACAAAACGTCGGCGGGCGGGTCGTTTCTTCGGACTTCGTCCTTATTCTTTGCGGTAAGACTCGAAGAGTCAGCCGTCGGTCCTGAGCGGTAAGATCCGCAGGATCAGCGAACGTGCTCCGGGCTTAGCGTCGAATGCCGTAAGGTATTCCAGCGGTCCCCGCTTTGATTTATTTTTATGGGCGGGTGTATAGAACTTAATAAGGGCGGGGCGCCAAGGTATATATAATTACCTCACGACCCACCCTTTTGACTCCAACCAAGCAGACCTTCCTCATACTCCCGATTGTATATGCTGGCGATTATCCTGACACTTTGCGCACTGATTGGTATGCACTTCGATCTTGCCTGCTAGCTCTCTAGCGGCAGTAGCAAAATTATCAAGACTTACTTGTAGTTTCACTAGCATCCACGTTGCCACAGCAATGGGAAATCCCACCTGAGCCACAAACTGTACTAAATCACCCATCTGACTCTCTCCTTTCGTTAGATAGTAAAATAACGCGCCTATGCGCGTTATTTTACTTATACATTCCAGTCACTATTACACCAAAGCTACTGTATCAGTGCTTTTAATTTCGCTACCCACGATGGATACTAAATCGCCACCTGTGGTACTAAAAAGATTTTTAGTGATAATGTTTTGCATGACCGCTTCCACACCAGCTTTCGTCAAGTCGGCTTTAGGATCATTCACCTGGATCGTAATTTCTTTACCCGATGCATTTTTAAAATGCATTGCTAATACTTTCGTCACGTTTTCCCCCTCCTTTCTAGTTTATTTTAATAAGGATTAGCCATTCACCATCGATGCAGTGTCAGCACGCAGGATTGAATTCAAAGGATAACTTTGTAACCCAGCGAGCGCATTTCCAATTTCATAGAAATCAGCATCAGTAGTGGCATTCTTTACACCAGTAAAACGAGTTGTTTTATAAGCAGCACTACCACTAGCAGTAACACCAGACTGAACCTTAATACTCATAACAGTACTTTGAGGAACTCTACTAACAGCCATTCATCACACCTCCTTTTTCTTCAAGATAAACCAAATAGGCCACACCAATAGGTGTGACCTGTATGGTGGGAAAAGGACATCTATGCTAAAGCGCTGATGCGCAGATAGCCATACTGTCAATGCCTTTTCCCGAGGCATATTCATGTTTCGCTTTCATCTTACCTCCTATTATATGGAAGTTTTTCCCTGTTGTCAAGCAATATGATACCGATTAATTCCAGCAGCAATTCCGAGTGCAATGGCAATCTGTTGCTGACTATCTACCAACGCTTCTCGATCCTCTTCCGAGGATAAAAAGCCACACTCAACCAGTACCGCCGGCATATCGGATAAACGCAATACCGCAAAATCCGCTTCCTTGACACCACGATTTGTAAACGAAGTTATTAATGGCAATGCTCCTTGAATATCATTCGCTAAATAGAGCCCTTCACTAGATCCGGGATAATGATACACCTCTACTCCTTTTGCATCTGTTGATGTCGCTGAATTGCAATGTATGGACACAAAAATATCAGCCTCTTGCTCATTGGCAAGCTGAGGACGGAATGCTAAATCATCATTGTCAATATCGCCTTCTCGAGTATAAATGACTTCATAACCAAGTAATTGTAAAGTTCCACCTAACGACTTACTAATCGCCATATTCACGGCCGCTTCAGTTACGTTACCAGCGCAGGCTCCAGGCTCATATGGTCCAGAATGTCCAGGATCAATACAAACTTTCACTATGTCATCCTCCAATAAATCATTTTCTTTATAGATCAAACGTTCGCCACTTAATCAGAAAATCCTTCCATTTTATGGAAGGATTTTCTGATTATTTTAACTATTTTTATTTTCTTTCTTCACACATCAATTTTTTAGCAATAATGCAATTCACTGCATGTTAATAAGGTATGTTCGCTGAATCAAAATCAATAATTCGTTCCTCACACTGAATAATCTCCCAATCGTGATAATATCTGGTCAAATCGCCAGACATATAAATTGCCGTTGTTTTAGTGTTTAAAACTAGCACACTACTGTCCCATTTATGCCCCTTCTGCCATCCACAGATTTAACATATTTTCACTAAATTCTTCAATCTCACTAGGCACACGCAAAGATATTGCTATTTTTTCTTCAATCAGTTTTTTATTGCCATGAGTTTGCGGATACTTTGCAAAGGATTGATTATGCAAATAGCAACCAACTAATCGATTATATTGTTTCGCAAATTTAACTGCATGCATGGCGCCACCTTTAACATCCGTTTCAACAACAAGCACCCCCATACTAGCAGCACTTTGAATTCTGTCCCGTTCAACAAAGTATGCTGGCAGTGGACGTATCCCTGGTGCATACTCACTTACCAAACATCCACCCTCTGCAACAATTTGCTGTGCAAGCTTTGCATTTTCTGCTGGATATACCTTATCTAATCCATGAGCCAATATCGCGCAGGTCTTTCCACCTGCTGATAAACATCCTTTAAACTACTTTTCCTTAAACAATAAAGGTACCTCCCTGCTATTTGCAAAATTCGAGATCATTTCACACTGTTAATAGATGATAATTCTCTGCATAACAGGTCAAATAGTACAAAACCGAGAGCAATAATACCGCCCTCTCGCCCTCAAAAATTACATCCATTTATATAACACATAAAAGCTTGTCAGTTATTTGTTGTCTTAAATAACATATTTTTCGTTCCATAGTGCAAGCACAACATCCATCTGCCCATTTGGTGTTTTAGCGGAAATATTAAGACTTTTTAATACCTTAATCCAAAGTTCATTTGAATCTTCACAAGTGACACCACTCTTCAAAATGCTGACCGCTGCTATCGCATATTGTTTATTTTTTATAGAGTGAGTATATGATCCAGCCGGTACTCCAAACACAAGCCCATCCTCACAAAGTCCTAAGAACGTATTTTTAGGACATCCTTTTTTAATATAATTTAGATTAGTAGTTATTTTTCTAACGGCTTCCTCCCATGCTTGAATAGGCGAACTCCTATTCGACTGACATATTTTAACTGCCTCTATCGCAACCATCCCATATAATCCAGACCACGATAGCGTAAATGACATTTTTTTCACTTGACAACACCTCACTCTAGTAATTTTTATCCAGTTCCAATTTATTAAAATATTATAAATTGTTGCATGTATTTTCTTTTGCATTAAAGTTAATAGGAAATTCGATCTCGCCAGCATTTTAATTATCATCTAGGTTAACTTTTTCTACCATTTATATCAATTTTTCAGATTGAGTAATTACTTCCTTTAGTACAGGCCAACAATTAGTTTTTATTCTATCAGAATATACCTTGATCTTGCACGTCATTATTAGCTCCTTATATTAAGTAAACCATACTAATATTTCCCTTCTTATTATCATTGACTTATTTAATTATATATTCAATTGCAGGACTAAGCTATATTTTGTCAAATTATACAATTATATATTTTTTCAGGAGGGATCGCAGTGAAAAAATTCATATATCTCAAATTTTTGTTAATTATGGTAGTAGTAATTCTTTTTTCACCAACCATTTATGCCCAATCGTATCAAAATGAACCAAACGGTTTCCGTGATTTAAAATGGGGTACAGACTTATCTGAATTGAATAATTCACTATATTATGTTGGATACAGTGAACACACTCAATGCCAAGTCTACGTTCGTCCCAGCGATGAATTAAAAATAGGCAATGTTACTCTTCAAAAAATTGAATATTACTTTAATAAAAATAAATTATGTGGTGTTGTAGTTGAAGTTGAAGGATATACAAATTGGAGTAATCTTAAAACATCTACTTTAGATAGATTCGGAAATCCTTCGACTACAAACATTAATGATCATAGTCTGATTAACGAAGAATATGAATGGGATGGAAATATAACTTACACCTTATTAATGCATAGTAATCTTGCTAAAAAAGGAAGTCTTAGTCTGATTTCACGTGAATCATTGGAAGAAAATAATAAAAAAATTAATAGTCCTACTGGTTTCTAAGCTTGTGAACTTTTTACATTTTATTGAGTTAATAGTCCAAGTGAATTGCTGATAGCATCACTTGGACTATTAACTTTAGTTTATACATTTTTTTAAAAATTCCACTACGATCCTCAATCAAGAAAGATCATTACACTCTAAATACCCAATAAATAAAAAGAACCCGCCCCTCACACATCATGAAAGAAAGAATATTTTCCCACTGAATGGTTCCCCCTCCCCATTCACCGCGAAAATATTCTTCTGAATTAATCTAGCAATTCCGTTCGTCCCTCACTCCATCGCCGAAGATCGTCATACCACTGGCCATAATTGAATTCGTATATCAATTACGACCAGTAGTATTCCTCCACGAAGCCACCGCATCATTGCCAACTCTATTCCGTTCCCGAAACCTCACTCCATGGAGCCGACAATCATGCTCCCCGTTTCACTGCTTTAGGATTAGGCAATTAGGCAAGAAGCGACTGCGGTCGCCCGCTACGCTGAAATATTACGCTCCCAAACTCTCTTATGGTCGGTCTCTAGTTTTTCTAGTGGTTGAATTCATCATATTTCTTTCGACCTACAAACAAATACTACAACCCCACTAATGAAAGAAACACCTACTCGATCCACTCATATTGAAGGGGCTGTGATCAGCACACCCAAAGAAGTGCAGATCATCAGCTCTAACGATGGAACGAAATACTCTGAACGCGGGTAACAATTCCGTAGACATCGTAACACTAGAAATGATGTGCGCACTTAGGGTGGAGGGTGGGCGTTCAGCCATAAGCGGGCGCATCAGCGCGGTATTTCTCTATCCTTCAACGAAGTGGGCGACCGCAGTCGCTGTTTCCGCCCCTACGCCTAAGCCTAAAGCCTATTCAGCGTAGCGGGGAGCATGATTTCTAATTTTATGTAATGAGGCTTCGGGAATGAAATAAAATTAGAAATGCTGCGGCAACTTCGGCAGGAATACGATTGACGATCATCGATATACGGATTCGATAATTGGCAATGGTATTACTGCGTATGGGCACTAGATAAACAAAATGACTCTATTCCTCTTCATCATTACTAACAATGAACCCGCCCACTTATCCACTCAACTACTTACTCAACACTTTTCATAAATCCGTCATCTTCTTCGTGCTATCGCACTCACCGTTCTGGCGTCAAAATACCGCAGGTATCAGCCATCTCCCTCTGGCATCGGGCGGTACCCGCCCTCACTACATCTACGGACTTCGTCCTTATAGGCAGAGCGACGGACTAGCGTCCTCACAAACCCTCGGCGGGCGGCGGGCGTTTCCCCGGACTATCGTCCTTGTTTTAGCGGTAAGACTCGAAGAGTCAGCCGTCGTTCTTGAGCGGTTTGGCCCGCACCAAGGGGCAGCGAAACGTGCTTCGGACTTGCGTCCTTGTTTTGTGATGAGGCTTAAAAGAGCCGAGTAGCGTTCCTGAGCGGTCAGATCCGCAGGATCAGCGAACGGGACTAGCGTTGAATACCGGAAGGTATTCCAGCGGTCCCCATGGTTTATCTATCACTCATGGGCGGGTTCTATTAGCACCAAAAGTAAGAAAGTTGTAATGTATATACCTATTTGTATAACACATTACAACTTTCTTACTCTTTTCACCCACACCATAACATTCTTCATGCTTGTAATATCAATTAGTCTCAATAAACCATCTTCCTTCATCACAAAACAAATAAACTTCCTTGTTACAGATTCGACAAGTATATCTGATTCCTTGCCCACCAGATTTTAAAGAAGGTGCCTGGCGAATATCCAATACACGATCAATTACATATACCCTACCATTTTCCCACGTTAATGACATCGGCTTAATTTTTCCATTCACATCATGTTCTGCTGTGATACTCACATATACTTTCCCCATCATCAACACTTAAAAAATGATACAGGGTGTATCACATGATCACTTTTAGGATTGAAATTCGTAAGTTCTTAATCAAGTAATATCGAGCAACGTTGTATGCTATTATGGCCAAAACTACAGTTCGTTCTAGTGTTTCTTTATTGATACGATCTTCATTAAATAAGTCAATTTGAATATGACCATTAGCGGTTACCAAGTCACCGCCTCAAACGCCAAGACTACGAATTGGCTTATGCCAAGAATAATTCGCTTTAAATAATTCCATGGCTTTTTGTGCAATATTATCAGAGAGTGAGGTAGAAGCGATTAGCTTTCCTTGTGTACATTAAAGAAGCCTTAAAGTAATGATATCCCTTATCCATGCATATGGATAAGGGATATCATTACAAATTATACTTCTACTATGTTTTTAAAAATAAAATATTAGATTTTTCATCGTTAAAGGTGATACTGTTCACCGAAACGGGGCAGTTATTCACCTTCATTGCCTGTAAATATCTAATACATTCTTCATATACGAACTAAAAAAACTGTTGCCCATATCAATACAAATAACTAAATAATTTAGGTTTAACACCAAACGTGCCCTACAGCCTTGCCTCGACTTACTTTAAAGGGAATTATCCCTGTCACAAAATCATCCCCTAAGTTCTGGAGGAATCCTTACCACAAAAGGACAGCAGTACTTCAAACCAAAATGTCGAACAGCGGCACGAATTCTAGCATTTAATTCGGCGACCAACTCTTCACCAACCAATCGATTTACCTGCCACATAAAAACACTAAATCGACACACAGCATTCGAATCCTGGTAATGACGTGGACGACGTGTACATCCGTTCTCAATTGGCATAATTTTCAATACTGCATCTGGGCAAGATATCGCTGCGATTTTATTGGCCATCTCTTCAATTAAAGCATTTTTTTCTTGCAAGGTCATTTGTTACCAACTCCTTTAATTTTATGAATATATCATAACTCATAAAATAACCATCTGCACCGGAAAGATAATTTATTAATTCTGTCCGGCAATCTTTTTCTTATCTTCCCTGTCCTTAATTTTCATCATTTCATCTATTATTGTTTTATCTAAAACAATGTCTATATTGGTATCACCTAAAATTTCTTTTATTTTAATTTTATCTTCTCGTACCATCTCTTCAGTAAAGCGGATAATTTTATTAAAATTATTTGGTGAAATATCTGCTTTATTTGAAACAATTTGCGATTTTATAATTTTATCCAAAGATTCAAAAACTTCCCTTTCAAATTGATCGTTTCTATCTAAAATTCTATGGGCTTTTTGCATAATCTTTTTGTATCTGAAATCATTTATTACGTCTTCTTCTATCAAATTTAAAAAATCGTAGATTTCATGTGTCTTTAATCCCGTAATATCATATAATTTTTCAGAAATATAAGCCATTTTATAGGGTAATAACTCATCCTCAGATAAATATTCATATTCTTTATTATTAACTTTTGCCTCAAGAAGCTTCACCATCAATGAATCTAACATATCATACTGAAAATCCCCGCTTTCAACATTATCTTGTGACTGATTTTTTTCATCATCTTTTACAAACATACCTCTAATTAGCCTTATTCTTTCTTCCCATTCATTCATCCAACGCCTAACTGTTGCTAATTCATTTAATACCTCTAGCATAAACTGATATCGTATAACAGGTTCTGAATTATGTATTATATGAAGCATAACCGCCAATTCATTAGTAATGCACTTTGACAAACGGCCTTCTATAAGTGCATTTAAGTACGAAGGGTCACTTTTTATTTTTTCCTGCATACCTGTATCCAAATATTTAGTTATGTTTTCTGCAAGTTGCTCGTGCAAAACCATCCTATCGGACAGTTTTTTATCATTCTTTTTTGCACCAAAATAATCTGTATCTAAAAAAGCTAATAACAAATTATGATATCCGGGCTTAAATAAATAAGCACTATTTACACTCGTTCCTTGCTTAAAATCTAAATCCTTTAATCGCCCCTTACTCATATCACATAATTTTTGAATATATCGCCGGATTGTTTTTTCATCTAAACTCCCATTTGAAATGCCTTTAAGATAACTCAAATAAACAGCAAGTTCCTTTGCATCAATTGGTTCTTTGCCAATTTTTCTTTTCACCTGCTCGTATGTACTACATTTGTTTACATTTTCTTTTATCTTTACATCTTCCCCACGTGTTGCAATTCTATCAGGCTCAGATTTACCAGACATAAAGCACCCCCGTTACACAACTCTGAATTTTTTTATAATATCCAACCCTTATTGGAGTCATCGAGGGATGGTTCCACCGATGCGATTCTAGTAAACGATTTACAACTAAGAAATTCCCCAAAAGAACTAAGAACCCCTGCTAAATTTGAAATTCGGCAGAAGTTTTTTGCCATTACCAATGATACGCTTCCTCCCGATTAATCTTATAAATAAATCCAAATATATCACCAAAACTAAGAATATCGATATGCATAACAACGATAAATAGATACTTTATTTATTAAACATTCCCTTTACATAGTGGAGGCGAGAATTCCATTCAAAAAACAAAAAAGCCACGATTTTTGCCCACAAAGGCAGTAGAATCAAGGCTTCTCGCTTTACTATATTTGTAAAAAAATCCAGATTTGAATGGTGGAGGCGAGCCGTGACCTTGCAAATCCACCTTTTTTATTGACTAACAACTACAACTTCTCTAGTACGTTATATATGCAAAAATCATCTACCGTTCAAAATAAATACCTACCATATTATATAAATACTTTTGGGGAAGTTTATCTCTTCACCTCTAGGTTTAAATGATAAAACTCCCTTTTCTGGAGAACCATACATTGGGGCACTATATTTATACTCAGCAATTGCATTTCCGCCCTTTGAAGTAGATTCAAACCAAATTTTGTTAGCTAATACTCCACCCAATTCTCCTTTTTGGATCATTTCTTGCAATGCGACTATTATTCTTTCTCGAGTTGGATTACTTACATAAACTCTTATAAATTCACTTTTTTTTCCTGTATTTTTTTCCAGAATTTTATAATCCACTTTATTATCCCCAACGGTTGCTTTTGCTCTTGCCAAAGCTGGATTTTCTTTTTCCATACTCTCTTTAATAAGTACACGTAGTTTTGTGATTGTAACCCTTAATAGTTCTTGGGCCTCTCTTATATTTGATCCAGTTGGATATTTATATATATATGACTGGATTTTTGAGTATGCTGCAGAATAATTTCCATTAATAAATTCACTATTTGCATTTAAGAATTCTATTTGACTATCAATTTTTGTCAACATATCAAAAACGTCTTTTTGGTAATTATTACCTTTATAAGAAATTAACTGCTCTCTATAATTATTCAAAACAACTATATCTAATTCTTGCGAGTTCACCAACGTCAATTGGATTACCCCTAAGTTTCTTTCTATTTCACGTTCTTTAATTTCTGCTAATAAATCTTGTTTTTGTTTATCACTAAAATAAACTGCATCCAGTTTTGCTTTTGCTGCTTCTATGTTTCCCCATTTGGCTTCCGTCAGTGTTCCCCCTCGATAGTAACCATCATTTAGTAAAGAAAATGTACTTTGTAATATTTCTTTATCATGCTTTAGAACCATTAAGTATATACTTATAATGATTATAAACAATGATACAATTAATTTTTTTCTATTTTTCAAACTAACAAATAAATCACTAATTTTCATCATCTCCCATATTTGCAGGTAATCTTCTGCACCAAATTTTATTATTGTTTTACTAGGAAAAATAAAGCCATATTTCACCTATTTTTTCCGTATCAGAAGGAATCACTGTATCTTATTATAATATCTTCAAAACATACAATCTGTTTATATTGCATTTTCCTACTTCATTACATTATTTATAAGCGCCATTATACCAAATATCACAAACAGAACAATAAAAACTATTACTATTAATCCTAATCTAAATATAGTTGGCATAAAAGCATTGAACCAGAAATGATCCCCATTAGCTTTCTGTTGTTCTTTACTTAGCTTCACAATCCCCAAACTCCTTCGTAATATATTATTTATAGTATACTACACTGGGCATATACTAAGTATAAAAAAAGGAAGAGCTTCCTTCGCCCTTCCCTTCTTTCTCTTTATTGACGATATAACATAATATGTTCAGGTAAATAATGTTCTCCTTGTTGAGACACTATAAGCCACTCCATACTACCATCTTCCTGTAATAACATATTTGCTTTAACTCTTCCACCATGTCCACTAGAAAAAGATATTCGATAAACATTGCTGTCTTCAGTAGAAAATGCTTTCATACCGCTACCTCGATCAAATCTTTGCCCAGACCTAGCACGAAAAGATCCTACAATATTTCCTGCATCATTGAGAGATAGCTCTAGTGATAGAAATTCGCCTTGATTATTAGGATCACTAGACCAATTTCCTTCAAATGGATTTGCTGAAACTACACTTGCTACCATGATCATCATTAATACTGCCAAGATGACTATTTTTGATACTTTCATTTTTGCATACACTCCTCTGTATATTTTATTTACTATCATATAATTCTATTACGGACAACTACTTTTTCCTTGTCCAACTTGACCAGCTACATAATCCCATTCTTTAGAAGTCAAATCCTTTATACCAAGTATTTTTTACCACTGTTTTCCAGCTATCCGTACAGCCGAATTTTTTAGGTTATCTACTTTTACATTTGGCATATTTAATGCACTCCTTTTATATTTCGATTTACGATAACATCACAAGTGTCAAGATTAATCTTCTATACCTTTGTTTAGGAATTATATTCTACTTTCCTGATTATTTTCTTTAGAAGTTATTCGAACGACACTGTAGGGTGACGATGATTCGCTACTGTCCAATCTATAACCTTTAGCATTGCTGTTCCTATATATGTTTCAGGATCAAGTTTTTTCAGCCCTTCTTCTAAACGGTCTTTCGCTGTTACATATTTGCCACCTTTACAGATAAATTCCTCTTTAATTGTATAAGTAATTTCACCTGACTTATTAATATAAATTGAAACATGATCAATAATAGCTAAATCCTCTTCAAGAAAATTTTCTTTTATTTGACAGTTTATAGTAAGTTTCTCCGAATCTCTATTTATATAGAACCTAAAATAATTTTTCTCCAAAGATATAATTACCCTGCCATCTTGCTGTAAAACTACCCACCTTTCATCAACCTCAGCGAAACAAATGTTACTAATAATCACTAATAACAAAATCGTCAATACAAAAATTCTCTTTTTAAGCATTTCAATCGCTCCTCACATTTTTATTATTGATTATAGTATCTATACTTCTGTATATGCTATCGCCCTTCTATGAAAATCTAAACTTTTGCTCAATTGAATACTATAGTCTGTGGAGCAACCTCTTTCTATAACATATAGTAGACTTATGATTGACAGAAAATTTGGTAATGTCCTGAAAAAATTAAGATCAGAGAAGAACATTAGCCAAGAAGAACTTGGTCTCTGCACTGGATTACATCGTACATACATTAGCCAGTTAGAACGTGGCTTAAAAAGTCCTTCTCTTCGCACAATGTCAAAAGTGTGCAATGAACTTGGTGTCTCTCTCGTTCAATTAATGATTCACTTAGAACAAGAAAAGTAATTTTTTTACTTACCTACTAACTACGTTCTTTCTCTGCTAACATCTTTTTACTGATTGTTATGCAGAGATTTTTTTAAAGGATAATGAATACTATAGTATTCATCATCCTTTCTTCGCTATTATTTACCAATTTCCCTGCTCAACTACCAAATAATTGTTTTTTAACACTATATTTCCACAAATTCACTGGCATCATAGATAATGGTATTATTAATACTATTCCAAAATCACTTCCTAGTAATAGTAAACTACTCACAAAAATCCTTCCATCATCACACTCAATAATATCGACATACTCAGGTACAATTTCTTCTACATCAATGTGTATCGCTTTTAACATCTCAAATTCATCCTTCTCTTCAATAACAAGCACATAACCACCATCACCATAATCTACATTCCGATTCTCACCATATTCATCATCCAATATTTTCACAGCCGCCAGTGCAACATCTATAATTTCTTTTGCTAATGAAAGACCAGCCACCTCTTTGGCATGTGCTATTTTAATCATTCTCTATCCCTCCAACCATAATAATTATGACTCATTAGCCTCTCTAGCCAATGAGTCATCCATATCCTTTTCATTCTTTATATCATTCTTCTGCTTAACTGAATCTTTTTGAGCTACTTCATCCTGTTGGCAAATATGAGACTTGACCAGATTCCATACTGAACGAATTTGTGGAGCCAATGGATGAAATCCTACTTCACCACTGCCAGTACCAATCAGAAATAGTTTCTCTACATAAGGTTGAAGCAAATTCAAAAGTTTTTTCTGCTTCCCATGAATACTTTTATTACTCTCACCAATCTTCCCCCATGCAATAATGATACTGCTGACTTTCTCTGCCGATTGAAGGATTTGACTATAATTTTCTTCTTCACCATCAACCGTACTTTCTTTCACACTACGACTGCCACTGACATTTGAAAATAGATTGACGACATCCACTCCACCAAAATCAAGACGAAACAAATTGTTCATGACATACATTGTCGTATGGTCAATGAATACCTCACCTGCAACACTCGGATTGATCATGATGACCATTGCTTTTGGCTTGTTCTTGTCCCACTCCTTTCTAAGCAAATAGCGATGTGCTTTATCTTCTGAAAAGACCACTTCCGTTTTGATCACATTTTTTTCTATAACATTTGACATATTTTCCACCATCCTTTTCTATTAGGCAACTTTCCCACGCTGTTCAAGTAGCTGATTTCTAGGAATCTTGACTCTAAAATGATAACTCTCACTCTTCAGCTCATTGTCACACAAAAGGAAAAAGACCACTTCGACGTGGTCTTTATAAACAATGACTTTTTCAACATAATTTCCTATAAACTTTTTGATTTCTGGAATGTCTCTCTCTGTAACAAAATTCCGAAACATTGCAAATAGTCCTCGTAGCATCTCTTCCGTAACGACAGTAGCTTGGCTCTTAAGATTGATTTCTTTTATCAATACTTCTAGCTTTAGTTTTCGTTCCTCTAACTCATTAATTTTGCCAGCAAAAGCAGTCTGATTCATTCCTGCAACGATGGCATTAATAATGTTTTCCATCTGCTTGTCAACTTCATCAAGTTCCAGTTTGAACCGTTCCAAATCTTTATCTTTTTCTTGGTTAACAGCACTTTGATAAGCATTAATTTTTTCTAGAAGGTGAGGAATGGCTTTTTCTTGAAAGATGTTTTTTTCCAGTTCACTGAGTACATAGTTTTCAATATACTCTCGTCGTAGCTCCTTATTGTCACATTCCTTTGTACGCTCCCGATTACTACAACGATAAGTCACATGTTTCAGCTTATCCCTGCCAGAATACTTGGAATTTCCCATCATGGAATATTCACGGTTTTCTCGTTTCAAGCATTCACCACAAACAATGAGTCCACTCAACAGATAGACTTCTTTGGCTTTGTATGCTCCTGGTTGTCGTTTGTTGAGCTTCATTTTTTCCTGTACCTTCTCAAACACATCTTTCGACACAATGGCAGGTACACCATCAGGAATTCGAATCACATGCTCATTGTCTTTCGAATTGTGATTATTACGCTGACCATCGCAATCTTTGCTACTGCTCCGATTGAATACATAGGTGCCACAATATTTTTCGTTCACTAAAATATCATGCAAGCTATTTTTCCCAAAGGGCTTGCCTAGTTTCGTCTGATAACCTTTAGTATTCAATTCATCAATAATGCGGTGATACCCATAGCCATCAAGATAGAGCTGGAAAATCATACATACTGCTTCTGCTTCCTTTTCATTGATGATATATTTTTTAGTAGCTCGATCAACATCAAATCCCAGTGCTGGTCTACCTCCTGTATGCTGGCATTTTAGGGCATTTTCTTGCATTCCTTTCATGACTTCCCTTGCCAGATTTTTGCTATAGTATTCTGCCATACCTTCAAGGAGGGATTCGAGAATAACACTTTCAGGACTACCATCCAAATTTTCGGTCACACTATAAAGCCGAATGCCGTTTTGTTTGAGTTTTCGCTTGTAACGGGCAGAATCATATTTGTCCCGACTAAAGCGGTCTAGTTTGTGTATAATGAGAATTTCAAAGATTCCTTTCCCACTATCTTCAATCATTTTCTGAAATTCAGGACGTTTGTCAGTCGTAGCTGTTTTTGCCCGATCAACATACACCTTTACAATTTGCATTCCCTGTTTTTTTGCAAATTCTTCTGAGGCTCTAATTTGAGCATCAATGGATTCCTCTCTTTGATTATCACTAGAAAATCTTGCATATATAGCAGCTCTTTTCATTTTTTCTATAGTCATATCAATCTCTCCCCCAGCATTGTTGTCGAAAGTAGTCCTTTTCCTTTGCGCAGGCTTTGATGGCATGATTTTCCACCTACAAAGCCTGCATGATCTATTGTAAATTAAGTATTAGTAGTAGTAATGAATGGAAATAGTAGTATAGATTAGAATAGTAATATGATTTTATTGGTAATGTTTAATAGATTCATGAATTTTCGCTAACAGTACAACGGCAGGTTCATAAAAATCCTCTTTCTCCATACCGCTTTCTTCTTGTATGGATGAAATAGATTCTGCCAAATGCTCTCCACGTTTTAGGTTTTTGCGAGATATACTTGTTTTATAGCGAAAAATACCTTGACCTATTACACTTTGCCCTTCTTTAGGCAATGTTTTTTCCATTAACATCATCTATACTCCTACTTTTCAATATTCTTTTGGTATAATAAACCACATACTTCACAACATCATTGACGGTAAAAAACTAATGTATTTTACCCGACTTATTCTTTAGAATGATTTTTAAAACCAAGACTATAATTTCTGCTACTGTTTGTTTCATATTACCTCTTCACCCCCATGTACCATGTCATCGAATGATACCTTTGATGAAGACTTTCTCCAGCTTCTTCTTCTACTGGTTGTTTAGATAGCCAAAAATGAATAGCTTCGGACATGACATTGTCAGGTAAATAGATTTGAAGCACATGACCATCCTCTTTCGTAATATAAAGGACATAATAAGTTGCTTCTGCTAATTCCAGTCTACTAACCCATTCAGGCATAATATTAGCTAAATCTTCGGACAAACCAATAGAAGCTAAACTTTGGTCTCCTTGCTCTATAAGACCAATTGAACCATAAGTTTCTAATGAAAATTCCTGTAGACCGCATTTAGATCGCCAAGCATCTTGATACCTATTGACTTTCCGAATAAAATGCTCTACCAGTTCTGCAGAAACCGTTCCATTCATGGACAACTGTTGAATGTCATACAATGTATTAATAACATACATAAATAGACTCCCTCCTTTGTTTTTTAACTGGTATAAATTCACCAGATAACTTCAAGAGAATAATATATGTATGAAAAGTTTGTATTTGCATATATATACAAACTTTCTCCCCTTGAAAAATCCAGGGCTCGCAGGGCTTTTCAGGCAAAATTGTGCTCTGCAAGCCCCGCTTTCCCCTAAGTGAGAGCCAAAAATTCAAAACTCACAATTTTTTTCAAGAAGCAAGATCATAACCATTGACCGCAACAATCTCATCCCATGTACTTCCATTTATCCCCTGTTGATGGACAATACTGATCTCGACTTCGCGATTTTCAATGTCTCTAAGATCAAATTCTTCTTCGGGTATATCGCCATATATCGCCAAAACAAGTGATAAAAGCCGTCCACGAGAGTTCACATCTTTATTAGTTTTCAAGTTTACAGTAACAACCTCCCCCTCCGCTGTCGTCACTATAAAAGGAATCACCAAAATTTCCTCTTTTTGAACCAAAGCCCCTATCGGATTAACAGATAAATCTCGAATATCCCCGATAACAGCTTGATATATTCCTTCTGCTAAAGCGGAATGACGCATCACTTGGATCATAATGGTCTTTTTTCCCACAGTATTTTTTTCAATAGCAGGAGTACTAATAGAGGCATTTTCGTTATCAGCACACTCTTCGCTCTTTGCTTGAACAACCTTTTCCGGAGCAATTTTTTTACGCCTCCCCAAAATCCCAACACCATCCCTCTTTGTTACAGTATTTTCTGAGATTAACTGCTCTTCGTCTAATTCAACATCACTATCACCATCAAATAAATCAAAATCCTCATTGACCGTTTTTTCTACGTTCATCACTTTTTTGGGATTTCCCCATTCTTTTCTCTTAATCATGATCATTCTCTCCCTTTTCCTTTTTAATATTAACTACAAAAATCATTTTCACTTTAGTAATTCATCCATTTTTTCCCTATGCAAGTGTAATACTCGCATACGAACTTTTTCATCACCATTTGACAATAGTTTTTTGGGAGAATATTGTACCGTACTACCAGCACTATTTTTTTCAGTATGTATAATCCCATTTTCATCCAAGCTTTTCCACAAACTATTCTCAGTACCTGGAAATTTTCTACCTCGACTCATTAAAAATTGGTTGACTAAATTGTAGACAACACCTTTTAGCAAATAGAGAAATTCTTCATCCACCCAACCAACATTTTGCCCCTGATTCGATGAATAAACGCTACTAACATCTTCACTCAAAGGTTCCAAATATATTTTCCCTGACATAAAAAGCTCTGCTAATATTTCTAAAAACAAATCAGCTGGCTTTTGCAACATTATCAGCTGATTCTGATTGTCAATCCCGTCATTCAAAATATTTTGCGCCCTTTCGGTAAGGCGTTCAACCATCTGTTGCGGGCAAGCTTTCATTTCTAACGAAAATCTTAAAAATAATGTCCAAGCAACATACAACCACGCCGCAGATTCACCAAGACGACCATGCTGTGACCGTTTTTGAAATTCAGCTCGTTTTTCCAAAAATAGCTCCTTCATCTTTATGGGCAATTCTTCCATCTGCGGTATCAACCATTCTAGATAAAGCTTCATTGATTCTTGTAGTCGCTCTGCATTTGTCTGTGCTATTGTCAACTTTTCAAGGTTGACATAATCTTTCCCTAATTCCACCTTAAACAACCGAGCAACAGATGAATGACCATCTGGTAAATCTTCACCTGTAATAATAGCTGTCCCTCTTGGAATTAAAGTTTTTTGGGCTTCAATATTGGATGTAAGCCGTCCTTTTCCAATTCGATCACCATACATCCTTAAAACACCCTGTGCCACTTGGTTCATCTGGTTTGTCTCCCTAAATGAAGTGCCTGGATAAAAATCATCAATTAATAATGGTGCATCTTTCAGGATAAACGCTTTACGCTCGATCGCGTTGACCGTATCTTTAAATGTGCTCGGCGGACTTTTCGTGCCAAAATCACCAAAATGGGAAAGCATCAGAAGGGAGAGGCTAGATTTTCGCGTTCCTGTACCACCGTAAACCCACATCACAAACGACGGTTCAATACCGACTTGACGAAAAAGCTCGCAAAGTGGAGATAAATAAATGAATGCCAACATTGGAATCGTTACTTTAAACGGGGCTGCTTCTAATAATCGAAGGCTTGATTGTATCGCTAACGTCGAGTCACCTACAGCATCTGGCAAAGAATACCTTTCCAAGCCTTGCTCGATTTCAACAGAAACATTTTGCGCACCAATAGCTCCATTGCCATGTAAATAACACCACTGCCCATTCAGAAGCTTCCGCCATCCTAAATGGGTATATATAGAAATTTTTTCAATATCACTCCCCATCACTTGAATGGCTTCACGACAAAAATCTTTATTTCCGTGCCCAGCGCGAATGATTGCAGAAATCCCCCATTTTTTCGTTATCCAGGACATTTGTAAAAAATCATCAATGCTAATTTGCACTTTCTGTAAAGGTACCCCACCTTCAAGAATTCCTTCTAAAACAATAGTTCTTTTTTCCTCAACACCGTCGTCCCGAATGATTTCTTGTACTGGTTTTGCTACAAAATTACAGATTATAAAAAGATTATCTTGTTTATCCAAACCATATAAATTTCCATTGTCATCCATTCCAAAGCGAGGCATACGATCTAAATTCTCAATATAGGGTAAATAATTGGGGTTCAAATCTAATAGTTCACCATGTTCAGCAATAAACATTTGACCAATTTTTTTCATTTTTCATGCTCCTTCTTTTTTCTTCTTCAATCAGATTTTTTTACTGATTTCACGTACTTTTGATTTCTTATTCAATTTTTAAGGTACAGCTTCTGAAAAATAACGACAAAAAAAGATGCAAATAGTCGCAAATTACCTCTGTTAAAAAAGAGTACATTACACCCTTTTAACAGAAATTCATTAACGACCATCGGCATCTTTTTCAAGATTTATAAGTTATTTAAAGAAACATAAACATAGTTTCTTTCGCTCGATAGTTCATATATTATTTTTCACTTGCTCAGTCTATCACGATAATTACTTTTTGTAAAGTCTTTTTCCGCATATTATATTTATTATTATCAAAGTAGCGCATTTTCAACCTTATTTTTTGGTGCTCTTATTTTCTTACTCAATATATATGCCATTTTCTCAAATAGAAAATCATCATATTTTTCTATTGACGATTTGGATTTAGAACCTAATGAATCTTTCCCTCAAAAAGGCAGGGCTTTCAGGGCACAAAGTTTTTGCCCTGAAAGCCCTGAAAAATTTACTATGAAAGAAACTCATTTGTTTATTTTTCTATTTTCCAAAACATAAATTTCATACATCAGAAGTGAAAGAAGTAATTATTTTTTATACCACGTCGAAGTGATCTTTTCTTTATTCTCAGAAATATTACTACCTACGTTCAATAGATGGCTATACAGCTAGTGCGATTAAACCTCTTAAAATCATCAAGATTGGATTGATAATGGAAAGCTATTGACTTAATAATATACTATCAATCTCTTTCTATAAAACCAAAATAAGAAGCAATTTGATAAAATTAAAAGATAATAAATGAACTGAATATTCTATTATCTTCTTTATCGACTACGTCCTTCTCAAAACCGTTTTGCTATTTTTGCTATCCTCAATTATAGAACTATTTGAACTTTGCCATAATTGCACTCTCTATAATAATATTAATTACATAACCTCCCCTATGAAATGTGGAGAGTTAACTATAAATTGAAAGGATGGGTATGTAATGTCAAATATAATTCAATTTTCAAGTAAAGTTTTAGAAACTGAGATTAAACGAAAATTAGGTATAAAAAAAGATAAACCCGTTACAAAAGACGATATCGAAAATTTGTTTACATTAGTATTAACCACCCCAAAATACAGTATCCTAGATGATCTTACAGGTCTAGAATACGCTGTAAATTTAGAGTTCTTGCGGATTAATAATACCTCTATTTCTGATATATCTAAACTTGCTACTTTAACAAAATTAAGACACTTAAACTTAAATAATAATAGTATAGAAAATCTTGCACCCTTAAAAAATATGCGTATTTTACGAGTACTAAGTTTGGCGAATAACCAAATTAACAATATAGCAGTTTTATCTAAAAGCGGTCTACTTCTACTACATGCTAATTTTAGCGGTAACAAGATTCATGATTTTTCTTGCGTCCTAGAGTTTCCCAAATTGCGCACACTCGCTTTTGATAATAATCGGCTCTCTCAAAAGCATATCTGTAGCATTAATTATTATATTTGCCTGCTACAGAAAATAAGAAAATTCAAAAAATCTAAACGATATATTTTCTATGAATGCATATCAGCAATTAAAAATAACATTGCCACTCACGAAATTATTCAGCAATTACTTTTTTCATTTCCTTCTCTGTGGTCTGATATCAAAGCGATTTTAACTCCAGCTGACTATTGGAATTTTTGTGTAAGAGAAGTCTCACACGCACCAATTAGCAATGTTTTACTTGAAGATATATTAACAGACAAGCAAATAATCAAAGGTGGCATTGATTTTATTCATAAACATGGTTGTACTGAAGTAAAAGCAAAAGCAATGGAATATTCTTTATCTAATCATACAAAATAGTTCCATAGTAAAAATAAAATTCCATAGGAAAGCCTCAGCTGGCACTTCCTATGGAATTTTTTGTATTAATCAAATAATAAATGGTGGAGGCGAGAAATTCCTTCACAAGAAAACAAAAAAAGCCACCAACTACCCTTCAAACCCAGGCAATTAGTGGCTTTACATACTTTTCAAAAATCGGGATTTAGATGGTGGAGGCGAACCAAAACGAACCTCTGTCCATTCGTTTAGTTATCTATATCCGCTAACAACTTAGTGCACCCGTCACTACTCCTCAGCAATCGATCCCATTGCCCCCACTTTTCTTCCTGTACCAAATCATCCAATATGTAACCGATCTTTCGGGCAATATTATTTAATTTAAACATCGCCGCCTCTGCCTGACCTGCATCAGTCATTCTACCAGTTGCTCCGAGTAAGATCACTGCATCACCTGCAAGTTCCCCAGCAGTAGTCAACAGCTTACTAGCTCTTGTTAAATATTCTTTTTCTTCTTGGTTCACACTCTACGTCCTCCTTTTTATCCATGAATTTACTGTGTAAATATGGGACTGCTACATAAGAAAGCCTTGTATAAATTAGCCTAAATTCATTCCCTCAAAACTAGTAACAGCTCCCTGCTTCTCTGCGCCACAAAGGCCAGCTTGCCCACACACACTCCACAAATCGATATCTCTACAGCAATCAGTCCTCTGTCGCGCGTTCTAATTACACATTGCCACTTCACCATCCCAAGCGACCTGTTCCACACGTCGCCGAAGCTAAATCCACAAGGAACGGCCTGCCTACAAGTAACATATTTTAATGGTTGGCAGGCTCAAGGTTGGTGCCAAAAGCGTACACCTACAAGAATAGCAAACCCCCAGCCCCCAACCTCTGGGGGAACGAACGACCTCCTAACCCCCTTACAAGGGAGAAGTTCGTCCAACCGAACCGCCTGCCGGCAGCAATGGTCCCACCCCCAACCCCTCCCGACATCGGGAGGAGAGAAAGAGAAAGACAACTACCGACTGAATTTCATCCAAAAATCTTCCCCTGAACAAACTGGGACTCCTGTTGATTTGTTATTTCTTCCTTGCCACCATTGAACATACAAGGACTATATTCAATTTTGATCCAACCACTTGGTTGAATCAACATAGTATAGGTATACCCTGCCGAATTCATTAATTCTGGGCACATATCAATCCCCATACAGCAAGACTTGCATGTCAGCTCAGCATCATAAGCAGTGATAATTTCACATAGATTTCTGTGAATCAATTCCTCACTGATATCAGGAATTTTTTTACGAGCATACGTAATATATTTTGAGTCAATCCCAACTTTGTCCCTATCTGCAATCTCTGGTACATAGTGCGCTACTAGCTTCATGATCGGATCACCTCGCTATATTCACGCATAAACTGAGGCATACATGCGGCTCCATTTTGAAGTAAATTAATAAACCCAACACGCTTGACTGCTTGTCCAATTGAGGGACTAGACCAATGAATTCCCTTTTGCTTATTGATAATCAGCTTAGTATATACTTCTTCCCAAGCAACCTGTGGTGAAATAATTGGTACAGAATCTTGCCCTTTCTTCATCCCTGACCCAGCTCTTAAACTTTCACCCATCTGTAGCTCCAAGCGATCAAACTTTTCTCGCAAGGTATCGGCACTTAAAATATTCATTTTCCAAAACTTATCCCGTTGACACCAATCAATCACCATCTCAATTTGCTGTATTTGTCTGCCATCGCGCTCGATCATGAGACGAATCGTATTCGCCCATTGCCCTAAGGAAGATATCATCTTCATGTTTGGCTTATTTTCTAGCATACAGTTCTTTAACTGTAAAGCAAGATCCATATGATGTTGAGAATACTTATATTTTTCTTTTTGTACAGGTACCACTCTTTCCCCATCCTGCTTCGTATCATCTGGAATCTCCATCATCGCCACATCCTGAGCGATAATCGTACTTTTATCTATTTCTAATTCTTTATCTCTATCTATAATAGAGAGAGTGCGTGACTCCTCCGTGACGGTCACGTGACATGGCGTGACCTGTCCCACAAGTAGCTGCTTTTTATCGGTTAACCGCTGCTTTTGTTTACGAAGCCTATTTTGCTCACGAATTTTTTCTAATCCTTGCACATTCTGGTGTTTGTCCCAATTCGCAATACGGATACCAGTGTCATCAAAGGCAATCATCTCTAATTTAACAAAAGTCTTTAGGGCAAATTTAACGGTGTTGAGTTGGCGTTTAAATTTATGTGCCAGCATTTCATCGGTATACGGTATTTTTTCCGTGAGAAGGACATACCCTCCCATATTACTTTTACCTGCCATGGTCAGCAGCCTAACCCAGATCATCAAGATACTATCGGCTTCTGGCATGCTCTCGATATAATCAATTTTCTCATCTTCAAACATATTCGTTGTGATCTTAATCCAATTCACGTCACCCACAACTATGTCACCCTACCTTTTTTGCAAGGAATTTATTGCCCGAGTTTTTAGAACCACCATAGCTTATTTATGCTGGCAGCGACACTTTTTATGCCCCAACTTATTTGTAACAGTCGAAGAACTAAAATTCCGTGCCTCCCCTATGAAACAACCGACGGCCAAACCTGTACAAAAATTCCTGCACGCCTCGCACACCTTAATATTGCCTACCTTAAAAACAGTACCAAGAACTCCACATTGGCTGCAACCCGCAGTATATTTACGCAAAAGTACCTGCTCACCATCAATAAAAAATTCGATAGAACCTTTGATATCAATATCGAGCTTGCGTCTTAGTTCAACGGGAATCACAATCCTCCCAAACTCGTCTACTTTTCTAACAATGCTTGTTGATTTCATCATACATCCTCCCCCGTTATTTGACTGTAATACTATAGTATGATATGATTCATGTAATAATTTTCCTAAGGGCCACTCTGCAAAGTGGTCTTTTTTTATTCCCCAAAAACAAACACTAAAGCAAATATAAAAACTATGATACTCATGATCCCCATCAATATATCAAATCCCTCTCGCCAGGTACTTGTTCTTAAAATTTCTATTATGCTTACGTCTTGCTCTACAGTCATTCGTCTCATTTGCAAAGACTTGTACACAATCATGATTTTTTCTTGTTGCAACATTTTTTCACCTCTCAAAAAAACTTACAACGCTTTGACTATGGACCTAAATATTATGTATAAAAGAGAACGTATCGACACACGCTATACTGGGAGACTTTAATTATTTTTTCCGTAACTATTATAAAGTGCTTAGATAACAAATCCACGATCAATCATCTCTAATAATTTTTGTTTATCCACTCGATAATGCTTACCAATTCGAACTGTGGGAAATCCTTTGCTGTGGATCAGTTCATAGACTCGAGGAGTTGATAATTTAAATAGGCGTTCTAATTCTTTAGCCGTTAATAATTCAGGGATGGTACTAGTAATTTTTGTCACTACGTTCATCAATGACTTCACCCAACCTTTTTACTCTTTTTATAACAATGACGTTTATCTTTTGCATTTTTACAGCCATCCATCGTGCCTTACTCGTTCATGATGATTTTATTCTCGAATCATCCCAGAGAGCAGTGATCGGTACACCAAGTGCAGCAGCAATCTTTTTTGCGATCGAAACAGTTGGCTCTTTCTCACCACGCTCTAAATCAGATATGTACCCTTGTGATACACCTGATCGCTCGCCAAGTTGCACTTGGGATAACCCTAATTCCGTTCGATATTTTAGGATATTAATCATATAAGTCACCTCCTTGTTGCCTATGTTATCTCAAAAGATATAACTTGTCAACACTATAGAGATATTTTTTTGGAATATTTTTGTGTTATAATATCTCTATAGATATAAAAAAGGATGGTTTAAAATGGATATTGGGAAAAGAATGATAGAATTACGAGAAGAAAAAATGCTCACTACGAATAAACTTGCTGGACTAGCTGGAATTGCACAATCAGCCCTTCGAAGTATTGAGCTAAATGAAAAATCACCCACTATTGTCACTTTAGATCGTATATGCGCTGCACTTGATATCACATTAGAAGATTTTTTCACTGATAATACATCAACATTTTTAGATATTGCTGAAAAATTAAAAACCCCTCCCGCAAGAAACGAGAAGAGTTCTGATGTTTTTATACAATTACAGGATCACAGTATATTCACCCAAGTCAAAGAGACTTATATTCCAAGAGCCTTAAAAGATTCTACTGAGAGAAGCAATCATAAAGCTGCTAAAGTCTGGAGCCATTTTGATCAACTATCCGAAGCAGATCAAATCGCTGCCTTATCGACTGTTCTTTCTGAAATTATCGTAAACGATAATAGAGTTATAAAAATAATTGAGCAATATGACTCTGAACTCGATCAACTAATGGAAAAAATTAAACGTTTAGAACCGAAGGAACGTCAACTATTGTCTTTGGTTGTGGACTTTTTTCATCAGTCTCAAGCAAACTGAGAAAGTGATCCGCACAACATTCCATAATATTACTGCCAGAGTGAAATTCAATAATTGGTTGATTAAATATCGGTTTTTCGTTCTCTATTTCTTTCGTCCTTGAATATTTTGCGACTAGATCCAAATATTTTTCCTCCTGTATTTTCCATATATTCCTTAATTTCGTTATTAATTCTATATTTCCTGCTTAAAAATGAGTAATTATTTGAATTTTCTTTGAAATTCCTTTGGAAATTAAATCATTATTTTTTAATTCCTTTTTATATAATGAGTCGCTTTGGACATAATATTTAATAAAAAGATCGAATTACTATGCAAAAGACATAGCACGTTCCCTTACTAAAGAGATGTATTATGTCTTTACTTTAACTAAGGAGTCATGATGATGGCTAAAAAACGTGGTAACGGGGAAGGATCAATCTCCCAGCGTCCCAATGGTTTATGGCAAGGACAACTCTCTCTTGGTAAGGATGATAATGGCAAAAATAAACGTGTTACGTTGTACGGTAAAACACGGCGTGAAGTGTCCGAAAAAATACAAACTGCTCTTGCTGAGCATCAAGCGGGAGATTTTATTGAAAAGAAAAATACAACCTTTGCTCACTACGCTACCCTATGGATTGACAATAAGCGCACTTCACTGCAAGCCAACACCATCAACAAATACTGCTCACTCTTTGAAAATCATATAAAAAAAGTAATTGGCCATATAAAGATTCAAGAATTAACGCGGCAAAATATACAACACCTCATCAATAACAGTACGCTATCACCAAAATCCCTTGCTGAAATACACATGATTATAAAAAATATCCTCAACCTTGCGGTCGAAGATAACGTCATCAAAAAAAATATCTGTAATAAAATTGAACTGCCCGTCATTAAAGAAAAAGAAATTATGATCCTAACCGCTGAGCAGACAAACGCCATCTTAAGGGAATGCTTTGGTACCAGAATCTATGATATTGTACTACTCGAACTTGCGACCGGTATGCGTCGTAGCGAAATTTTGGGACTTACCTGGGATGATATTAACTTTGATAATAATACTATCGATATCAACAAAACTTGGATTGTAGTAAATGGTGTGCCTCAATGGTCAAATACTGCAACTGGAACAAAAACAAAAGCTGGAAAACGTATCATTGCCGTCCCAGAAGAAGCGATGGATGAACTGGCACGCCGTCGTGTACTGCAAGCAGATGATGTATACGTCTTTCAAAATATAAATGGCACTCCACATAATCCTAATAATTTTTTGCGTGATTTTAAAATACATGCTGTAAAAGCTGGCGTAGACAAATTCCCCTTCCATGACCTACGTCACAATTACGGCACACAATTAGCCGCCTTAAATACCCATACAAGGCTGATAGAGGCGCAACTTGGACATAGTGATTACCGAAGTTCACGCCGGTATGTCCACGCAACTGAAAAAGGACAGCATGAAGCTGCTGAAAAGATTGGACAGGTTATGAAAAATTTAAAACTGGGGTTTAGTAAGGATCCTGTGCCAAATAAAGAATACTCCGCCGATAAAACGATGTAGCCGTAAATGCCATTCTGATAAATATCCACAGTAAATAACATTGCTACTGCGTACTGCAACCAAATGATATACACGTATTTTTAACATCTAAGATAAACTTTTAAAAACTGGGTTGCAGTACGGTTGCAGTACAAAACAAAAAAGCCTCCGTAGCGAAAGCCACGAAGCCTTGAATTTACTGGTGGGGTTAGGCGGACTCGAACCGCAGACCTCTTCGATGTCAACGAAGCGCTCTAACCAACTGAGCTATAACCCCTTAATGTTTTATGTCAACTTTTTTATCCCTGTACTAAAGTACTTTTAAAGTATAAAGCATAGCCTTATTATTGTCAAGTATCCTTTATTCATAT
>CAXYVG010000007.1:0-60274 GCA_964292325.1 uncultured bacterium | reverse complement strand
GAATCTATAACCTGAATATTCATATCTCGGTAGCTGCATTTATCATTACAACGATCGTATTTCTATTGATTGTATATCCTACTTTATTCATAGAATTATCAATATAAAGTGAGTTTCTTATTAAAGTTGTAAGCGAAAGGGATGATTATCAAAATGAAAGAAAAATTGATAAGAAAAATTAAGGATAAAACAGCTGTTTTGGCTGTAATCGGTCTTGGTTATGTTGGTTTGCCATTGGCTGTGGAAAAAGCCAAAATTGGCTATAAAACGATTGGCTTTGATGTGCAAGAACAAAAAGTGGATATGGTAAATAGAGGACAAAACTATATTGGCGATATTGTTCCTGAAGAATTGACGGGTGTTGTGGATAGCGGGAAATTAATGGCGACCAAAGACTTTTCTTTTATTCGGGATGTTGATTGCGTTGCGATCTGTGTTCCAACGCCGCTTGATATTTATCAACAGCCCGATGTTTCTTATGTAGTAGAGTCTACAGAAAATATTGCTCAGTATATTCATCCTGGGATGCTCATTGTACTGGAAAGCACCACGTATCCTGGAACAACGGAAGAAATTGTGAAGCCCATTTTAGAAAAATCAGGCCTGAAGGTAGGAAAAGATATTTATCTAGCATTTTCGCCGGAACGAGTCGATCCAGGTAATGCTTTTTATAATACCAAAAATACACCGAAAGTTGTTGGTGGCATTACAAGTGATTGTACTGAGATTGCAGCTACATTGTATGAAACTATTTTAGAAGGCAAGGTGCACCGTGTATCGAGTCCGGCGGTTGCTGAAATGGAAAAAATTCTAGAAAATACATTTCGTAATATTAATATTGGTCTAGCGAATGAAATGGCAATTCTTTGTAATAAGATGGGCATTGATGTTTGGGAAGTGATTGATGCTGCCAAGTCAAAACCGTATGGTTTTATGCCGTTTTATCCTGGTCCTGGTGTGGGAGGGCATTGTATTCCGATTGATCCTTTCTACCTTACTTGGAAGGCACGAGAATATGGTTATCACACGCGGTTGATCGAGACTGCAGGTGAGATTAATAATTTTATGCCAGAATTTGTTTTAGAACGCAGTATGAAGATATTGAATGGTTTTGGTAAGGCTTTGAAAAACTCAAAGGTGTTAGTTTTGGGCGTGGCCTATAAACAAGATATTGATGATGTGCGGCAATCGCCAGCACTTGATGTAATGGATCTTTTGCAAAAGAATGGGGCAGACCTTAATTATCATGATCCGTTTATCCCTAGCTTTAGCTATAAGGGAAAGGATTATACATCTACTGAGTTTACAATCGAGGAGCTAGAGAAAGCCGATCTAGTTATTTTACTTACTATGCATACCGTGTTTAACTATGATCTGATTCAACAACATGCACAGATGATTTTTGATACCAAAAATGCGTTTAAAGATGTAAAAGATAGAGCCAATATTGAAAAGTTATAGGGGATGAGCAATAAGATGGGAAATTTGAAATTTGCAATCATTGGCTGTGGACGGATTGCTTATAAACATGTAGAGGCGTTGGTGCATAATCATGCGCAGGCGCAGCTCGTAGCTACTTGTGATGTAGTGCTAGAACATGCAACGAGTAAAGCGCAGGAATATGTAGATAAAATGCAAAAGACGTCATTCGTCGCTTCGATGCCCCAAGTATATAGTGATTATCAATTGATGCTACAAGAGCAAGATGTTGATGTTGTTGTGATTGCTACTGAATCGGGTAAACATGCTGAAATTGGTTTATCTTGCCTAACAGCTAAGAAGCATGTCATAATTGAAAAACCTATGGCTTTATCGACGAAGGATGCGGATCGGATGATTGCTTGTGCCAAGGAAAATGGCGTTAAATTATGTGTATCACATCAAAATCGATTTAATTTGCCCATCCAAAAATTAAGAGGGGCTATTGAGGCTGGTCGTTTTGGTCGGATTTTTGCGGGTAATGCTAGAATCCTATGGAACCGGAATGAGGATTATTATACGCAGGCACCTTGGCGAGGAACGTATGCCCAAGATGGTGGTTGCCTAATGAACCAATGTATTCATAATATTGATTTACTGCAGTGGATGTTAGGTGATGAAATTACTGCGGTGCAAGCTATGGTAGCCAATTATGTTCATCCGTATATTGAAGCAGAAGATTACGGGAGCATTCAGCTACAACTTAAAAATGGCGCAATTGGCAATGTGGAAGGTACGGTGTGTATCTATCCGCGAAATTTAGAAGAGACGTTAACTATTTTAGGCGAAAAAGGTACCGTTGTGATTGGCGGACCGGCATTAAATAAAGTTGTAGTCTGGCAGTTTGCTGATGGACAAGATGATTTGACTCAGATGCAGGCGGAGTGTAACAAGGACATTGATAATATATATGGTTGGGGGCATACCCCGCTATATGCTGATATGATTGAGAGTATTAAGGACAACCGTGAACCTTTGATCAATGGCATAGAAGGGAAAAAAAGCATGTCAATTATTCTACATGCGTATCTAGCCAGTCGTTTAGGAAAGCGAATTGCCTTTAATAAACAGGATGTAGATATGGAGACCATATTGAATCAGGCCTAGAAAGCAGTGACATGATTATGAAAATATATACGCAAAATGAGCGAGAAATGATTCAATATATCGTAGAGTTATTATCGACGTTTGATGAAGCCTTCGTTCATATCAATCTTCAGGTCGATGAACTCCGTCTAGAAGAATCGCACATGCTTTTTAAAGATACAATAGAAGCGTTAGAAGTGGTTGTTGCATCTTCGGTGGTCTTACTTGTTGATCAATGTGGGATGGATATGATTGAGTGCATGGGTACGATGAGAGAAGCGCTTGGTCAAACGATTGATGCTTATGAAGATGGCAATATCGTTTCTATTCAATGGGCGCTAGAAGAACGTCTATTACCTGCTTTTCACCAATGGAGAGATGCCATTAATTTGCTCTTAATTCCGACCATCGCATCATAATTTTTTTTACAGAGGCAGCTTACTATCAGATGGTAGTAAGCTGTTGCCGTTTGAAGTGTCTGTTTTAAAATAGGGGGATTCTTGGTATAATACACTATAGAGTTTGTGTTCGGGAGGCGATGGGATGAAACCGATAAAAATTCCTTATGGGATATCGAATTTTGCGATGCTGCGAGAAGAAAAGTATTTGTATGTGGATAAAACTCGGTATATTGAAGTGTTAGAAAACTATCCGCCATATCAATTTTTTATCAGACCTCGTCGTTTTGGTAAAAGTTTGTTTATCTCTATGTTAGAGCATTATTATGATATCAATAAGGCAAGAGATTTTGATAAATTATTTGGCGGAACATACATCCATGAGCATATAACGGAAAAACGTAATAAGTATTTGGTACTACGGTTAAGTTTTTCTAGCATTGTAACAAGTGAAGGCATTGAGCGCCTAATGAAAAGTTTTGATGATAATGTATTGATTCCCGTACGAAGTTTTGTGAGTAGATATAGCTCTTTATTGGGAAATGTAGTATTTCCTGTTGATATTAGGAACGCTGAAAGTGCCATAAAATTTATTATTCAACATGCTCATGAAAATGGCCAACAATTATTACTGCTGATTGATGAATATGATAATTTTGCCAATGATCTGATTGGTCGCAATCGCCAGGAGCTGTATCTGCAACTCTTATCGAGTGAAGGGTATGTGCGGAATTTTTATAAAGCCATTAAAGATGGCACGATGTCCTCCATAGTGCGGGTGTTTATTACAGGTGTGAGTCCATTGATGCTTGATGATTTGACAAGTGGGTTTAATATTACACACAATTTGACGTTGAAAAAGCAACTCAATGAAATGCTTGGTTTGACGCAAGGTGAGTTACAAGATGTGGTGGAGCAATTGGCATTGTCGCCAGATATTGATATAGTGCGGGTATATGAAGATATGCAGTACCATTATAATGGATATCTATTTAGTGATGAAGCTACGCAGCGGCTCTATAATCCAGATATGGTGCTTTATTTTTTAGAGAATCTGCAACGTGAAGGAAAATATCCACGTCATATGTTAGATGACAATGTGAAGACGGATTACCGTAAACTGCGTACCCTCGCGATGAATTTTAGCGGGAAAGCCGATATGGATAAGATTCTGCAGGATGAAACGACAGTGGTACAGTTAGTGGAACGATTTCATCTAGAAGATATGTATGATAAACCAGAAAATTTTGTTTCGATGTTATATTATATTGGGATGCTGACAGTGAAGAATAGTATGGAGAATGTGCTTGAGTTAGGAATTCCGAATTATGTGATTCGCAAAGTATATTGGGAATACTTTGCAGCTAAGTTAGAGCAAGAAGCCACACTGAATCATGAGATCATCAAAACCGTGGTTCGGAGTATGCGACTAGAGGGCCTTATTGAGGGAGTCGTTCAAGAAATACAAAGGATATTGATGGTGTTATCGAATCGTGACTTGATGGAGTTTAATGAGAAAATGATTAAGTTACTATTGGTTACACTCATCAGCCTTGATGATATTTATGTAATTCGTAGTGAAATGGAAACGAATACGGGCTATATCGACATTATGCTGACGCGAGATGTTCGCTACGCAAAGTATACGAAGTATGAGTGGTTGATTGAACTGAAATACTTGAAAGAGAGCGAACGCAGCAAGCTAGAAGAGATCAAACAAGCAGGACTTGCGCAACTTGCACGTTATGGTGAGAGCGAACTCATCACACGTGGCTTTTCAGGGGAATCACTGAAGAAAATATTGTTGGTTGTGATCGGGAAAACAGATATTTACATGGAAGAATTATAATAAAACGAAGGGACGGATGCTACGCAAGGTATATTCAAGATGATGTTGCTGTATGCTCAGTGTGTAGCAAGAAATATAGTAAGACTGAGAATTGCATGAGAGAAATAGAGGGCAATAACTGAAAAATGATAGATTGTGGGTTGGTTTTAGACTATGGATATGAAAATGAAATTGATATTGTTTTTGATTGATTTATTGATTCCCTTGGGAATTGGTTATGCGTGCCAATACCAAAAGGTAGTAAAAGGATCATTTTTTAATAAAATGATTTTAAATAATATTCTTGTTATTTATCCGGCATTATCATTTTTAAGCTTTTGGGTTTTACCGCTTAACTATGAGTTAATTTGGTTGCCAGTGATAGGAATCTTAATGGGAATTGTTCCTGGTTTTCTAGCTTATTTCATGGCACAGCGAAAATATGAAAATGATCTCGATCGCGGAAGTTACGTCATGTCCGCCATCCTTTCTAATTTGGGAACGATCGGCGGTTTATGCGTATTTTTGCTATATGGTGAGACGGGATATGCCTATCAACAATTGGTCGTTTTATTTCAATATATTTTAATGTTTATGTTTTGTTATCCTTTGGCGCAGTATTATTATAATCGTTCGCAAAATGGTGCGAAAATTAAAGGCGTATCTATTCGATCAGTTCTGTTTAGCCGCAATCAATTAGCAGTGGTCGGGATTCTATGTGGAGTAGTATTACAAAAGTTTGATGTGCCACGTCCAGAGACCTTGGGGAATGTGACGGGGATATTGATTCATATTGGAGCGTGGACGGCATTGATACCGGTAGGGTATTCGATTGATTTTGCAAAAATAAAAGAACATTATCGTGAGATAAAAGACTTGATTGCCATCAAATTTATTGTTACACCGTTGTTGATTTACGCTTTTGCTCGATTAGTACTGACGGATGAGAGAATGCTCAATACTATTTTGGTCTTATCTTGTATGCCGACAGCGGTTAATGCTGTCATTACTTCGCGAATCTATAACCTGAATATTCATATCTCGGTAGCTGCATTTATCATTACAACGATAGTATTTCTATTGGTTGTATATCCTGCTTTATTCATAGAGTTATCAATGTGAGTTTCTTATTAAGGCCGTAAGCAAAAGGAATGACTATCCAAGCAGCAACAGCTTACTATCAGATGGTAGTAAGCTGTTGCTATTTGAAGTGTCTGTTTTAAAATAGGGCTATTGTTGGTATAATACACTATAGAGTTTATGTTCGGGAGGCGATGGGATGAAAATGGTAAAAATTCCTTATGGGATATCGAATTTTGCGATGATGCGAGAAGATAAGTATTTGTATGTGGATAAAACTCGGTATATTGAAGTATTAGAAAACTATCCTCCGTATCAATTTTTTATTAGACCTCGTCGTTTTGGTAAAAGTTTGTTTATTTCTATGTTAGAGCATTATTATGATATCAATAAGGCAAACGATTTTGATAAGCTATTTGGCGGAACATACATTCATCAGCATATAACTGAAAAGCGGAATAGCTACTTGGTATTACGGCTAAGTTTTTCTAGCATTGTAACAAGTGAAGGCATTGAGCGCCTAATGAAAAGTTTTGATGATAATGTATTGATTCCCGTACGAAGTTTTGTGAGTAGATATAGCTCTTTATTGGGAAATGTAGTATTTCCTGTTGATATCAGGAACGCTGAAAGTGCCATAAAATTTATTATTCAACATGCACACGAAAATGGGCAACAATTATTACTACTGATTGACGAATATGATAATTTTGCCAACGATTTGATCGGTCGCAATCGGCAGGAACTATATCTGCAACTCTTATCGAGTGAAGGGTATGTGCGCAATTTTTATAAAGCCATTAAAGACGGCACGATGTCCTCCGTAGCGCGGGTGTTTATTACGGGTGTGAGTCCATTGATGCTTGATGATCTGACAAGTGGGTTTAATATTACGCACAATTTGACGTTGAAAAAGCAACTAAATGAAATGCTTGGTTTGACGCAGGGTGAGTTGCAAGATGTAATAGATCAATTGGCATTGCCGCCAGGTATTGATATAGCGCGGGTATATGAAGATATGCAGTATCATTATAATGGATATCTATTTAGTGATGAAGCTACGCAGCGGCTCTATAATCCAGATATGGTGCTTTATTTTTTAGAGAATCTGCAACGTGAAGGAAAATATCCACGTCATATGTTAGATGACAATGTGAAGACGGATTACCGTAAACTGCGTACCCTCGCGATGAATTTTAGCGGGAAAGCCGATATGGATAAGATTCTGCAGGATGAAACGACAGTGGTACAGTTAGTGGAACGATTTCATCTAGAAGATATGTATGATAAACCAGAAAATTTTGTTTCGATGTTATATTATATTGGGATGCTGACCATCAAAGAAGGCATTTTGAATAAGACGGTACTCGGCGTACCCAATTATGTGATCAGGAAAATTTATTGGGAATATTTCACGGAACAATTGACGAGTGTTACTCCGATCCATAAAGAAGCTATGAGTAGTAGCATTACAGAGATGAGAGAACGTGGTAATATTAGCTTATTCACGGATGAACTTAAAAAAAATATGGAAGTTCTATCCAATCGAGATTTAATGTCATTTAGCGAAAAAGCTGTGAAATTACTGATTTGTGCCCTGATCAGCGCGGATGATATTTATGTCATTCGTAGCGAAATGGAAGTGAATACCGGGTATATCGACATTATGCTGACGCGAGATGTCCGCTATGCAGAGTATACGAAGTATGAGTGGTTGATTGAGCTTAAGTATTTGAAAGAAAGTGAACGCAGTAAGCTCGAAGAGGTCAAGCAGGCAGGACTTGCGCAACTTGCACGTTATAGTGAGAGCGAACTCATCACACGTGGGTTTTCAGGAGAGTCACTGAAGAAAATATTGTTGGTTGTGGTCGGGAAAACAGATATTTATATGGAAGAGTTATAATCAGCGACTTTTTATTAATGATAAAGTAATTTTCATCGTACGATTCATTATATAACGAAAGCAAAGGGATGGAATGTTCGTGTGATGAACCGTTTATTATCTTATGGATAGAGATAATAAACGGTTTTATTTAATATTTTTACCAAATTCGTCGATATTATAGTAGATAGTAATTTTTATGCGGTTTTTGTCATTAAAATAAGGGCTATGTTCAGCGATGTATTCATTATGTTAATGATAACAAATCGAGATGTTGTTTATACTGTAAAATATGCCGGAAAGGGGTGTATACTATGGTTAATATTTCTTCATTTAATTGGAATATTTATTTAAATAGTCAAAGTAAAACGTGGACGAAGAATCTGGATTCTTCAGGTTTGCAATCGCTGCAGGCGGCTGATAGCTATAGTTCTCTGCAAAAGATGGCGAATTCGTCATTGCAGAATTTGCAAGAACAGCAAAAACAGTATCGCAGTGAGATTACGGATTTTACTAATAGCGTGGCTAGTACAAGTGATAGTGCGAAAGCGTTATCTGCTAGTCTCTTTGCTGCGAAGTATGTATCTGGTAGCTCGGGTGCTGTGACTGGGGAAGCAAAAAGTGCGGCGAAGACGGCTCAGTATGATATCAGCATTAGCCAGCTGGCAACTGCTCAAACGAATGCATCGGTCAGTTTAGCGAGTACTGGAAAACGGACAGTAGCGGCAGGAATTTCCACGTTAGGTATTCAGGTTGGGAGTAATGCAGAGCGGCAAGTGTCTGTTGATATACTGTCTACGGACACGAATAAACAAGTTCTGAATAAGTTTGCTAGTGCCATTAATAGTAGTGGAGCTGACATTACAGCGCAGGTCAAGACGAAAAATAATGAACAGTATTTGAGCCTAACGTCAAAAGATACAGGTAGTACCAATGGTTTTACGATTCGCGATATAAAAGGAAATAGCGGGGTAACGTTGCAGTTAAGTAATAAAGTGCAGAGTGCTACTGATGCTAAGTATACAGTAGATGGTGTAGCACACCAGTCTTCTTCCAATAAAGTGACGATTGATAATGAGAATGTAACATTGCATTTAAACAAAACGACGACTAAAGCGGCGACAGTTGATGTTAGTACTGATGATAGCAAAATTGTAGCGGCAGCAAAGACATTAGTGAGTAACTATAATGAACTAAATTATATCATTAGTAATAGTGATAATGTTACCAAGCAGGGGACGAGAGCATTAAATAATATCAAGTCGCTAGTCAGTAAGACGCGTTCATGGGACTTTGCTGATATTGGGATTTCGATGAATAAAACGACGGGGGAACTACAGCTAAATGAAAGGAAGTTAGCGACAGCGTTAGATAACAATTCAGATGCTGTAAAAAATCTGTTGACCAGTGGTGGCGGGCTAGCAAAAACAATAGAACGTGCTTCGAAAGACCTAGCTAGTAATTCGGTTAATACATATATAAAAGCACCAAATATGAAAGATGCATTGAATTATATTTCTCAATCCAATAGTATTAGTTTACAATCTCAATATAATGATTTATTCCAAGGATTATTTGTGAATATGATGGTCTAGAGTAAGAGATGCCGAAAAATAGTTGACAGCTGTGACGATATGTTGCGGCTGTTTCATTTTTTTTGCTATAATAATATGAAAGTTATAAAAAGGCATTCATCCTGTTAGGTTGCCATAAATGGTATGAAGATATAGCAATGATCGCTATAGAAAGTATATTATAGATAAGGAATTGGGTATAATGGATAAAATTGTTCTACATTTTTTATCAACATATTCTCCGCGAACGATTTCTCTGACGGATCTAGAGAAGGTAGTGCCAGGGACGGTAGCGTATGAAGAGTTTGCTGGTGCTATACTACACCTAATCAAAGATGGGGTGCTAGTTCCTATCAAGGCGCATGGTACCAATCTGGCACATCCACCGCTACCGAATGGTTATCGATTGCAAAAGCAAAAATTGAACGCTGATTATTTTGAACAGATACGAAGCTATCAGTTTGCGCTACATCCGCTGATTCATATCGATTGCTATTTCAATTTGAAAGAAACGGTATGGAGAAAAGAGCAACCGTGGTTAGAGAAAGTACAATGTTATCTTGATCGGAATGGACTACCGCAAGTGGAGGCTTCGATATGGCAACGATCGTATGAGATTATGGGTGACGAGAAGTGGATCAGCGAAAGCGGTGGACGAGCATTTTTGCAGCGGATCGGAATGTTTGATCAATTAAAAATTGTCGATTTGGTGGAACCATTGATGTTTGCCCTTAATCCGGTGCGTATTCATGATCCTCATTGTTATCATTTGATTGTGGAAAACAAGACGACCTTTGATATATTGGCAGAAATATTGCCAGACACTATTTTTCTGACGTTACTTTATGGTGCGGGTAAGTGTTTTTTGAATAGTATCACGCAGCTCGAGCGTCAATTGCATATGCCAAATGCGCAGCATCATCTATGTTATTTTGGCGATTTGGACTTAGAAGGGATTACCATTTGGTATTTGCTTACTAAACGTCGAAAGTCTGATTTAGCAATGCCGTTTTATCGAGCGTTGTTAAGTAAAACATATCATCAAGGTAAAGAAAATCAGCGTAAGGATAACGCAGCTTATCAAGCGTTTTTATCCTGCTTTACAGAGAGTGAGCAAAAGCAGATCCAGCAACTTTTTGCAAATCAAGGGTACTATCCGCAAGAGGCGCTATCAGCCCAGGAATTACAGGCAATTGGGAGGAACATTTCATGGAAGGATACTTAATAGATACGACCAAGGGGTTTGGCGAACGTTGTAAACGGCTCGCTATTTTTACCCCTTTATTTTTATTGAAAGGGAAACGAAAAATGGCCTCCCTGCCTTTTGAGATTGATTGGTTCAATATGGGGCTTTTGACGTTATTATTTTTCTTTGAAAGTAAACTGCATCGACAGGGGAAAAAGGGACGTCAGGAACTTGCCGACTATTTATATGAAGTTACGCAAGCTCAGATTGGTGCCAAACGGGAAAAATATGATTTGATTGCAGAAACTATTATGGATGCTTTTCGTGATCCGATGGGAAAAAGACATAAGGAGTCTTTTTTTAATTGGGAAACGGGTGAGAGCGAGGAATTTCAATTTTCTATATTAAAAACAGATGCTTTTGATCAGCAGAGCAACCGTCAATATTTTACGCTAGATGAGGATGGTTTGGAACTGATTTTTGCTACGAAAGAATATTTCAGTGAGTTTCGTATCTCGATTGCTCAGCTACTGATTCGTAAGCAACTAGAGAAGGGAGAATTTGCTAGTGCCTTGCATGAGATTCATGAAATGCGTATTGCGGTGCAGACGCTACGCGATCATATTCATCGTCTCGGGCTTGAAGTAACACGCAATATTATTTCGGATGAGACGTATAGTAAATATGTCAAAACGATTGAAAATGTTTATGAACGCTTGACGAGAGAAGATGATGAATTTCGGGAGCTATATGCCTTTGTCAAAGACACAACAGAGAAAATGCAGTTTGAAAATCAAGGGCAGGCGGATGAAGATGCGCGTGTGCAAATTGCTCAGGTTGCCATTGAGCTCGGAGAAGTTCATCAGATGCATCATAATTTGCTATATGGGGCAATGCAGCTTAAGAATAAAGCATTGGAGGCCGCCCGGCAGGCTCTTTTTTCAGTAGGAATTCAGCGATTTAATTTTGATCAGGAAATCGTATCGCGAGTGGTATCATCTCCGCTACCCGTGCAGGCAGTAACGGGTTTGATTCATCCTTTTACCCGCTTGCATCAGGAAAGTGGTTGGTCATTATTCTCTATGTTTTTCGTGCAACGACTGCAACGAGTAGGTAAAGAGGATGAAAGTAGTGCTTATCCGCAGCTTGACTCTGAAAAGGATTATCAATATGCGATGGAGCAGGAAGAGAATTTCCGTGTAATTATGGAGCAGGTGCTTGGTATACTGGGAGAAAAGAAGCAAATGGAACTGAAAGATATGTTACCTCATTTTTCATCTACACTACCCCAGCATCGTTCTTTCTATGATTTTTGGTTGCTATTACATCAACGTAGTCCGATTCGTAGGGGGATGGGAGAAGGCAGACATGTTCTAGATAAGGCGTTAGCTTTATTAGGGAACGATCAAATCGTGGTAGTCGAAGGTGAAGGAGTTTTGCAGATTACAGATCAGTATGCATTGCAAAATATGTATGTTAGCAGACGGAGGGAAGAAAATGCAGTATGAACAACAGCATGTGATGAAGGCTTTTCAACTATATACCCGCCTTGCTGTGCAAGGTTACATCGAGCAGGAGGATGTAGAATGTTACTTGATCAATGAAGATATACAAAGCTTGCTCGAACAGTTTGTACGCGAGGTAGACGCTATCTTAGTACATGCTGGTGATGTGATGTATTTGGTACCGATTACAGGGCTATCTCCGTTTCATATCAAAAATGAACAAATTCGTAAAGACTTTGGTGCCAATGCAGTGAATGCGGATGTCTATATGATGTATTTTGCAATGCTTGTATTTATTGGCGAATTTTATAATAGTTATCAGTCGGGAGAGACGCAGCGAGACTTTTTGACGATCAATGAGTGGCTTGCGGTTGTGAATGCTCGGATTATCACTCTGCGTCAACACTCGCCGGAACAGCTGCAACAGGCTTCAGAAGATTTGCAGTATAACTGGCTCAGTATTTTAGAGAAATGGGATGCATTAAATGATATAAAGGAATCGGCAGTGAGCCAAAAGGGCAATACTGTTAGTCGATTGAGCTTTTTGGATAAGGTACTGCAGTTTATGCTGAAGGAAAAAGTGGTAAGCGAAATAGGGCCTGGAGAGTATGACCTTACTGAAAAAACAAAAACCATTGTGCAACGATACTTCATGGAATTTGATTATAATCGAGGAATACTACAGTTCATGTATCAGTATGATGAACGTAAGGAGGAAGAGCATGCCAACGATCGCTAGAATTCGTTTTGCCAATGTTGTTTATGAAAATCGGCAGAAACGGTATAATGATGAAACGTTTAAATTTGATGGGCATAATGGTGCGATTCTGCTGGAAAATGGCGGAGGGAAAACCGTCTTTGTTCAGACATTATTGCAAGCAGTGATTCCTCATTTGAGTCTAGCTGGTCGAAAAATCAAGGATACGTTAGTGCTTGCTCAGTCGTCGGCTCATATTGCGGTGGAATGGATTTTACATGAACATCCAAGGGTATATGGGCTGACGGTTATTACATTATTTTTAAAAAACGATGAATTGCATTCCTATAAATATACATATCGCTATACAGCGGATGATAAGCATGGCATTGATCAATTGCCATTTACGGTACGCGATGCTTTAGGCCGACAACGGCCAGCGACTGCTGAAGAGATGCATGATTATTATATAAAAATGAATGAGCGTTCGGTTAGTGCGAAGTTGTTTACGGATATTAGTGATTATACGAAATATTTGGAAACTAATTTTAAGATTGTCAATGAGGAATGGTCATCGCTTGCCACCATTAATAGCGGTGAAGGTGATGTGGCGAAATTTTTTGAAGCTTGTAAAACGACGAATGATTTGGTGAATAAGCTATTGATTCCGACGGTGTTATTAGCAATGAATAGTGAAGATAAAGCTAGTTTTACGAAGATGTTTGAAGAGAAACGAACCAATCTAAAAAAGTCAAAGCAGCTAAAACGGCAAATCAATGAAAATCAGGCTGTGGAAGCAGAAATTAGTAAGATGATGAGTATCTATGAAAGTCAGCATATACAGCAAGCTAGTCATTTTATTTTGCAGCAACAAGGGAAAACGTTCTATGAAGAAGCTAGAAAAAATCAGGATCAATTAGCGAGTCAACTGCTGGATCTCGAAGCAAATAAAAAGTCCTTAGAACGAGAAAAACAAGTATTGTATGAACAAATCGAGTCGGTCGTGATTGCTGATAGGCGTCAGCAAGAGGAAGAGGCGCTTGAAGCTTATAATGGGAAGCAAGTAGAATATCAAAACGGATATGATAAACTTGCGGGACTAACAGAGGAAAAAGACCGGTTGGATTATTTGCGGGATCAACAAGAGCGGGATAGCAAAGCGGCTCAGCTCAAAGAGGAAGAAGAGAAGCTAAGTAGTCAAGAACAAGCGCAGCAAGATAGTGAGCTAATTGCAAAACTGGCAGATGTACATTGCCAGTTGCGGGGTATTTATGATCATAAGGAGGGGCTGCACCGCCAAGCGCTGCAGGATTTAACGGCTCAACTACAATCACTTCAAGAGCAAATGCAGCAACAAGACAAACTTTTACAAAAACAGGATGATTTATCGCAGGATTATCAGCGCCAGCAGGTTCGTCACCAAACGGTTATTGACTTGCTAAAAGAAGATCAGGAAAAGATTGCGCTACAAATTTTATCAAATATCAACAACCAACAGGTAGGAACGGAGCTTGCACAATGGAAGCTAGAGGCCGAGTATGTACAAAATTCTTTGGCTGAACAAATGAAAAAATATCACCAAACGGAGAAAAATCAACAAGAAATACAGCAACAAGTTCTTTCTTTATCAGCAGAGGAGTCAATTACTGGCTTGGAACTTGAAAAGGTAGAAAATCGGATCGATGAAAATCGCCGCCGTCATCAAAGTATGTTAGGAAAGTTGCATGAAATTTCAGGACTACGAACAATTGAAAGCATTTATATCGAAAAAGGAAAAATTGATGCTGCCGTTGGTATCCTGCATGATAGAAGACACAAAGAGTTAGAGACAGCCAGAGAACAAGAACGGCGCGATTTTAAACTGGTAGATGCTTATGGTGGTCAAGAAAAATTTGTCTTTGATGGGTATTTGGTTTCATTTTTGGCTGCTTGTCAATGCGTTGTGGAAAGCGGTACTGCGTATACGGAACGGTTGATTGCGCAACGGTATGCGACTCGTGAGGAACTATTAGAGCGTTTTCCTCTCTGGCCGATGTGCTTGATTGTTCAAGACGGGGATAAGGCGGAATTAGAGCGTGGACTACAAAAAGCAAAAGGTTTGCTGACTTCGCCAGTTTTTATTTTGACAACAACAGAGGCTCGGTCTATCGTAAGTGGAACTTATTCTTATAGCACCGTTTGGCCCGAATTTTGGCCGATCGTACTGGAAGAAAATTCTTTTGCTGAATGGAAAGACATATTCAATCAAAAAGCCAGCGATAGCTTAGAAAATCGAAAAATGAAAGAGTTGTTATACCAAGAGGTTCAAATATTGTATCGGAATCTAGATGAGTTTCTTACCGAATATCCATATACGATGTATCAGCAGTGTCAGCAGGACAAAGTTGTGCTACGAGATAAAAGCGATGAGATCAAAAGGCGTATTACGGCTGCGACTAAGGTGCAACAAGAGGCGGCGAAAACGCTGAGAATCTGTCAGGAAACAATCGCAAATTTGGAGGGTAAGAGCAATGATCTAAATCGGAAAATTGAGAAGGCTATGGAGTGGCAACAAAAAGAGCAAGCCTCTTTATTAGAGAAAAAAGCATTGGGTCAGTGTCAGCAAGACATGATTATTTTAGTAGCTAAGTTAGGAAAATTGCGTGAACAAAAGAAGATAATGATAGATACTAACCAGCAATTGACTGAAAAAATGAGTTCGCGGCAGAATGAAATCAATAAATTGCACGGCGAAGAGTTGTATCATGATTTGCAGCAATATGCACCGACGGCATCATTGCTGACTGAGCAACAATTAAAGGCCAATCGATTGCGATTAAAGGAAGAGTTAGCCCATATCAATAGCAGCAGAGAGGTTATTCTGAACAGGATAAAAATATACCAAGAGGAACTAGAAAGATTTAACCGCCGTTTACAACGATACCGAGTGCAAGTACCAGAAGAAAAGTTTCCGGTTGATGGTGATATTCAGCTTGAAAATTTGCAACGTGATATCTATCATCTGCAGCCACTTGTTAAGAAGCAACAAGAAATTTTGAGTCAGGCGCGTTATCGGTGGGAAACAGCCCGTACTAGACGTGAGGAGAGAGAAAAGTTTTATTTAGAAAAGATTAGTGCCGATATCCATGAATTTACGGAATTATTATCGATTGTTAAGGAAAGGTTGACTGCCAATCAGCTTCGCGTCGAACAGGAATTAATAGTAGTTGGCAAAAACTATTGTACATTACAACAACAACTAGAAGAGTGGCGCAAACTTTGCGATGAAATGGAAAGACATAATGGAAAATTGGAATTTTTAGCTGATAGTATTCCTGTTCAGCCACTAGTTGGTGAGCAAATTCATTCTTTCCCTTATCAAAGTAGTGAGATGGTGCATGATCTACTAGAAGCTCTACAAAAATCATATGAACAATTGGAACGTAGAAAAAGTGAAGTAGAAAAAACAAAAAGTAATTTTGAAACGTTTTGCCAAAGTAAAAATTTCCAAAATGAAAAAATGAGGCAGAATCTTTTAAGTGGTATTCGGCAACGACATCGGTATCAAGAAATGCTCGCGTGGGGAAAAGAATTAAAGCATAGCATTCAGACTGCCAATACTGTCGCAGAACATAATATGCAAGCTTATAATGAAGATGTGAAGCATTTTATTAACCAGCTTCATCTCCACCTTGTTAGTATATGCGATGAGATTCTGATTATACAGAGAATGACAGGCGTGAAGGTAGAAGAGCATTATAAAACTATTTATGAAATAAAAACGCCTGTATGGGAAGAACATACTGCGAAAGAAAAATTGATGGAGCATTTAGAATGGATGACGGAACAATTAGCTGGAGATACTTATAAACAAGAAGATGGTCTAGAAGATAGTGAAAAAATCCGTAAAAATATTGAGCGGTGGCTTAGCCCTTCTTATTTATTTACACGCATTAGTCCCAATAAAGGTTTTACGGTAGGTGTTCGGAAAGTTTCTAATGATAATCGAATCAGCAATTATCCAGTAGATTGGGCGACGTCAAATAGCTGGTCAGGTGGCGAAAAGTGGAGTAAGAATATGGCTCTATTCTTAGGTATCCAAAATTACTTATCAGAAAAACGTCAACCGATCATTGCGGGTAAGGGCAACATTAGGACTGTTGTTTTGGATAACCCCTTTGGACAAGCTTCGAGTGATCATGTGCTAGAACCTGTGTTTTTTATTGCCGAAAAATTAGGATTTCAGGTCATTGCTCTAACCGCTCTTGCGGAGGGAAAGTTCTTGCGTGATTATTTTCCGATTATTTATAGTTGTCGTTTGCGTTCAGCAGAAGGCGGAGAAACAACAATTATGGACAAGGAACTATATATTAATCATGCTTTTTTTCAAGACAATGCTCCGCAAAGTTTGGGACGAATCGGTCAAGTGACTCAGATTGAGTTATTGAGCTAAATAATCCTACAAGACGCAATCATGAACTCGGTAGCGGGCGCTTGCATTTGGTTTTTAAAAAGGTTATAATAGAATATAAGAGCCTATTGCTTAGGTCTGTGGTTGAAAGTCGAGGCCAGTCGCAGGCGAAACGATCCACATAAGGAGTCCAAAGTGGCTCTGAGCATGGTGCGGTTTAGGGGTAAGTCCTGCCGAGTTATTAGCTTAATTAGCTAGACTCGAGAGTGGCAGTAGTGAGGAGATTGAATTCTTATTAGCGAACCTTCCAGCAGGCGGGTGTGGGGGCAAAGACCAGGTCAGCTAAGCAGTGTGGTCCTTTAATATTCAAAAGGTGAGGGGATTTCTTTAATGGCTTTTCAGGACAAAACTCTCAAATGTAAAGACTGTGGCGTAGATTTCGTGTTTACAGTAGGAGAGCAAGAGTTTTATGCAGAAAAGGGATTTGAAAATGAGCCTGCACGATGTCGTGAATGTCGTGACGCTAAAAAACGTAGTCGTGATGGTGGCGATCGCCAATCGTCGCAACGTGAAATGCATGATGTAGTATGCGCTAATTGTGGTATTACTACGCAAGTACCGTTCAAACCTAGCAATGATAGACCTGTATATTGTCGGGAATGTTTTAACGCACAGCGATAATATAAAACATACAATGCTCGGATGAGAAATCATTCGAGTTTTTCTTTTTTTTAGAATATTTATATTAAATCAGTTGACGAAGCATGTACTCAATAGGTATTATAAAAGATAAAAAGAGATATAGGAGGTCAATCAATGTCTAAGAAAATTATTTCATTGGTAGTGGTAGCGGTATTGGTGCTATCATTTGGTTTAGTTGGCTGTAGTAAGGACGCAGCGCCTAGTAAGGTACTTAAGGTTGGTTCAGAAGTTTCTTTTGCTCCTTTTGAATTTCAAGAAGAAGGTAGTAAGGAATATACTGGTTTTGATATGGAATTAATCAGAGCCATTGGTAAACAAATGGGATATGAAGTGCAAATTCAAAATATGGGATTTGATGGCTTAATTCCTGGTCTTGATGCGGGTAATATTGATGTGGCGATTTCGGGAATGACGATTACGCAAGAGCGGGCTAAGAAGGTCAATTTCTCGAAACCTTACTATAAATCAGGGCTAACCGTTGTTGTAAAGAGTGATAATGAAGCGGTTAAGAGCTTTAAAGATTTAGAAGGTAAAAAAATCGCTGTGCAGTTGGGTACGACTGGTGCTGATGAGGCTAAAAAGATTAGCAATTCCCAGGTTCGTGAATTTAACAATGCTCCTGAGGCGTTTTTGGAACTTAAAGCGGGTGGCGTTGATGCTGTAATCAATGATAAACCGGTTAATGATTATTATATAGCGAAGGCTGGCGGTAAAGATAATAAAGTAGTCGGTGAGCCACTAACTTCTGAAGATTATGGTATTGCTACTGCCAAAAAGAATAAAGAACTGGCAGACAAAATTGATAAAGCGTTAGATGAACTGAAAAAGAATGGCGAGTATGAAAAAATTTATGTGAAATGGTTTAATAAGAAACCATAAAGAAAAGATAACAACTACAAAACACGATTCTAGTGAACAGGCGCGGTGCGAATCGCGCCTGTTCAAATAAGTGACAGCAGTATGCTTATTGTTAGAATGCGTATTTATATTATTTGAATTAAGGGTGGAAGTTATGAATTTTGATTTTGACTTAGTAGTAAAATCCTTTCCTCTGTTGTTATTAGGCGCTGGTGTTACGGTGCAAATCACAGCAGTTAGTGTCAGCGTTGGGATGCTAATCGGAATGTTTGTTGGGATTGCTCGCCTATCAAAAATTTGGCTCATTAAGACGTTAGCTGCAATATATGTAGATTTTATTCGTGGCACGCCGTTATTGGTACAAATATTTCTTATTTATTTTGCGCTGCCGTTGATTATAGGAACGCGAGTCGATCCTTTTATTGCTGCGATTACTGCTTGTAGTATTAATAGTGGTGCTTATGTAGCGGAAATCTTTCGTGGTGGTATTCAGTCGATTGATAAAGGACAAATGGAAGCCGGTCGTTCTCTTGGGATGACTTGGGGTCAAACGATGATACATGTTATTTTGCCACAAGCTTTTAAGCGCATTATTCCGCCTCTTGGTAATGAATTTATTGCGATGCTGAAGGATTCGTCGTTGGTATCGGTGATCGGTTTTGAAGAATTAACAAGAAGAGGACAGCTAATTATTGCTCGTACCTATGGATCGTTTGAAATTTGGATGTCAGTAGCGGTGATTTATTTGCTCATGACATTTGCTATTTCCCGCTTGGTGAATTATTTGGAGCAGAGGTACAAAATTGATGATAAACATTAAAGGAATTCATAAGAAATTTGGTAGTCTGCATGTATTGAAGGGGATTGATCTTCAGATTGCAGAGAAAGAAGTAGTGGTTATTATTGGACCAAGTGGTTCTGGTAAAAGTACGTTACTGCGTTGCATTAACTATTTGGAAGAGCCTACGGAAGGTGAGATAGTCGTTGATCGTATTCCTCTGAATTGCGAAGCGAATGTGAATAAAGTACGCATTGAAGTGGGGATGGTATTTCAACGATTTAACTTGTTCCCTCACAAAACTGTTTTAGAAAATGTAATACTCGCGCCGATGAAAGTGCGGAAATTATCGAAAGCAGAGGCGGAGAAAATTGCGTTGGATTTGCTAGCTAAGGTGGGACTTGCAGATAAAGCCGGTGCTTATCCTGAACAATTATCAGGAGGACAGCAACAACGAGTAGCGATTGCTAGGGCGCTTGCCATGCGTCCTAAAGTCATGCTCTTTGATGAGCCTACTTCGGCACTTGATCCGGAAATGGTCAATGAAGTTCTTGATGTTATGAAAGCGCTGGCTCATGAAGGCATGACGATGGTCATTGTTACGCATGAGATGGGTTTTGCTCGTGAAGTAGGGCACCGAGTGGTTTTCATGGATGAAGGACGTGTTGTAGAGGAAGGCAGCCCAGAACAAATTTTTACGAATGCGAAAGAGGGGCGGACCCAGGCTTTTTTATCAAAGATATTATAGTCGTCCGTTACCGCCAAGTAGTACATTGACAGCAATACCCAGTGGTGATATACTTTGTGGTGTGGTCACTGGATTGACCTGAGTTTATTGTTTATTTTAGGAGGAGTTTCATAATGATTGGTAAAGTTAAATGGTTCAGTTCTGAAAAAGGCTATGGTTTTCTTGAAAGAGAAGATGGTGGAGATGTTTTCGTACATTTTTCCGCTATTCAAGATCAAGGTTTCAAAACATTAACTGAAGGTCAACAAGTAGAGTTTGACATCGTTGAAGGTGCACGTGGACCTCAAGCAGCTAACGTTGCTAAAGCTTAATTGTACTTTGACAAATATACCCGGCTGTGAAGGCCGGGTTTTTTTGACGGAATCAAAAAGTCTATCACTTTTTCGATTCCAAGTAAGGGCAACTAAGACTTTGATCTGCGCTGAGGCCTGACCGAAGTCAAGTTTTCCTTATTATGCGAAATATTAAAAAAATTTCTACTATTAGTGCCTTTTAGACAGGATTTTATTATTCGATGGAGAATAATAGTAGTATGACACATGAGAGGAGATGACGATGATGTCAATAGTTGTACGAGGAAAGAATATTGAGATTACACCAGCGCTAAAGGAATATGTTGTAAAAAGAGTTAGTAAGATTACCAAGTATTTTGATTCTCTTGGTGAGATTACAGCAATACTTACGGTGGAAAAAGGTCGTCATATTATTGAGCTTACCGTACCTGTTAATGGTATGATGCTTAGAGGCGAAGAGGCCACTCTTGATATGTATACTTCAATTGATCTTGTAGTAGATAAGATCGAAAAGCAAATTGAAAAATATAAAACCAAATTGGCTCGTAAATTGAAGGTTGGTACATTTAAAGGCGAATTAGTGAGTACAGTAGAGGTTGAAGCAGAAGAACAGCATGTTGTAAAAACCAAGCGTTTTGCTGTAAAACCAATGGATGTTGAAGAAGCAATGCTTCAAATGAATTTGCTTAACCATGATTTCTTTGTCTTTAGTAATTCAGAGACAGATGAAGTGAATGTACTGTATCGTCGTAAAGATGGGAACTATGGTTTGATTGAACCAGAATTTCAATAAAATAGTTTTTAGAAAAAGTCGAGGGTTATTCCTCGGCTTTTTTGTTGTATCAAAATAACAGCTGTGTTGTTAGTCTGCCGTGGCTGGGTTATAGGGTTTCGCTTGCGTCCTTCGTAAAGCCACTCAACCCTATAACCCATCCACGACGATTGCCATTAGATAATATCTAGATAGATAATGATTTCAAACGACGTTTGGCGGTGATTTCATTGAGAGTTAATTTTTCTAAGGCTTGTGCTTGGTGGGCGAAATCTTCTCTGGTAAATAAGCCTTTTTCAATAAAAAGTTCGATTAATACCGTGATAGCAAGTGTATTTTTGCAGTCAACATCTTTCAAATCGGCAAGTTGTCCAAGAATATCGATGTCATCAAGTTTCAAGCTAGAACACATCCCTGTAAGTTATTATTTATTATTAAGTATGCCCATTTTTTCAAAGAAGATACTAGTTTTAAAATTAGTAGTATTGAATTATTGAGAATCGCGTTATAATATATTTTAGATGATAAAAAAGTCGTGTTTATTTTGACTTATTGCAGATTGTTTGATAAAATTTAAAATTAGGCATATACTGTAAACCAACCTGATTCGAAATTGGTTTATATGCCAACTATTAAGGAGTTGATACCTTTTGATTAAGTTTCTAAAAAAATTATTTGGCGACGATAATGAAAAAGAAATTAAACGTATGATGAAATATGTAGAAAAAATTAATTCGTTGGAACCTGAAATGCATAAATTAAGTGATATTTCATTATCTGCCAAGACTGTTGTATTTAAAAACCGTTTGGCAAAGGGTGAAACTGTTGATGATATTTTACCTGAAGCGTTCGCTGTAGTTCGTGAAGCTTCACGTCGAGTACTAGGCATGCGTCATTTTGATGTCCAGTTATTAGGTGGTATTACATTACATGAAGGTAATATTGCTGAAATGCGTACAGGGGAAGGAAAAACATTAGTAGGTACGTTAGCTACGTACTTAAATGCCATTTCTGGTGAGGGTGTGCATGTAGTTACTGTCAATGACTATTTGGCCAAGCGTGATAGTGAGTGGATGGGTAAGGTATATCGTTTTTTAGGCTTATCGGTAGGTCTTATTGTCCATGGATTAGATTTTGTAGATCGTAAACAGGCTTATGCAGCTGATATTACATATGGTACGAATAATGAATTTGGCTTTGATTATCTAAGAGACAACATGGTGATTTATCCTGACCAAATGGTACAACGTCCACTACATTATGCGATTGTGGATGAGGTAGATAGTATTTTGATCGATGAAGCACGGACACCGCTTATTATTTCTGGACCAGGGGAAAAGTCAACGGAACTATATCATGTGTTGGCTAAAGTTGTGCCTAAATTGAAGGAAACGGAAGATTATACGATTGATGAGAAGGCTCGTACGGTTGCGCCTACGGCGAGTGGTATTGCGAAAGCTGAAAAAATGCTAGGTGTTACGAATTTATATGATAGTGAAAATATTGAACTATCCCATCATTTTAATCAAGCATTACGGGCGCGTGGTCTGATGAAATGTGACCGAGATTATGTGGTCAAAGATGGGGAAGTCGTCATTGTTGATGAATTCACCGGCAGATTAATGTTTGGCCGTCGTTACTCAGATGGTTTGCATCAGTCTATTGAAGCAAAAGAAGGGGTAAAAGTAGAGAGAGAAAGTCAAACGCTAGCCTCTATTACTTTCCAAAATTATTTCCGTATGTACAAAAAACTGTCAGGTATGACAGGTACGGCAAAAACAGAGGAAGCGGAATTCCGCAAAATATACAATTTGGATGTTATTTTGATCCCAACCAATAAAGTAGTATCGCGTATTGATTTGCCAGATGTCATTTATAAAACGACACGGGCTAAGTATCGGGCGGTAGTTGAGGCCATTGAGGAACGGCATGCAAAAGGTCAACCGCTATTGGTAGGTACGACTTCGATTGTTCAGTCAGAAGAGTTAAGTTCTATGTTAACAAAAAAAGGTGTAGAGCATAATGTGCTGAATGCGAAGTATCATGAAATGGAAGCGCAAATCATATCACAAGCCGGACAAATGGGTGCCGTAACGATTGCTACGAATATGGCTGGTCGGGGTACGGATATTGTTCTTGGTGAAGGTGTGGCTGAAATTGGCGGACTGCATATTATTGGTACAGAACGTCATGAAAGCCGTCGTATTGATAATCAGCTGCGTGGTCGTGCTGGACGTCAAGGCGATCCTGGATCTTCTCATTTCTATTTATCGCTAGAAGATGATTTGATGCGACTCTTTGGTTCTGATAATATTGCGACGATCATGGATAAACTTGGAATGGAAGAAGATGAACCGATCGAGCATGGTTTGATCAGCCGCTCTATTGAGCAGGCGCAAAAGAAAGTCGAAGGTCGCAATTTTGACATACGTAAACATGTTCTAGAATACGATGATGTTATGAATCAGCAACGTACTGTGATTTATAGCCAACGTCGCCAAATTTTAGTCGGCGAAAATATGAGAGAAAATATTTTCCATATGGTACAAAAACTAATTGATCAAGGTATGGAATTGTTTGCTGATGAAAAATTATATCCAGAAGAATGGAATTATCAAGGATTAGTTGAGTATTGTGAGGAAATTTTTGCGCCTGAAGGGCAGATGAAAGTTGAGGAACTTGAAAAACTCAGCCGTGAGGAATTGCAAGAAGAGTTACTTCGCATTGCCACAGAGGCATATGACAGTCGTGAGGCATTATTTGGTGCGGACAATATGCGCGAGATGGAAAAAGTGGTTATGCTCAAAGTGGTTGATTCCAAATGGATGGAACACTTAGATGCAATGGATATGCTTAGAGAAGGGATTAGTCTTCGGTCTTATGGCCAACGTGATCCATTGATTGAATATAAAATTGAAGCGTATGATATGTTCCAGCAATTGATTGCAATCATTCAGGAAGAGATTGCTAAATATATCTATAGAGTGAACATTGTAGCGCAACCAGAAGATCGCTTGCAACAGGCTCATGCAGTTCATGGTGAAGAAGAGGCAGAGCCAGAAGTGAAAACCAAGCAACCAATTGTGAATAAAGATCATACCGGTCGTAATGACCTATGCACTTGTGGTTCAGGTAAAAAATATAAGAAATGTTGTGGAATGAAGCAGTAATTACTATATTGTTTATTGGAGTTGAGAAGTTTGTTATTAGAAGATTTACGTGTATCCATCGTTGCTTTTGAACAAAAATTAGCTGAAGTGAGGGTTTCTCTTTGACGTTGCTGGCAAAGAAGAACGTATTTCTTTACTAGAAGATGCAATGGGAGCTCCAGGCTTTTGGGATGATACAGAAGCTGCTCAAAAGGTGAGCCAAGAACTCAATGTTCTAAAGGAAACGGTAGCTGAGTATTATACTTTAACGGCTAATTATGATGATTTAAGTATGCTATGGCAATTAGGTATGGATGAGAATGATGAGAGTGTATATCCTGAAGTAGTGGATATAATAAATAAAATGACAGAAGAGATTGAGCATCTAGAATTGACTCTAATGTTGTCAGGGGAACATGATGCGAGTAATGCGATATTAACGCTACATGCTGGTGCTGGCGGGACTGAGGCGCAAGACTGGACGCAAATGTTACTTAGGATGTACGTACGCTGGGCAGAAAAAAATGGATATCAAGTCGAAACGATGGACTTATTGCCAGGTGATGAAGCTGGTGTAAAAAGTGCGACAATTATGGTTTCAGGACTCAATGCGTATGGGTATTTAAAATCCGAAAAAGGCGTTCATCGCTTGGTGCGGATTTCGCCATTTGATGCTAGCGGACGTCGTCATACTTCTTTTTCAGCTGTTGATGTTATGCCTGAAATTGATGATAATGTGGAAATTGATATTAATATGGCAGATGTTCGCGTGGATACTTTCCGGGCGGGAGGTGCTGGTGGACAGCATATTAATAAAACTGATTCGGCCGTGCGTATGACGCATATACCAACAGGTACAGTGGCGCAGTGCCAGAACCAACGTTCTCAGATTAAAAATCGTGAGCAATGTATGAAAATGCTCAGGGCTAGGCTTTATGAACTAGAAAGACAAAAGCAGGCAGATTTTAAAAGTGAACTGGGCGGCGATTATCAGGCTATCGAGTGGGGGAGTCAGATTCGGTCCTACGTATTTCATCCATATAATTTAGTCAAAGATCATCGTACCAATAATGAAACTGGTAATGTCAACGCGGTCATGGATGGTGAGCTTACCAGCTTTATTGAGGCATATTTAAAGCAAGGGAAGTAGCAAAGCCGCAGGGCGTGTATTCTAAAATCAAGGAGGCGTATGAGTGTGAATAAACGCCTGATTTTTATGATAGCCATGGTGCTGATGTTGTTCGCTACCAGCGAAGTCCTCTTGCCAATTATGATTTCAAAGGGCGTAAACCAGGGGATGATGAACCGAACTGGTAGCGATAGTGTTACATCTAAGCTAACGAAATGGCCAGCGGCTCTGATGCTCGGTGGATATTTTGATACGATCGATATCACAGCGCATCATGCCAAGATTGATAAAATTATTTTCTCTGAGATGAGCATTGGTTTAACCAATGCTCAACTCGATATCGGAAAACTCATTACCAATCGACTAGTGGATTTGCAGTCGGTGGATCACATTCAGATTACAGCTGTCATCGACCAAGAGGAATTGGCTAGGTATCTGAATCAAACAGTTAAAGGGGTAAAAAATGCTACAGTGGTCATTACCTCTGAACAGATTAAAGCGAGTAGTACTTTTGTGCTTGGCGGTTTTGCGAATGTGGCTGTCAGCCTTGAGGGACGCATTATCAGTGATGGGCAGAAAATTAAATTTGTTACAGAACGATTTTTAATTAATAACATGATTGCGGGTAATATTGGTGGTTCTTTGTTAACGGAAATTCCGTTAGTAGATTTAAACAAGTTGCCATTCCATGTGAATGTTCGTGATATTGTGATGGGAAATGGGAATGTGACTATATATCTTGATAATTCTTGAAATTTTTTTCGTTGTAGGCAGGAGATTGGCATGCCGTGCCAGAATATGATGAATTTGCATAAAGTATTGTAAAAGTAGGTTACAATATGATGGTATAGATTGATTTCTACATAAGGTGGGAGAAGTTTTTGAAACATTTTAAATATAACCAGATGTTGATACTGCTTATTGTGATTGGTTTAGTAGCAGCTTTGACGATTGTCTGGCAACGGCATACAGTAGAAGAAAATAGTAATACCATTGAACTTGCTATGGATTATGAGGATATTGTTGAACTCGCGCAACTAGAAGGTGTACCTCTTGATTCGCTGATGAATAAGGTTCACGATGCTGGCATTACTTCGTTGGCTGTATATGAGACTACGCTGGAAAAGTTAAATAAGAGCGGTAAAGTTACCACTTTATCTGGAGCACAGATACTGCATCAGTATCATAGTGGAACGCTTAGTGATGTTATGTGGCGCAGTTTAGTCGAGTCAGGTCGCATTGAAGCGGAAGATGTATATGTAATCGGTCATGATACAAGGACGTTTGCTGAGGTAAAAGAAGATTTAATGCTGAGGCTCAGTCCAGAGCGAGTCATGATTCTCGATGAACAGCGGCAAATTGTCTCTGTTAAGGCAAATTATGAAAAAGTTATAAAGTGGAATTTGGGTCTGCCTACCGATGAAATGCGATATGTAGTGAAGCAAGGCTTTTATGTAGTGGCTAGACCAACGAATTATACAAAAGTACAAGCGGAAGATATTCAGTCTGTATTTAATCGTTTATCCAGTATTGATAAGGTATCTGCATTGATGTTTAGTGGTGATGAGGCGCTAGGTTATCCTAATTTGTTGCCACTTACTCTTGAAAAAGTCAAAGAACGTCAAATTACATTGATTTTGATTGAACATCCACTACAGTTACAATTTTTTAAACAAGATGGTTTGGTACCTATGGTGGTCGCTAATAATTATAAGGCAGCGCGGATGTGCATCATTGCGAAAGATGAGCAACCAAAATTGAAACGGGACGAAGCCGTTTTGCGCTGGATTATAGCCGATCAAGATCGCAATATTCGCATGAACTTATTGCGCAAATATGATAAACCGGAAGCCGGTAAGACGCTAGTGGAAACCAATATTGATTATATTTCAGGTGTTAAAGATGGGTTAGTTGCAAAAGGTTTTGCCATTGGACCAGCAGGTATCCTTCAATCGTATTTCCCTAGTAAAATATTATTATCGCTCATTGCGATTGGTGCAGTAGCGGCTGGCGTGTTGTTTTTGACACTCGTGCGTCCTTTTGGTCTTCGTTATCAATATGGATTGCTGCTTGTATTATCTGCTCTATTGGTAGGGCCTATCCTAAGTGGCAGTGGAAATGTAGTACGTCAAGCAGTGGCTTTGGCAAGTGCCAATCTATTTCCGGTACTGGCTATGACCTGGCAGATTGATCGATGGCGGGCTATGACGCCGCAAAGTGGAGGCGCACTTTTGCGAATCATAGTAGATGGGATTGGCGGTTTAGTCACTGCGGTCATGCTTTCTATGATTGGTGGCATGTATGTAGCAGCCGTATTGGGTGACACTCGATTTTTCCTAGAAATGGAGATTTTCCGTGGAGTAAAGGTAACTTTTATCGCTCCGATTCTATTGATTACAGCGGTATATTTAACGAGATACAATTTATTTTCAACAAACAATGATGGTGCGAAAGGGATTTGGCAACAAGTCGTGAAATTGCTCAATTACCCTATTTATATTAAGAGTTTATTGCTAGCTGCTTTTTTAGCAGTAGGTGTGTGGGTATATATTGGTCGGTCTGGGCATACGGCTGGTGTACCAGTAATGGAGAGCGAACTTAAGATGCGCGCTTTTCTAGAGCGTATTATGTATGCGCGTCCTCGAGGAAAAGAATTTATGATAGGGCATCCCGCCTTTTTTCTAGCGGTAATGGCATTATATCGCCAATGGCCGCGAGCAATGCATTATGGACTAGTAGTAGTAGCGACGATTGGTCAGGGATCTTTAGTGGAAACCTTTGCCCATTTGCGTACACCTGTATTGATGTCATTTATCCGTGGTTTGGATGGTATGGCAGTTGGCATGATATTTGGTATAGTGGCGGTGATTGGCGTACAGGTACTCAGCTACTTGTCTTTTGTCCTAGGAAGGAGACCGGCTGAGCATGAGTGAGATTGTTATTTCAGGGTACTATGGTTTTGGCAATGCTGGGGATGAAGCCATGCTTGCCGCCATGATTGAAGTATTGACTGAACTTGCATCTGATATAAAAATTACGGTTATTTCTGGAAATCCAGAGGATACCCGATCACGCCATGGTGTAGCATCTGTATACAGGCTGAATTATCCAGAAATTGCACGGGTTTTGTCTAAAAGTCAGTTACTCATTAGTGGTGGTGGTAGTTTACTTCAGGATGTGACAAGTGAACGCAGTTTATATTATTATTTGAGTATTATGATGCTAGCGAAAAAATTAGGTGTACCAGTGATGCTCTATGCCCAGGGTATCGGCCCGGTACGTGGACGGATGGCGCGGAGTGTGATGCGCTATATTGGTAATATGGTGGATCTGATTACGGTAAGAGATGAAGGTTCACAAGAGGAATTGGCACGTCTTCAGGTTACTAAACCACCTATACATGTTACTGCTGATCCTGTACTTGCTATGCATCAAGTGGATAAACAAGTGGGGCGTACGATCTTGCGTAAAGCAGGAATTACAGGTGCGGCACCACTGATTGGTATCTCGGTGCGTGAATGGAAAGATTGGGGGCATTACAAGCAGGTGATAGTCCAGGTAGCCGATGAACTGGCAATTGAGCTTGGGGCGCGTATTGTATTTTTGCCTATGCAGTGGCCGGAAGATGTTGCAGTATCTAAGAAAATTGCCGATCGCACAACGCAAGGAGCCACGGTATTGACGGAGGAATACACAACGGGTGAATTATTATCGTTAGTTGGTAACTTTGATATACTGATTGGTGTTCGCCTTCATGCTTTAATTTTCGCTGCAGTTATGCATGTACCGATGGTAGGTATTTCTTATGATCCGAAAATCGAACGTTTCTTAGAGACACTTGGTGAACATAATATTGGAACGTTACAAAATATCAGTGTAGATCATCTGCTGGATGAGGTGCGTCAGATTTGGTCTGCTAAAACGCAGTCTACTCAGCACAAGTGTGAGCAGAATCATTCTTTAAGGGACAAAGCTTTTCGTAATGCGGAACTGGCATTAGAACTTATTTCCAAGTCGAATTAATTGAAAGAAGGAATAAGTGATGAGAAGAATCGTATGGCGTGATTACCTGGGAATATTGGTAGGAGCGGTCATTACAGCCGTTAGCTTGAACATGTTTTTGATCCCCAATAAAGTGGCAGCAGGTGGCATTAGTGGCTTGGCTACGGTATTACATTATTTACTGGATTGGCCAGTTGGTATTATTATGCTGGCTTTTAATATTCCATTGTTTGTGCTTGGCATCAAAGTCATGGGAGCTAGGTATGGATTAAATACTTTATTTGGTGCTGGAGTGCTATCTGTAGCGATTGATGTAACAGCTCCTTTTACTCCAGTGCTTACCTCTGACTTGCTACTTAGTTCACTGTATGGTGGAGTAGTAGGTGGGATTGGTTTAGGTCTGGTATTTAGATCCAAGGGGAATACTGCTGGGACGGCCTTGGCCGCCGTTTTATTAAATAAATGGTTAGGGATTCGCATTGGACAAGCCATGATGGCGGCGGATTTTTTTGTTATTGTGTTTGCAGGTGTGGCGTTTAAAAGCCCGGAACTTGCACTATATGCTTTGATTTCTATGTTTGTTACTGGCCAAATTATTGATTTGGTTCAGGAAGGACCAAGCTCATCAAAGGCGTTTTTTGTGATGAGTAGTCAGCCGGATCGCTTGGCTGATGATATTTTGAATGAATTGGATCGCGGTGTAACTCTGTTTCAAGTCAAGGGTTGTTATACTGGGGAATTAAAAGAAATGTTATTATGTGTGGTAAGTACGAGTGAAGTGACGGAGCTCAAAGAGTTAATTTATCAGACGGACCCAAAAGCTTTTGTTATTGTTACTTCTGCTCATGAAGTATTAGGTGAGGGATTCACCGAAGTAAAAAGAGTGAAAACATAACCTCTCTCTTTCATAAAATATAAAGATTGAACAGTACAAATAAAACGACTCTCACATGCGTATATATGTTGAGAGTCGTTTCTATTTTGAGGGGGGCAAATGGTATGAAGGTATGGCAAGTTGTCACCGTCGGCAGGCGAGTATTAGGGAAGATTGTGCTTTGCATAGCAGGCTGTATTGCCATGCTAAAAATGGGACCTATCGTGATGATGGCATTATCCATGCTAATTTCGATTGCTGTCTATGCAGTGGCGTTTGGTTTTCAATTTGCCATAGGTTTTGTATTCCTGCTCTTTGCTCATGAATATGGTCATTTAGTGGCATCGAGGGTGGTTGGGCTAAAAGTATCAAGCCCACTGTTTATTCCTTTTATTGGTGCTGTTATACAGGTAAAAGACATACCTTTAAATATAAAAATGGAGGCAAATGTGGCAATTGGTGGACCGGCGATGGGGACGCTCAGTGCTTTAGTTTGTTTAGTCTGTTATTTATGGACAAATAGTGTTTTAATGTTGATACTATCGTATACTGCTTGTTTGCTAAATTTGTTTAATTTGATTCCTTGTGATCCTCTAGATGGTGGACGGATTGCAGCTGCGATTTCTCCTAGGCTATGGTGGGTCGGAAGTATTGTCATTGCTATTTTATTTGTGTATACTTATAATTTCTTTATCTTTATTATTTTCCTATTTTCTTTATTTCGGTTATGGCAACATCATGATGTTTCGCCACATTCGCAGTATTATCACTTGACAATTCGGCAACGAATGGCGGTAGGTTCGTGGTATTTTGGTTTAGTCATGATATTGAGTGGGACGACGCTATATATTGTAGAAATTTTGCATTAAATTTTAGGGAAATAGAAAATAGATTATGAAAAAATCACAAATAAAAGAGGGATTTTGTGAAAAATGTCAAAGTTTTAGTAGGTAGAAGACTAGGGAGAAAGAAATGTTGTTTGAGAGCTGAATTTTGTTTATTTGTAGGGAGAGTGACTATAGATTGATTCATTTATCGGGTGTTTCTAAAGTGTATGATAGTGGTTGCGTCGCCCTCTCTGATATTACGATTGATATTCCTACGGGTGATTTTGTATTTATAGTGGGACCTAGCGGTGCTGGTAAATCTACGTTCATAAAATTAATTTTTCGGGAAGAGCTTCCTAGTAAGGGAAAGCTTATTGTCAATGGTCGTAATGTTGGTGAGTTGGAGTCATCAGAGGTTCCTTATTTAAGACGTAACTTGGGGATCATTTTCCAAGATTATCGTTTGTTACCGAATAAAACTGTATATGAAAATGTAGCGTTTGCTATGCAGGTAGTTGAAGCGTCTCACCGAGAAATTCAAAAAAGAGTCATCCATGTACTAGATCTGGTGGGACTACGTCATAAGGGAAAAAGCTTTCCGAACGAATTGTCAGGTGGTGAGCAACAACGAATTGCGATTGCGAGGGCGATTGTCAATAAGCCAGTGATTGTGATTGCCGATGAACCTACTGGTAATCTAGATCCTGATACATCCTGGGAGATTATGAAAATTTTTGAACGTATTAATAAAGATGGAACAACCATTGTGATGGCAACTCATGATAAAAATGTTGTAGATGCCATGAAAAAACGCGTAATTGCTATTGAGAATGGTGTCATTGCTCGGGATGAGGCCAGAGGGGTATACGGTTATGAAGATTAGAACAGTAGAGTATTTTATTAAAGAAGCGATTAGTTCTCTTCGGCGTAATGGATTGATGAGTTTTGCATCCATTAGCACAGTTGCCTTGTCGCTTCTAATTTTAGGTATGTTTCTGATTATGGTGCTCAATTTGAATAATATGGCTTCTAGCTTAGAGTCTCAGGTGCAGGTGACTGTATATTTGCAGGAGGGGCTTAGCGATAACGAGATGCGTGAGATCGGGACAAAAATTACTAAGATTTCTGGTGTCAATCAGGTGACTTTTGTTGACAAAGAAGAAGCGATGAATCGTTTTAAGCAACGTTTAGGTGAACAGCAGAGTATTTTAAAAGCTCTGGATGGTAATAATCCTCTGCCTAATGCATTTGAGGTTAAGATGGACATGCCTGAGCGAGTAAAGCCAGTAGCACAGATGATTGGACAGTTTAAAGGGGTAGAGAATGCTAAATTTGGTCAGGAAATTATTGAACAGTTATTTGCTTTGACTAAAATGGTGCGAATCTTTGGGGTTATATTGATTTTATTTTTGGCTATGGCGGCGTTATTTATCATTTCCAACACCATTCGGTTGACGGTATTTGCTCGTCGCAAGGAAATCGGTATTATGAAATATGTTGGTGCCACCGACTGGTTTATTCGCTGGCCGTTTTTGATCGAGGGCATGATTCTAGGATTTGGTGGAGCGCTCGTAGCAGTTATACTTTTAACGGAGACCTACGGTGCATTGATTCATCAGGTTTATGAATCATTAGCGTTTTTACCTTTAATTCCACAATATCCATTTATTACTCGAATTAGTGCTGTATTGTTGGTAATCGGTACTTTGATTGGTGCTTTGGGGAGTACAATATCACTGAGGAAATTTATGCGAGTATAATAGCAGGAGGCTTAATATGTTTAAAGTTAGACGGTATCTTGCTTGTGCAATGGCGTTGTCGTTGATGTTAGCACCGATTGTGCCTGCGTTGGCGAGTGAGCTTGAACAACAGCAACAGCAAGTGCAAGAGCAGATACAAAATCAACAAGAAAAAAAAGCTGAGGCTCAGCAGAAAGTGGACAATGTTGCAGATCGGCTGCGCAAGGTGCAGACGGAATTGGCTGATGCTCAAGCGGATTATAAAGATGTTCAGACTAAATTAAGTGCGACAGAGCAGCAGATTAAGACCAATACTGTAATTTTGGCTACTGCCGAAAAAAAGTTAACACAACGTGGTCAAATTTTAAATAAACGCATTCGCGATATTTATCAGAATGGCCAACTTAGTTATTTGGATGTACTACTAGGGGCTAATGATTTTGGTGATTTTGCCACTCGTGTTGATATTTTACAACGAGTCATTCATAAAGATCTTGATTTGATTTTCAAAGTGAGAGCAGAACGACAACTAGTGCTTGATACGAAGCAGGCACTCGATGATGACCGGGCGTCCATCTTGCAATTGAAACAAGGAATAGAACAAAAGAAACAACGAATCGAGGCATCTAAAAAAGCGCAGGAAGAGTTATTGGCAAAGGTTGTAAACGACCGCAATATGGCGGAACAGATCTATAAAGAATTGATGGAAACATCTCAGCAGATCGAGCAGATGATTCGTCGGAATCAATCTTCACGGCGAGGATCTGGCGGTACAGGGCCTAGCACTGGTACCGGTTCTATCATGTGGCCAACAGAGGTAACGATGATTACATCACCATTTGGTTGGCGTACGCATCCTATCTATGGAACATCTCGTTATCATAGTGGAATTGATATTGGGGCTGATTACGGTGATGCAGTAGTAGCTGCCGATGGCGGCGTAGTCATTTCCGCTGGCTGGATGGGTGGTTATGGTAAAGCGGTGATTATTGACCATGGTGGTAGTATTTCTACATTATATGGTCATAATTCGGAGATACTTGTTAGTGAAGGACAGCGGGTACGGAAAGGTGAAATTATTGCACGAGTGGGTTCAACTGGTGATTCTACCGGACCTCATTTGCATTTTGAAGTACGGCAAGATGGAACGCCCGTGAATCCGTTGAGTTATTTACCATAATATGATGGCACGAAGGGTACCCTTTTTGGGTGCCCTTACGACTTATAGAATATTTTATGGAGCTTTTACATATAGTTAGTTATGCAGATCGATCATGTAACGATATTATCAGGTATTATATTATCGAGGGTTTCGGGCATGGAGCTACGATCTTCGAATTGGGGTGTGTGTATTGAGTCGTCGTAAAATTATTATCGGTGCTATTTTATTGGTGCTATTTACATTTACTGCAACCGTTAGTGGGTTTATTTATCTTTTAAATGGGAATAATGCAGAAGTAATCAGTTCATTGAAATTTTTCCGAGCACTAGAAATTGTGAAAGCGCGGTATGTGGAACCAGTTGCAATGGAAACGCTGATAGCGGGCGCCGTAAAAGGAATGGTTAGTTCCTTGGGCGATCCCCACTCTATTTATATGGATGCCAAAACGTATAAGGAATTCATGATTGAAACGGAAGGCTCTTTTGGTGGTGTAGGGATTGTAATTGGTGTGAAAGATAAAATGTTGACGGTGGTGTCACCGATTGAAGGTACACCAGGTGAAAAAGCGGGAATCAAAAGTGGTGACCAAATCATTAAAATTGATGGAAATGATAGTAAGGATATGGCCCTTGATGAAGCGGTCAGTAAAATCCGTGGGCCGGAAGGGTCAACGGTCACCTTAACGATTCGTCGTGGTAGTGAACCTTTGAAGGAGTATGCATTAACTCGTTCTAACATTCAGATTAAAACGGTAGCAGGGAAAATGCTGCCAGATCAGATTGGTTATATTCGTATTTCTATGTTCAATGAAAATACCGGTAGTGATTTTATTCAGAAATATAAAGAATTAGAAAAAGAGGGTATGAAAGCCATTGTTTTAGATCTTAGAGATAATCCCGGTGGCTTGCTAGAAGAAAGTGTGAAAGTCGCCAGTCTATTGGTACCCAAAGGTCCTGTTGTATCGGTAGTAACCCGAGATGGACATCGAGAAGTACATTCTTCTAACCTAGAAGCGGTCAAATACCCAGTAACAGTTCTTGTGAATGGTGGCAGTGCCAGTGCGTCAGAAATTGTATCAGGAGCCATTCAAGATACTGGAGTTGGTATGCTTGTTGGTACGAAAACATACGGGAAAGGTTCTGTACAGACGGTAATCCGATTGGATGGTGGTGCGATTAAACTGACGATTGCCAAGTATTTAACGCCAAATGATCGTTCTATTAATGGCGTTGGTATTGAACCGGATGTAAAAATAGAAATGGAAAAGGGTGCAGTACGTGATGTACAGCTTGACAAGGCAGTTGAGATTGTAAAAGAAAAGATAAGTAAATAAGAGTTTTTGGGGCGGCGGGCTTTTGGCTTCGTCGCTTTTTACAAAATTTTAAAGCGTACGTATGTTTCCTCTACCAGTGAAATATGATATAATTATTTCTAATTAATAATGAATATTTAACAAAGAGTGGTGATATGGATGGCGACTGTACCAAAGTTGACAACTGTATATAAAGAAGGAGGCATACCGTTTCAGGTAAAGGCACCTTTTGTACCGACTGGTGACCAACCAAGTGCAATTAGTGAGCTAGAATGTGGAATACGAAATGGTGATCGATCTCAGGTCTTACTTGGGGCCACTGGCACAGGCAAGACATTTACGATTGCTAAATTAATTGAAAAAGTTCAAAAACCAACGTTGGTGATTGCTCATAATAAAACACTAGCAGCGCAATTAGCGAGTGAGTTTAAAGAGTTCTTCCCGGACAATGCTGTCGAGTATTTTGTCAGTTACTATGATTATTATCAGCCGGAAGCATATATTGCTCATACGGATACCTTTATTGAAAAAGATGCATCAATTAATGATGAAATTGATAAACTTCGCCATTCGGCAACGAGTGCCCTATTTGAGCGTCGCGATGTTATTATTGTCGCAAGTGTATCTTGTATATATGGACTGGGTTCTCCGGATGAATATCATGGATTGGTGCTATCATTGCGGCAGGGACAAGTCAAGGATCGAAATGAGATTTTGCGCAAATTGATTGATATTCAGTATGAACGAAATGATATTAATTTTGTTAGGGGGAAGTTTCGAGTGCGAGGAGATGTAGTCGAAATTTTTCCAGCTGCTTATGGCGAGCGAGCCATAAGGGTAGAGCTATTTGGCGATGAAATTGAACGAATTCTAGAGATTGATACGTTGACAGGAGAAGTGATGGGAGAACGGAAACACATTGCGATCTACCCTGCTTCTCACTATGTTACGACAAGAGAGAATCTGCTTCGCGCTGCTAGTGATATTGAGGATGAATTAACCAAGCAAGTAGATTATTTTAAGGCAAATGGGAAATTAGTAGAGGCGCAGCGTCTTGAGCAACGGACGAAGTATGATTTGGAGATGATGCAAGAGGTTGGATATTGTTCAGGAATTGAAAATTATTCACGTCATCTTACGGGGAGAAATAGCGGTGAATCACCATATACGTTGATTGATTATTTTCCTGATGATTTTCTGATTGTAGTGGACGAGTCTCATGTCATGCTGCCACAAATTAGAGCGATGTATGCTGGTGATAAAGCGCGTAAGTCTGCTTTGGTAGAAAACGGTTTTCGCCTGCCGTCAGCCTATGATAATCGTCCGCTTACTTTTGCTGAGTTTAATGAACGTATTAACCAGATTATCTATGTATCTGCCACACCTAGTCCGTATGAGCTAGAAGAGGCTAGTCAGGTAGTTCAGCAGGTAATTCGTCCTACAGGTCTAATTGATCCTGAAATTGAAGTACGACCGATTGCTGGGCAGATGGATGATTTATTGGGTGAGATTAAAATACGAGTAGCTGATCATGGACGGACATTGGTGACGACGTTAACGAAGAAAATGGCTGAGAATCTTACCGATTTTCTTAAGGAATTAGGAATAAAGGTGCGGTATTTGCATTCTGATATTCCGACGATTGAGCGAAGTGAAATTATTCGGGATCTGAGAGCTGGCGTTTTTGATGTTTTGGTTGGTATTAATTTGCTTAGGGAAGGTTTAGATTTACCTGAAGTTACATTGGTTGCGATTCTTGATGCGGATAAGGAAGGTTTTTTGCGATCTGATACATCGTTAATACAGACGATTGGGCGGGCAGCCCGGAATGTCAATGGGATTGTTATTATGTATGCAGATGTAATCACTCAATCGATGAAACGGGCGATTGATGAAACTAACCGTCGTCGTGATATACAGAAGGCTTATAATGTTGAGCATGGTATTACACCGATGACGATTCAAAAACGCGTAAAGGATTTGATTGAGACGACGAAGGTTGCAGAAGCGCCGCAGGAGTATAAAGTCGATCGTATTTCGCATTTGAAGTCGGAAGAGCTGATCGATATGATTGGGAGCTTAGAAAAAGAAATGCGTGTGGCTTCTAAGCAATTGCAATTTGAGCGGGCGGCTGAGCTTCGGGATATGATTGTGGAGCTAAAGGGGCGAGTTGGCAGTAGTAAGCCTGTAGCCAAGAAGAAGAGAACGCAGCGAAAGGAATTATGCTAGTGAAAGAAAAAATTATTATTAAGGGTGCTAGGCAACATAATTTGAAGAATATTGATATTGAAATACCCCGCAATCAGTTGGTGGTGATTACGGGGCTGAGTGGATCGGGGAAGTCGTCGCTGGCTTTTGATACGATTTATGCGGAAGGGCAGAGGCGATATGTGGAGTCTTTGTCGTCGTATGCTCGTCAGTTTTTGGGGCAGATGGATAAACCAGATGTTGATTATATTGAGGGGTTATCACCAGCGATTTCGATTGATCAGAAAACGACGAGTCGCAATCCGCGTTCAACGGTAGGAACGGTGACAGAGATTTATGATTATTTGCGTTTGATATTTGCTAGGGCGGGTAGACCTCATTGCCCTAAATGTGGACAGGCTATTAGTCAGCAGACGGTGCAGCAGATGGTGGATCAATTGCTTGCATTGCCGGATGGGGCAAAGCTGATATTAATGGCTGGCGTGGTGCGCGGGAAAAAAGGGGAGCACCACAAGGTATTAGAGGATATTCGGAAGAATGGTTATGTACGGGTGCGGATTGATGGTGAGATTCGTGAGCTTAGTGATGAGATTCAGCTGGAAAAGAATAAAAAGCATACGATTGAAGTGGTAGTGGATCGGTTAGTCAATCGCGAGGGAATTAGTCAACGGTTGGCGGAATCGTTAGAGGCAGCACTTCATTTAGGGGCTGGTGTTGTTACGGTTGATGTTGTTGGTGATCAGGAGCTTGTTTTTAGTCAGAACTTTGCTTGTATTGCTTGCGGCATTGGATTACCGGAAATTGCGCCACGGATATTTTCTTTTAATAGTCCGTTTGGTGCTTGCCCGGATTGTACGGGTCTTGGGAATAATATGGAAATTGATGAGTCATTGATTATTCCTGATGGTAGTAAAACGTTTAGTGATGGTGCGATTGCTCCTCTTAGTAAAAATATTAATTCTTATTTTATGTGTCAACTAGATGCTATGTTGGAGCACTATGGCTATTCTCTGAGTAATACTTGGGATAGTTTATCGGTTGAGGTACAACATATAGTTAAGAATGGATCGGGTGAGCAGCAGTTTACGTTTAGTTATGAAAATATGTATGGTGAAGATAAAACATACCATGCGGTTTTTGAGGGCGTAATTCCTTTGCTAAATCGCAGATATAAGGAAACGGTTTCGGAGTGGTCACGAGAAGATATTGAAGACTACATGACATCAAAACCTTGTACTACTTGTAAAGGTGCTAGATTAAAGCCTGAGACGTTAGCGATACAGGTTGGTGGGAAAAACATTTATGAGGTGACGAGGCTTACAATTGCCGAGTGCCAGGAGTTTTTTAGTGCATTAGAGCTTACTCAGAGAGAAAAAACCATTGCGCAACAGATTTTAAAAGAAATCCATGCACGTTTAGGGTTTTTGCTAAATGTAGGTCTTGACTATTTAACGTTAGACCGAGCGGCAGGTACTTTGTCAGGAGGCGAAGCGCAGCGGATTCGTTTGGCTACGCAGATTGGTTCGGGTTTGGTTGGTGTGTTATATATTCTCGATGAGCCAAGTATTGGGCTACATCAAAGGGATAATAATCGTCTTCTTGACACTTTGAAACATTTACGAGATGTAGGTAATACGTTACTGGTTGTAGAGCATGATGAAGATACTATGTATACAGCAGATCATATTATTGATATTGGTCCTAAAGCGGGGGTTCATGGAGGACAAGTCGTTGCGCAAGGCACTGTCGATGATATTAAGGCTTGTAGTGCATCCATTACTGGACAATACTTAAATGGGGTTCGGTATATTCCAGTACCGCTTACACGGCGTGTGCCAAATGGTAAATGGTTAGAAGTAATAGAAGCGAAGGAAAATAACTTAAAAAAAATTACAGTTGGTTTCCCGCTTGGTTTATTCACAGCAGTAACGGGTGTATCGGGTTCGGGTAAAAGCACATTGGTCAATGAGATACTATATAAGGGGCTAGCTAGCCGAATCTATCGCGGATCGCGGATGCGCCCTGGTGCCCATGCTGATATGCGTGGAGCAGAACATATTGATAAGATTATTGAGATTGACCAGTCGCCGATTGGGCGTACGCCAAGGTCCAATCCTGCTACTTATACGGGCTTATTTGATGTCATTCGGGAAGTGTTTAGTCAAACCAATGAAGCGAAAATGAGAGGCTATAAGCCAGGTCGTTTTAGCTTTAATGTAAAGGGCGGTCGATGTGAGGCTTGTCGTGGTGATGGTATTATCAAAATCGAGATGCATTTTTTACCGGATGTCTATGTGCCTTGTGAAGTATGTAAAGGAGATCGCTACAATCGAGAGACGCTGGAAGTTCATTATAAAGGCAAGAGCATTGCTGGGGTTTTGAATATGGTCATTGATGAGGCATTGGAGTTTTTCCAGAATATCCCTAAAATACAACGAAAACTACAGATATTGCATGATGTGGGGCTAGGTTATATTAAGCTTGGACAGCCTGCTACTACCTTGTCAGGGGGCGAGGCACAGAGGGTTAAACTGGCTACGGAACTTGCAAAGCGCAGTACAGGGAAAACGATTTATATATTAGATGAACCGACGACAGGGCTGCATACTGCTGATATTCATAACTTATTGATTGTATTGCAACGTTTGGTAGATGGTGGAGATACAGTGGTCGTCATTGAGCATAATCTAGATGTTATTAAGACGGCGGACTATGTGATTGATTTGGGACCAGAGGGTGGTCATCGAGGCGGAACCATTATTGCCAAGGGAACTCCTGAAGAGGTAGCGAATACACCGGCATCTTATACCGGTCAATATCTAGCGCCGATACTAAAGCGTGGGATAAGAGAGTAAAAAAAGGGCGTAGGCCCTTAGGCCTACGCTTGTGAATTATAATGTTTTTTGTCTGCTTTATCGAGTTCACATTCTTCTATAGAAGGCAGCATTCTTTTGTGGATAAATTGCGTATCAATATTGCCACTACAGAAATGTGAATTATTGAGTATTTGTTGATGGAAACTGATATTGGTTTTGATACCAGAAACGCGGAATTCAGCTAACGCTCTACGCATAATTTTAATCGCATCACCACGAGTTCGACCATGAGCAATGACTTTCGCAATCATTGGATCATAGTATGCCTGTACGGTTTCACCAGAGCATACGCCACTGTCTACTCTCACACGAGGGCCGCCTGGCTCATGATAAAATTCAATCAGACCAGGGGAAGGACGAAAGCTCATATCAGGATCTTCTGCGTTAATGCGGCATTCAATCGCATGACCGATAAATGCAATATCCATTTGTTTTTTATTAAGCGGATCACCAGCAGCAATTCGGAGTTGGCGTCTTACTAAATCAACACCAGAAATCATTTCGGTAACTGCATGTTCTACCTGAATGCGAGGGTTGATTTCCATAAAGTAGAAATTTCCAGTTTTTACATCAAGCAAGAATTCTACGGTACCTACATTTGTATAGAAAATACTTTTGGCAGCACGAATTGCCATAGCACCTACTTTTTCACGCATTTCAGGGGTTAAAACACTGGAAGGAGATTCTTCAAGAATTTTCTGGTTGCGGCGTTGTAATGAACACTCGCGTTCTCCTAGATGTAGAATATTGCCGTAATTATCAGCCATAATTTGTACTTCAATATGCCGTGCTTCTGAGATATATGTTTCTAAATAAAAAGCGCTATGTGTTACATCTACTTTGTTTAAAGCGCTTGTTAATCCGTCTTTATCGTTTGCAACAAACATGGATTTACCGCCACCGCCAGAGACTGGTTTTAAGATAACAGGATAACCAATTTCTTCAGCTAGTTGGTAAGCGTTATCATTGCTAGTAATGGGTGGGCTACCTGCAGTCATTGGTAGGCCTGCCGCCTGCATTGCTGCGCGAGCCGCATCTTTATCACCGACTTGGCGAATAATTTCAGCACTAGGACCAACAAAGACTAAGCCTGCGTTCGTTACTTTTTCAGCAAAATCAGCATTTTCTGATAAAAATCCATAACCAGGATGAATGGCTTCTGCTTTGGTCGCTTTAGCAGCAAGGATGATAGCATCCATATTTAAATAACTTTTCGCAGCATCAGCAGGACCGATATGATAAGAATAGTCAGCTAATTTTACATGCAGAGAATCAACATCCACATCGGAATAGACGGCAACTGTTTCGACACCGAGCTCTTGACAAGCACGAATAATTCGAATCGCAATTTCACCACGGTTAGCGATTAATAGTCTTTTGAACATTGGTATAGACCTCCTACGTTAATTGTTTTTATGCAATTCAAATCATTAATGAGACTTATTATAGTATATAAGATTTAAGTCTACAATAAAAAATCGCAATGTATACATTGAACTTGTTTGATATTCGCATTTGATATGAACATCATATAAAAAAGTTATTATCTACTACTAAAAGTACATCTTGATTATCGCACGAAATTTGTAATTTGGCAATGTGATTTTTTTCTCAAACGGGAGGAGTGATAAAATATGGATAGTGAATTAAACCAAAAGCTCAAAAATTTGCCAGATAAACCAGGGGTATATTTGATGAAGGATGATCAGGGACGTATTATTTATGTTGGAAAAGCCGTTTTGCTTACCAACCGAGTACGGTCTTATTTTCAATCTAGCCGGAATCATTCGGCAAAAGTACAGGCGATGGTAGCTCGAATTGCTGATTTAGAATATATTGTGACTAGTTCTGAGATTGAAGCACTAATTTTGGAGTGTAATTTAATAAAAAAACATCGCCCTAAATATAATATTAGTTTACGCGATGATAAGACCTATCCGTATATTAAAGTGACTGCCCAGGAAGAGTTTCCTCGTTTATATGTGACTCGTAGAGTGCAAAAAGATGGGGCACGTTATTTTGGTCCCTATACGAATGCTGGATCGGTACATGAAGTTATTCAATTAATGCGTAAATTATTTCCACTGCGTAGTTGCCGTACGCTGACGGCTCGTCGTCCTTGCCTTGAATATCATATTAAACGTTGTTTAGCTCCTTGTGCATCGATGGTTGATTCTGCTGTGTATCAGGGGATGATTAAAGAGGTGTGCTTGCTACTTGAGGGGCGTAGTGATACTGTCATACGAAGTTTGAAGAAACGTATGGAAGTAGCAGCTGAAAATTTGGAATTTGAGTTAGCAGCAAAACTACGGGATCAATTGGCAGCCGTTGAACAAGTAAGGCGCAAGCAAAATATTGTCACAGGTGCAGGGGATCAGGATGTCATTGGTCTGGCTCGGTCGGCTTTAGGGACTTGCGCCCAGGTGTTTTTTATTCGAAGTGGTAATATGGTAGGACGAGATCACTTCCTACTAGCAGGCAGCGAACAGGAAGATGATGATGCGGTATTAACTGCATTTATAAAACAATATTATAATCAAGCTTCTTTTGTACCAAAAGAAGTATTGTTGCCATTCACTATCAATGAACAAGAACTGCTCGCTGACTGGTTAAGCCAATTAAAAGGTAGTCGCGTGGCAGTCGAAGTTCCTAAACGAGGTACGAAAAAAGAAATTGTGAGGATGGCGGGTGATAATGCAGCGATTGTCCTTAGTGAACAGGAGGCAAAAATAAAAGCCCATTCAGCGCAGACGTTGGAAGCCATAGCTGATTTAGGGCGATATTTAGAGCTTGCAGTTGTTCCTGAACGGATGGAGTGCTTTGATATTTCACATATTCAAGGGGCGGAAACGGTAGCGTCGATGGTAGTATTTGATGGTGGAATGCCGAAAAAAGAGGATTATCGACGCTATAAATTGCAAACGGTTGAAGGGAAACCGGATGATTTTAAATCGATGCAAGAGGTGGTAGGTAGACGGTATGCTGATGCTAGCCAACCGATACCCGATCTGATTATTATTGATGGTGGTAAGGGGCAACTGAGTTCGGCTCTTCAGATTATTCGTGGCTCAGGTTTAACTGATGTACCTGTAATTGGTCTTGCGAAAGAATTTGAGCATATTTTCCGCGAAGGTGATAGCGAACCGCTTATTTTACCTCGCCATTCTCAGGCTTTGTATTTAATTCAACGGATCCGTGACGAGGCTCATCGTTTTGCGATTACCTATCATCGTAAACTTCGTTCTAAACGCAATATGGCATCCATTTTGGATCATGTAGCGGGTATTGGTGCTAGAAGACGTAAAGCATTATGGGATGCCTTTGGTACGCTAGCGAAAATAAAAGCGGCTACGGTAGAAGAATTGGCAGCTGTGCCAAGTATGACGATGCCAGCGGCTCAGGCGGTATATGATTTTTTTCGGCAAATTGGAAAGTAGATCAGATAAAGAAAGTCACTGCAAATAATGCATAAAATAGTGCAGCATATAATAAGCGATGTGGCGATAATTTATCATGTTTTAGCGTGATCAGCAAATAAATAATCGATATAAGAGTTACGACTGCGGCAATCATTAGAGGAGTATCAAATAACCAAGGTGTAAAATATATGCCCAGGGCGCTTGGTACAGTGGCTTGTATCATCATAGAGCCGCTAATATTTCCTAGTGCTAGGTTTTCTTTACCTTGGCGAACCCAGATCACTGCATTTAAAATTTCTGGTAGTTCAGTGGCTACCGGACTGAGGAGCAATGATACAACATGAGGCGATATATGCCATATCGTACTAATCAATTCTAAGTTTTTTACAAATAGATGAGAACTTGCCGATATCAGGATCAGAGAGAAAATGGTTTGTAGCATAACCCAAAACAGTGTGGGATCGGTTTTATGAGGTTGAAACTTTAATGGCTCTAAATCTTCAGCGTTAAGATCACATTCTTGGCGCATTTCCTTATAAAAATAGAACGCATAGGCAATTAAGAACAAGATAGCGGTAAATGCTTTGCCACTAAACACGAGAAGCCCAAGTAATACTTTGAAGATGAAAATGGATAAAAACCATAATTGATCATTTCGTAGTTTTTTGCTATCAATATCAATTTCTGTACCTAGTTCACGTCGCTTGCGAAAAGTAATAATGCACAATCCGACGACGGCATAGGCAAGGGTACCAAGTACTAAAGGGCCACCTAGGGCAGCACCGATGCCAATATCTTTTTGCTCATTTGTTGCATGAAAAGCCACAGCGACAAGAGTTACGATGCTTTCCGGCAGAGCGGTGCCGAAAGCGGCTAATACAGTTCCAATGGCGCATTGGGAAATATTAAATTTCTTGCCGACCCATTCGATTCCATTTACAAACAGCTCACAGCTGTAATAAATCACAATAATAGTGACGATCAATGTGATATAAGTAATGATAATAACGCAACTCCTCTTTCATAAAAATAAGACCTATGATGGAGAAATCACCACAGGTCTCATCATACTAGTATTAAACTAATGATTCCCTTTTGACAATAAAAATATAACAATAAATAAATATATTGTCAAATAGGCTGTTTATTATAGATTAATAATGAATAGTAGTTGCTAATTTTTATGATTATGGTAAAATATAAGCGTATTAAGTTGAATTACAAAATAGGGAGTGATTATTAATGGAGAAATGGGTTTGTACAGTTTGTGGCTATGTGTATGATGAAGAAATTGGTGATCCAGATAGTGGTATTGCTCCTGGTACTAAATTTGCAGATATTCCTGAAGACTGGGTTTGTCCTCTATGCCAAGTGAGTAAAGATCAGTTTGAAAAACAAGAATAGTCATATTAAAAGCCTTCCACTTATATATGGAAGGCTTTTAACTTTTAATGCTCTATTTTGGCTAATCTAGGTAACCAACCGCGGTTGAGCATCAATTGCAATAACCGGTAATCCCAATCTAATCCAACATCCAGCATCTCGCGATACATCATGGCTACTTCTAGTTGATAAGATTGATGTAATGTAGCCAACAATGCCATTTGCGCAGCTTTGGCCATACTACCAATTGCAATGGCGATTTCAGGATCTGTTAGACAAGCGTCGGGTGGAATATCTAATGGTTGACGGTGTAAGGTGCGTTGCCGAAAGGATAAGGTTGGTAAGGTACCGCCACTTTCACTTAGTAATTTTTCGGAGTGTTCAATCAGATTTTTGGTATGTTTGTCGATTGCTTCCTTAATTAATGCTTTTAAATCCTGATCGTGGGCATGATTATAAAGGATCTCAAGTGAAACAATGTTATAGCGACCTTGGGCGATGATTCCGTACAAACCAGCGGCTTCTAGATAATTCAGAGGTTCTTTGTCAAAAAACATGTTGAAGATATTACGTGTTTCGGAACTCACTTTGTCAAGCATTGTCATGATATAGCCTCCTGTGTGTAAAAATATAGTTTGGTTAATGGTAGATAGCATATGCAATCGTATGATTTCTATGCAATTTTATTGTTTCAAAAAAAATCTAAATTTACAGAAAAGTAATTTATTTAATAAAAAAAACTTTACTTTTAGTAAATAAATAGTATACTAAGAGTTGAGCCCAAGTAAATCGGTCTAGTGAGATTCAATTATCAATCCTTCTCAAGTAGCTTTTTGGTAAGGACAGTAGTGATCCCATAAACCATGCTGGGCAAAAAATTTGAGGGGGATTATTATAATGTTTGAAGACAAGACTTTAACATGCCGCGAGTGTGGCGTAGAATTCGTATTTTCAGCTTCCGAGCAAGAGTTTTATAGCGAGAAGGGGTTCACTAACGAGCCTGGCCGTTGCCCACAATGCCGTGCAGCTCGTAAACAAAGAAACAATGGTGGTAGCGGTTTCAGCCATGGTGGCGCTCGTCCACAACGCGAAATGCATGATGTAACTTGTGCAGCTTGCGGCGTTGAAACACAAGTACCTTTCCGTCCAAGCAGCGATCGTCCAGTATATTGCCGCGATTGCTTCAGCAAAAATAGCGGTCGTTAATACATAGCTATGATAAAGCCCTTCTACTTTATGTAGAAGGGCTTTTTTGCATCTAATATAGATGGCTGGAATGGGACATATAAACAAATTGACATATAGAGAAACTATTTTGAGAAAATACACATTATTTTAAAAAAAGTATGTAATATCTTTCACTTATACTCTGTACAAAAGTAGGACAACAGAGTTATAATTGGAAATAGAGTTAGTATATTATTTAAGTATAACAGTATAGAAAATTTTTAGGAGGATTATGTCAGAATGAAAATTACAATTGTTGGTGCTGGTAATGTAGGTGCAACTTGTGCTAATGTAATTGCACAAAGGGAATTAGCAAGTGAATTGGTATTATTGGACATCAAAGAAGGGGTATCTGAAGGTAAATCATTAGATATGATGCAAACTTCTGCATTGCTTGGATTTGATACTAGAGTGATTGGTAGTACGAATGATTATAGCAAAACTGCTGGTTCTAGTGTAGTAGTTATCACTTCGGGCATACCTCGTAAACCTGGTATGAGTCGTGAAGATCTAATTGGTACAAATGCAGGTATCGTAAAAAATGTAGTGGATAGCATTCTAAAATATTCCCCAGATGCTATTTTTGTAATTATCAGTAATCCAATGGATACTATGACTTATCTTGCATTAAAAGCAAGCGGCGTTACTAAAAACCGTATTATTGGTATGGGCGGTATCTTGGATAGTTCCCGTTTCAAATGCTATTTGAGCCAAGCAATTGGTTGTCCTGCTACTGATTTACAAGGCGTAGTGATTGGTGGTCATGGTGATACTACAATGATTCCTTTAACTCGTTTTGCAACATACATGGGAATTCCTGCTTCTGAGTTGTTAGATGCAGCAACATTAGAAAAAGTAGCTGCTGATACTATGGTAGGCGGTGCTACATTAACAGGTCTTCTTGGTACTTCCGCTTGGTATGCTCCTGGTGCTGCTGGTGCATTATTGGTTGAATCTATTGTTCGTGATGAGAAGAAAATCTATCCTTGCTGTGTAGCTTTAGATGGCGAGTATGGACAAAAAGATATCTGTATTGGTGTTCCAGTTGTAATCGGTAAAAATGGTTGCGAAAAAATTGTTGAATACAAATTAAATGATGAAGAACAAGCTAAATTCAATAAGAGTGCCGATGCAGTTCGTAAGATGAACCAAGTATTGGTAGATATGAAATTAGTATAAAACAACTATATCAGTGATAGAAATACATAGATATAACTCGCTAAAAAAATGACAGTTATATTGTTAGTCTGTCGTGGATGGGGTATTATACCACACCCACGACGATTGCCATGTAGAATATGTTATATGTAGTATGAAATACCAAGTTATCCATGAAATATGGAGCTTGGTATTTTTTTTATTTTGTAAAAAAATCTTGTCAATAAATTGTCCAACAGGATATAATAATAGTTAGCGATTAAATCCTAAAGGAGGCCAAGTGGCGTGTGTGGCTTTTTACTACGTATTATTATGAATGCAATTTTATTATTTGTGCTTGTTGTAGAGTTGCCAGGGATTTTTGTTGATACACTGGGTGGTACATTGCTCGGAGTGGCGATTGTTGGTATTGTCAATGCTGCTGTCAGGCCATTGCTAACTTTCACAGCGAGGCCACTGAATTGGTTGAACTTAGGTGGACTGACGTTCGTTATGAATATTTTGGTACCCATTATGATTATCAAAACCTTACCAGGTTTTCAAATTGATAGTATGATAGCCCCTATTGTTAGTGTTTGTTTAATGACACTTTGTAGTTTTACATTATCAAAAGTCATTCAGGATCGTTGATGGAAATTAAAGTTGGAGGTTCGTTCATGGCAATTAAACTGATAGCAATCGATATGGATGATACATTATTAGATGGGACTTTACAGGTATCCCCGCGAACATGCGAAGCCATTCGTAAAGCGCAGGAGCAAGGCGTGATCGTGACAATTGCTACAGGCAGAATGTTTGCCTCTGCTGTAACATATGCCAATAAACTAAATATACAAGTTCCTATTATTACTTATAATGGTGGTATGATTCGTTGTCCTGTCTCAAAAGAAATTATATTTCAACAGGTGATTCCATCTGATGTAGCTGGTAGAATCGTGGATTTCTTTCGTAAGCGGGGTTGGTATTTGCAATCTTATTTAAATGATCAATTATACATAGTTGAATGTTGTGAGGAAGCTAAATATTATGAGAAATTAACCGGCATTGAAGCAATTGCTATTGGTGAAAAATTTTATTCTATGAAACATGAACCGAATAAATTATTATGTTTAGCTAAACCGGAGAAAATATTAGAAATTCAAAAAGTTGTAAAAGAAGAGTTTGGCAGAGAAGTATTTGTAACGACCTCTAAAGATATTTATTTAGAGTTAACACACCCTGAGGTTACCAAAGGGCATGCCTTGGCATTTCTTGCTGATCGATTACAGATTAAGCAAGAGGAGGTTATGGCGATTGGAGATTCTAATAATGATTATCCAATGATTGAATATGCGGGTTTTGGTGTAGCGATGGGCAATGCCTCAGAACGAGTCAAAGGAATTGCGCAAGCTGTAACGGCACATAATAATGCCCATGGTGTAGCGGAAGCGATTGAAAAATACGTATTACGATAATGTGATAAATAACAAGCTACCTCAGATAGAAAATGGGGTAGCTTTTTAGTAGACAAAAAGTAGTAGGTGTTTTGCTTTTTGGTTTAAAGTACCCTATAATAAATAATAAACGAATGGGTAATAATGGGGGAGACGGTAGGATGAAATTTGTTGCTGATTTACATACTCATACGATATCTAGCGGTCATGCCTATAGTACAGTGCTTGAAAATGCTCGAGCGGCAGCTGATAAGGGACTTGAAATGATTGCGATTACGGACCATGGGCCAGCGATGCCTGGGGCACCTCATTCCTATTATTTTGGTAATTTAAAGGTCCTGCCTAAGGAATTGTTTGGTGTGCGTATATTAAAAGGTGTGGAAGCGAATATAATTGACCGAGAAGGAACATTAGATTTGCCGGCAGAACGTTTGGCGTTATTGGATATTGTACTAGCTGGCTTGCATAATGTTTGTTCGCCATTTGGTTCAATAGAAGAGAATACGAAAATGATGATCAATGCTATAAAAAATCCATGGGTAGATGTGATTGTACATCCTGGTAACCCGGATTTTTTGATTGATGCTGAGGCGGTTGTACAAGCAGCAGTTACCTATGATGTAGCACTTGAAATCAATAACAGCTCACTCAAATTATCGCGTGTAGGTAGTAGACCATATTGTGAAAAAATTCTTGGTCTAGCAAAAGAATACGGGGCTAAAATCATGGTGGGGACGGATAGTCATTTTTCTCTAGCCATTGGTGATTTTACCGAAGCACTTGCATTACTTGAACAGTATCAGATCGCTCCGAGTTTTGTAATGAATACAACAATCAAAGGTATTACCGATCACTTAGCAAGACGGTCGAATCGACGGCATCGTAGTAAATAATAGATGATAAATGGAGGCTAATAACATGGAAGATATCCGTTTAGTGATTATTACAGGCATGTCTGGCGCGGGGAAAACACAGGTAGTTCGTGCTATGGAAGACTTAGGATATTTTTGTGTTGATAATTTACCGCCGATGCTGATTCCTAAATTTGCCGAATTATGTTTGCAGTCAGCTGGGCGAGTCAATAAAATTGGTCTAGTAGTAGATATTCGGGGGCGAGAATTTTTTGATACGTTAGTACAAAATCTAGAAGAACTAGAAAAGCAAGGACACCGCTACGAAATGCTTTTCTTAGAGGCTTCGGATGAAACTTTAATTCGAAGGTACAAAGAAACCAGAAGGCGACATCCGATGGCACCTCATGGTCGTATTAGTGAGGGAATTATGCGTGAGCGCGAACGCGTCGATCAGGTGCGCGGAAGAGCTACTCATATTATTGATACCTCTGAATTATCGACGGCTGATTTGCGAGAAAAAATTACAGCCTTATTTACCAGTGAACATGAATATCAGCGGATGAATATTACGGTGGTATCTTTTGGTTTCAAATATGGTATTCCGTTAGATGCAGATATGGTGTTTGATGTACGCTTTTTACCAAACCCTTATTATGTCGAGTCATTGCGCCGTAAAAGTGGGGCTGTATTTGAGGTAGGGGAATATATTTGGAAATGGCCGATTACGCAGCAATTTATGGAGAAAGTGAAAGATTTTGTAGATTTTCTAGTTCCCAATTATATTAAAGAGGGTAAAAGTCAGTTAATTATTGCCATTGGTTGTACGGGTGGTATGCATCGTTCTGTATTTATAGCTGGAAAGATTTATGAAGGTTTGAAAAAAAAGGGCTATAAAGTAAATTTGGATCATCGAGATATTAAAAAGAATGTGGTAGCAGTTGCTCCTGAAAATTAAAAGGCTGGTAGTAAAAAGTAATATAGTATGAGAATATGTCGCGATAGCGATACATAAAGGGTAGAGGTGTAATTGGATGCACTTTTTAAAATGGATGTACCCTGGCATTAAGGTAAAACGATGGCTATTATTATTTTCTCTAGGTGTTATAGTTGCCAGTATTGGACTTGCTATTGTTTTTAATTATAAATATGCAGGTAATTTAGAAGAGGCCATTTTTCGGATGGCATATCTAGCAACCGGTAAGTATTATTATACGGTTACCACGATCGTGGGGATGGTTGTTATTATTAGTGGTCTGCTCGTTATGACACTCGCAACTAGGCAGATTATTAGTTCGGTTATTAGTGTGCTGATCCCAGAAGGATCAGATCGACTCATCGAGCTCATTTTTCAAAAACGCAAATTAAACCGCGGACCGGCAGTAGCTGTAATTGGTGGCGGTACAGGTCTTTCAGTACTGCTAAGAGGAATCAAAAGTGTAACGGGTAATATTACAGCGATTGTTACCGTTGCAGATGATGGTGGCTCCTCTGGGCGGCTTAGAAAAGATTTTAATATGATCCCTCCAGGAGATTTACGCAATTGCCTAGTTGCTTTGGCTGATACAGAGCCACTGATGGAAAAATTATTTCAACATCGATTTGGCGGGACAGGTGGTTTGTCAGGACATAACTTTGGCAATCTGTTTATTGCTGCCATGACCGAAGTGCTAGGTGATGTAGAGCAAGCCTTAAAGGAGTCTAGTAAAGTTTTGGCCGTGCGGGGCAGGGTATTGCCAGCATCAATCGAAAAAGTAAGATTAGTAGCTCAGATGACGGATGGTAGTGTAGTGGAGGGAGAGTCGCAGATTCCTCTTGCTAATAAAAGAATTGAAAAAATATCATTGCAGCCTAAAGATCCGATGCCTGTAAAAAGTGCGTTAGAGGCGATTCAAGATGCTGATGCAGTAATTTTAGGACCAGGTAGCTTGTATACCAGTATTTTGCCGAATTTATTGGTACGAGGTGTTGCTGATACCTTACGAAAAAGCCATGCCGTAAAAATTTATATCTGTAACGTGATGACTCAGCCGGGGGAAACAGATGGCTATAGTGCTTCTGAGCATGTAAAGGCTATTTTGGATCATGTTGGTGCTGGGGTCATTGATTATGTCGTAGTAAATGGCCATCATGTTGCTGCTGAATTACAAGAAAAATATGCGATTCAGGGAGCGTATCCGGTTGAGGCAGATGTAGACAAGATAGAAGCAATGGGCATTAAAGCGATTAAGGCCGATGTGATTAGTGAAACGAATTGGGTGCGACATGATCCGCTCAAGTTGTCGCGAACCATTGTATCGATGATATATAAACTGAAGACGAATTCCGAGCGTATGCGATTACTAGATTATTATTTGATAGCCGAAAATATCAAAGATAGTAAAAAGAATGAATAGTAAAAAAAAATATATTTGTGGTAGAGCGGCTTGACTGGAGTGATAGAATGCCTTCTTATTCTGCAGAGGTTCGAAATGAATTGGCTAGGATTGTAGACGATCAGGGTTGCTGTAAAGTAGCGGAATTAGCTTCTTTGATGCGTATGGGCGGGACCATGCTCATCGGTGGTAATAGCAATCTTGGAATTAAATTTACTACTGAAAATGCCGCGGTAGCACGAAAAACTCTTACATTAATTAAGAGTGGTTTTCATTTAAAAACAGAAGTGGTCGTTACGCGTGGCCGGCGGTTGAAAAAAAATAATTCGTATCTGATTAAGGTCGTGCCTTCCCCAGTCGTGACGGAATTATTATCCGTGCTTGGTATTATGCGCAATGATAATATTAATGTAAGTAGTGACAGTAAAATTTTGCGTAAATCTTGTTGTCGGCGAGCTTATTTACGGGGTGCTTTTTTAGGTGGCGGTTCCGTGAATAAGCCAGAGGGCGATTATCATTTAGAATTAGTGACAGGAAATTTAGATTTTGCCAAAACCTTACTACGATTGATAAAGCAATTATCATTATCTGTAAGGTTGATTGAACGTAAAAATGATTATGTGGTCTATCTAAAAGATGGTGATGGGATTGCTACTTTTTTGCGTACCATTGGTGCTCATAATGCATTATTGACTTTTGAAAATGTACGAGTAGTCAAAGATATGCGCAATCAGGTCAATCGTCTAGTCAATTGTGAAACCGCTAATTTACAAAAAACAGTCAATGCAGCTGTTCGGCAGGTCAATTGCATTAAATTTATTATGAAAAATAAAGGATTAGAAAAGCTGCCTCATTCATTGCGCGAAGCGGCTGAAATGAGGCTCGCATATCCTCACGCGGCATTACAGGAATTAGTGGATCATATGGCTGGACGTGTTGGAAAATCAGGAATGAATCATCGCTTACGTAAATTAGAACAACTGGCAAAAGAATTGGGACATGAATTGGAAGAGTGAAATGTCGAGCGGACATTTTTGTGTTTGGTTGGGAGAGGTGAACTCAAATGATGAAAAAAGTGGGGGCATTCAGTGTCTTTTTTATTCTGTGTATAGTAGGTTGGCTCATTTTGCCGTCTACAGATGTGCCGATTTTAGCATATCATCAGGTCAGTGAAGCCGATGATCTTTATAGTGTGCCGGCTGCCCAATTTGAGGAACAAATGAATTATCTGCAAGAGAATGGTTATACGGCTATTGATTTACAGCAATTATTTGATTCTTATGAAGGAAAGACTACGTTGCCTAATAAACCTGTTATTATTACCTTTGATGATGGATATGAGGATAATCTTTTAACCGCCTTGCCGATTATGGAAAAATATCATATGCGCGGTACGGTTTTTGTTATTACGGATGCAGTGGGTACAACGGAATATTTATCATGGTCACAAATTTTAGAGATGAGGGAGCAACATACAGAAATTGGTTCTCATACGGTAGCACATGTTGCATTAAGTGATATAAGTGCTACGGAGCAACGTAATGAAATTGTAAAATCAAAAGCTGTATTAGAAGAACATCTTGGTCAGCCAGTGAAGTTTTTAGCCTATCCTTATGGTCAATTTTCATCAACGACTCAAGGGCTATTGAGAGAGGCTGGATATCAAGGTGCTTGCGCTGGTATTGCTGGACTTAACCATGCGGGCGTTAATGCCTATGCTCTTAAACGAATCAATATTCCACATCCTAAATATGGTTTAGGAGAATTTCGCTTGCGTTTACTCAGAGCAAATATATATAGTAAACTAAGAATATAGTAGGATTTCATCATATTATGCATATAACACTCTAATTTTGGCGTTTTACATCGAGATAACCAATTGCTATAATGATGCTATGTCCAAAAAGGGGGATAGGGTTATGAATTGGTTAAAATTCGGTGTATTGCCGATTATTATGGCTGCAATATTGCAAAGTACAGCATTGGCAGCTGGGGTGCAGCCGGCTATACAGCTAAAAGGGTTAGATCTACCTGAATGGGCAGCGACCATATCGCCATATGGAGGAAAGTTATTGCTATCTGATAGTCCTGAGACGGTACCTGATGATGGTATCATGTATCAGGATGTTGTAAATGGTGATGTACGACTTTTCTTTCATCATGTAAATGGCACTAAGGAACTTAAGAAAATTATTGTATTATTGGAGAATAAAGCAAAACAAGTCGTTCATATTACTGTATCACAATATGGCTTAGGTGGACCGGGTCTCGACTATTTAGAAGTTGGTAAGAAAGTGCAGCACGACTATCTAAAGGATGACGATCTTTATCTTATCGAAGTAGCGAAAGATGAGTCAGTTAGCTTAATACCAAGTCTTGATAATAGTATTGTACATCCTGATATGCTTGTGAATGGTATGTATGATTTTCAGACGGATGGTCCTGTTAATGTAAAAGTAATGATGATGCCGATTGATGCGGATGTTCAGCAATTTGCACAAAGTGCAAAAGTGCTACCTGCAGATGTGGGGCCCTATCGTTTACGGGGAACATTTGATGGAAAAGACAGATTGGTAGTTTTAGGAAAAGTATATGATGCTGAGCAACATGGGGCAGTTGGAATTACGCTAGCGGATAATAAACTAGATCCTTATGTGACGGGTACTGATGCTACGGATGGCACTAAGACAACCAATTATGGAAATTATGGAGTTGTATATAAAATATTCACACCGTCAGCAGCGAATCATAATGTATCATATTACCTGAATCCGCGGGGCGGGGAATATGCAGGCTGGCTAGGCGTGAAATATCGTCATCAGGAACAACATGTGATCGCAACACCTGCTGATCAAATGTCTTTCGGTGCTCATAATACAAATGAAAGTGCTCCTCTTGGCATATATGAGGGCGGAAAATCATTATGGCTTACTTTCAGTCCACCAGGGGCTTCTAATTTACCGATCAAATTAATTCTTGCACCAGGCAAGTAAATACGATAAAGAGGGATTACATGGCAATGGCTATGTAATCCCTCTTTGCTTATGAGCCCAGCGTGGGTATTTATTTTGAATAAAAAAACGGATTCTATCATATAATTGATAGAATTTTTTTTATTTTTTAGAAGCAAATTTCGACAGATGGATATTCAGTAATGATAAGGACTATAGCGATTTTGGCAAAAAGCATGAGAATCCTAAAGCTGTCAATTGAAAAGATATTACTATAGGAAATGTCGAGAAAATAAGTAAAAAGTAGGAATAAAAAACTTGTTTTAGTAAATAATTACAATTATACTAAACATAGTTTCTTTTCTCATTATTTTCCAATTAAATAAAGTCTCTTTGTTGGCTGGTTAAAATTCCTGTTGTAATGCCGAAGATGCCGCAAAGTATAGACTAACTTTCGGAGGGGTATATGAAAAAAATATGTATTATCTTGTTTGCGTCATTTTTTTTCTTGAATTTATGGATTGATATTGCAAAGGCTGCTACTGATTATCGACTAAGGCCATATGATGTTTTAGATATTAGTGTATGGGGAATCGATGAGCTTCAAGTAAAGGGCGTGACGATTCGAGAGGATGGGAAAGTAGCCCTTCCTATTATTGGTGAGATGAAAGTCGCAGGGCTATCAACAACAGAACTAACCGATAAGATGAAAGATGCTTTGGATGGTTATATTAATCACCCCAAAATCATTGTTAATATTGCCAAGTACAATACCACTCGCATTTATGTGCTAGGGGAAGTGAACAAGCCCGGATTGTATGACTTAGACAAACAACATAATTTGTTAGATGCCATTACGATGGCCGGTGGTTATACATCATATGCTGCTAAGAAAAAAGTGGTTATTATATCAAAAGATAATCGGAACTCTTATGTAGAAGCCAATTTATATAACCTACTAAAGAAAGGAGATATGAGTCAGAATTTTAGACTGAAAGACGAGGATGTAGTATATCTTACAAGTAATAATAAATTGGATTTTGTCAAAGATATAGTTCCTATTATTGGAGGTTGGTATAATATCAAACATTTTAATAATTAACAAAGAATTTGATGTCTTTATACCAGTATCAAATGCCTGGATAAAAGTGGGGGATAATAAATGCAAAAAATGATTTTGGATTTACGGTTTATTGGACGTGTCATTATAAATAGACGATTGCTGATTACCAATATTTTAATTGCTACGCTTAGTATTGTGGTATTAATTAATTTTTTAATTCCACCTACGTTTGAATCGGAGGTAACACTACAAGTAAAGCCAGCAAAAGGATTACTATCTAATTCCAATTCCATTTCCAGTGAGATGATGGGAACTTCGTCAAACTCAAAACTAATGTCAACCTATTCGGAGATATTAAGAAGTCGTACTGTTATCAAAGAGGTCATTGATAAAACGCAAGCAGATAAGGCTGAGATGCCAAGCTATGGGGAAATGATAAAGCGGATTACGATGCAGCCCATTAAGGATACCGATATAGTAAAAATTAAAGCGACTGCAAATTCTCCTGATGAGGCACAGCTGGTCGTTAGTACTTTGGTTGATTCCTTTATTGATAGACTGGCATATTTAGCCCATGCTGAGCAAAATGCCGTGAGGGAACTGATGCGACAACGAGTCGTTGAATCTCGTAAAGAATTGGATCGATGTGAAGATGCTCTAGAAAAGTATAAGCGTGATCAGAAAATATTAACACCTAGCGATGATACCAAAGCCATGGTAGGGCGGATGGCAAGTATGAAATCTATGTTAGCAGATAATACCGTTTCTTCAGCAGTGGCCAATGCAAAACTACGGAATGTAGAGAGGCAGCTAGCAGAGGAATCGCCAGGCGTAGTTGCAGATAGTACATTGATACAGTTTTATAAGAGCAAACTTTCTGATTTACAAGTTGAACTTGTAAATCTATCGCAAAATTATGGAGAGAAACATCCAAAGGTAATCGCCAATCGTGCGCTTACGAATGAAATAAGAACAAAACTGGAGAATGAAACGGCTAAGGTCATTCATAATGAGGCGGCATCTTTGAATCCTATACACCAAGGACTATTGCAAACCAAGATGCAAAATGAAGCAGAACTGGCAGCTGCTGCAGCACAAAGAGCCGCAATTCAACGAGTAATGGCAGAAAGTGAAAAAGAAGTTTCCACTCTTCCCGCCAAAGAACAAGGTATTTCGCGTTTGATCCGAGATGTTATGGTTGCCCAAGAAATTTACGTTATGTTAGCGAAACGTTCGGAAGAAGCAAGACTGAGTGAGATTGCTCAACCATCTGAAATTCAAGTAATCGATGTGGCTGCTTCTCCATCCGCTGCAATTTACCCACGAAAAATGCTCAATATATTGATTGGAGCTATCTTTGGCTTTATCCTTGGCCTAGGGCTGGCAATATTCTTAGAAAATGCAAGACGCACCATTGATAATTCGCAGGGTGCAAAAGAATGCTTACATTTGCCGATTTTAGGTATCATACCAGATTTTAACTTAGGAAAACTGCCTTCTACCAATTCTTTTATCGGAAGACTACAAATGTTATTTCATAGAATGCCAAATTTCATAATACGCAAATAATATTTTATAAAATACCTACAGGAGGGAACTATGTATAGACGACAGCTGATTGTAAGAGATAACCCCAAGTCTTCTATAGCAGAAGCATATCGGACTTTTAGAACGAATATACAGCACTCAAAAGTCGATGGTCAGTTAAAAAGCATTATGTTTACGAGTAGTGTAGCAGGGGAAGGAAAATCGGTAGTGGCGGCAAATGCTGCAATCGCCTTCGCCCAAGGAGGGGCAAAGGTTATACTTCTAGATTGTGATTTGCGGCGACCAGTACAACATTTGATTTTTGGAAGAGTCGCTACAGGCATTACCAATATTTTAGTTGGGGACGGGACCATTTCTGATTATCTTCAGGAGACGGATACTCTCAACTTAAAAATATTAGCCAGTGGCCCAATACCTCCTAATCCCTCCGAACTGTTAAATGGTAAGCGGATGGCTACGCTTCTTTCAGATCTGCGCAAGCAGGCAGATTACCTGATTATTGATACGTCTCCTGTTTTACCTGTTACCGATGCTTGTGTGCTAGCTTCTAAGGTTGATGGGATTGTTATGGTGATCGGGGCAGGAATTGCTCGTCCTGAGATGGCACAAAGAGCCAATGAAGCATTAAAACAGGTCAATGGATTAGTTGTAGGTGTGATGCTGAATCGAGTAAAAACGGATGATGTATTAAAGGATTATTCTAGTTATTATGGTTATCATGATGAGGCAAAGAAGACTGCGAACTGAGGGAGTAAACAATGAGGAAAAAAATGATTCTTGGATTATTGATGGTAACAGATAGTTTGATTGTAGTAATGATTCCGTTATTATCATTACTCATTCGATTCGATGGTAATATGAATCAATATGATTTAGATCAATTATTACTATTAATGCCGATATCGTTATGTATACGGCTAACAGCTTTTTATGGCTTTGGTTTATATCATCGTCTATGGCGTTATGCTAGTGTCAAAGAACTCGTAGCGATTAGTAGTGCAGTAACGGTAAGTTCATTATTGATTGGAATGTATGCAGGGTTTATTGATTCGACTTTACCCAAAAGTATTCATTTGATCTCCTGGTTTTTAATTATTGCTGCGATTGGAATGAGCAGGCTCTGTATTCGTGTGATCAATTGCTTTCGCCTCAGAGTACCTGGAAAATATTCACGGGTATTGATGATTGGTGCTGGTGATGCTGGCGCTATGATTGCAAGAGAAATTGAACATCGCTATTATCATACGAAAAAAATTGTTGGTTTTATTGATGATGACCCTTATAAACAAAAAAAGATGATCTATGGAGTAAAGGTTGTTGGTAGTTGCAAGGATATTAGGCGGATTGTAACAGAACAATGTGTGAATGAGATCATCATTGCGATGCCATCGGTAGAAGGAACAATGGTTCGTGAAATTGTCAGTGAATGTAAGCAAACCAATTGCAGTGTAAAAATAGTACCAGGTATGTATGAATTAATTGATGGCAAGGTTACCGTCCAGCAACTGCGAGATATTGATTTGGAAGACTTATTACGGCGAGAGCCGGTTCACCTTGATCTGAATAAAATTTCTGCATATATAACGGGAAAAAGTGTTTTAGTAACAGGTGCTGGCGGCTCTATTGGTTCGGAATTATGTAGACAACTTGCGAAAGTATCGCCAGGCAAACTAATTCTTTTGGGGAAAGGCGAAAATAGCATTTATGAAATTCATAGAGAGCTAACAACCAAATTTCCTGATTTGAAGGCGATACCGGTGATTGCTGATATTCGCGATAGCGAGAGAATTAACAGGATACTTGGCAAATATAAACCCCAGGTTGTTTTTCATGCTGCCGCTCATAAACATGTTCCATTGATGGAAATGCAACCGGAAGAGGCAATCCGCAATAATATTTTTGGGACGAAATGCATTGCAGCGGCAGCAGATCGAGCTGGTGCAGAAGTTTTTGTGATGGTATCAACGGATAAAGCAGTAAATCCTACCAGTATTATGGGGGTTACCAAGCGAGTCGCTGAACTCATCATTCAAAATATGAGTAAGAGTAGTAATACAAAGTTTGTCACGGTTCGTTTTGGTAATGTACTGGGGAGTCGTGGTAGCGTCATACCATTATTTAAAAAGCAGATTGCTACCGGTGGTCCGATTACGATTACTCACCCTGATATGCAGCGCTATTTTATGACCATTCCAGAGGCTACACAATTAGTACTGCAGGCGGGGGCAATGGCGAAAGGTGGTGAGGTTTTTGTACTCAATATGGGTCAACCAGTTAAGATTGTAGACTTAGCTTGTGACCTAATTGAACTTTCAGGACTTGTTCCATATTC
>CAXYVG010000006.1:0-65469 GCA_964292325.1 uncultured bacterium | reverse complement strand
GCCACTACATCCGGAGCAGTGCCGAGAACATCAATTAGGGTAATTTCATTACCTTTATATGTTTATCTGTATCTTTTTAATACCTGCTATTAAAGCAAACCATCCCTAACTCATATATTATAAGGGATACTATCCTCATAAAGCGTTTCAGGGTCTATGTCGGCCTCATTCTCCCATTCTACTGTATCAAAATTAACTTTTGCAGATTTAAATAAGGATATATCTTTTAACTCCTTAAATATTCCTTTATTTAGATATGGAATCATATCAAATAATTTCACTTCACCATTTTCAAAAGTTAGTAATAATTTATATTCATCTAATGGTTTAACCTCTTTGACTGATAAATACATATTACCCCTCCTATTTTAAAGGTTCTATTTTAAATGGTAATTCGCTATCCATAGCTAGTTTCCAGTCCGCTCTTAATTCTTCTTGGTGAAGTTCAGCCCAAGCTAAAACTAATCGTAATTGTTTCCTTGGCAATTCTCCATCTATAATTTCACAAGTATTTATCTCGATAACTGCCTTATAGTCTCCATAAAAAGCATGAAAATGAGCTGGTGCATGTTCTTTAGGTGCACAATACATGCGTATTATAATTCCATAAAACATACTTATTGTAGGCATTAAACCACTCCTTATCCATTATATATAAATATATCACATGTATAAATTTAACTTATTGTTTTTTACATTATTAAGAAACTTTCAATATTCATAGTTCCAATTTGTTACTTTCATCATATCAAAAAAATTGCACACGCGCAAACTTAACGAGCAACGTATTTTCCCTTGACCGCACTGTAATGAACCTTACGGAAATTTTTATGCGATTACATAAGGTAATACACGCTACTGCCACTGCACCTTTTGTACTGGATTTGGAACAGCTATCAAAATTTCCGGTTCTATAGATTCGCTTAAGTTTATGGATTTTATCACGGCCGCTGCAGCCTTGTGCGGACAGATGCTTAACTGTCGTAAACGGTGCTAAACTACCCCCTTTTTTTGGGAATTTTGAAACAGTATTGACATAACTACAAGACTATTGCTGACGCTGCCAGTATTGACCAGATGACCGCCAAAAATGGCTGGGGATTTTAGAGAGACTGGGCATCGTGTTTTATCTTCAGCCGTATTCTAACAACATGCTCAAACGCATGGTAACCAAGCCAAAGCTCTATTTCTATGATTGCGGATTAGTAGCATACCTGACCAAATGGAGTGACAGTGATACCCTGATGAGTGGTGCGATTCTTGAAAATTTTGTGGTATCTGAGATTGTCAAGAGCTATCAGAACTGCGGCCGGGAAGCCTTTATTTATTATTACCCGGATAAGGATACTAAGGAGATTGATATTTTACTAGAGGACAGCGGCAAGCTATACCCCATGGAAATCAAGAAAACTGCCATGCCTCAACGCCAGCTCATTCGTGTGTTTGGTGTGATTAACAAGGCTACTTTAGAGCGTGGTACAGGAGCTGTGCTTTGTACGACTGATAGGCTGTCAGCGTTTGACAGCCAGAATTTGATTGTGCCTATTTGGGGAATATAAGTTTAGCAAAAGAAGAAGGATCTTCTCACCATAACGGTTGCGAAAATCCCCCTACCTATCTTTTAAAAAGCACTCTAACAACTAATGATCATCCGCTGACAAATGATCTCCTAACTTATTTATCGCTTTCTTCTCTATTCTCGATACATAAGATCTCGAAATGCCCAACATTTTTGCAATATCCCGTTGCGTTTTCCGATCACCGTCCGGAATACCAAATCGCATCTCTAGCACCCATTTTTCCCTGCCGCTCAATCGATTAATCTGTTTGCTCAACCGTTCATTTTCGCATTGATTTTCTACAGCTTCCGCCACTACATCCGGAGCAGTGCCGAGAACATCAATTAGGGTAATTTCATTACCTTCCTTATCAACACCAATCGGGTCATATAGACTCACTTCTGCTCGAGTACGCCTTGTGCTTCTAAGATGCATTAAGATTTCTATATAAAAGTCAAAAGCTTAGCATGAAGAGTGCTAAGCTTTTCTAACGCCCTACGTTGTCCTCTTTTTTCCTCATTGCCGTTGTAATCGGAAACCAGCCGGTTGCATATCAATGAGATAAGGAGGCGAATTTGATGCGTGTGACTTTTATTCCCGGCGACTCAGCAAAAGAGGGACGTTCAAATTGTTACCGTTATCTTCTGGAAAAGTATCGGACCTTAAAAGCTGACCGGGGGAAAGGAAAAACTAATGATAGCAATCTACGCGAGAGTATCGACCGAAGATCAAGCGAAGCACGGTTACAGCCTCGACGATCAAATTCGCGAATGCCGTAAAAAAGCCCGGACCGACCAAATAATAAAATACATCGACGAAGGAATATCCGGCGAAGTTCTCAATCGCCCACAGCTTACTAAAATGATAAATGATGTTAAAGATGGACTTATCACCAAAGTCATCTGTCTCGACCCAGATAGGTTATCACGAAAATTAAACAACCAATTGATTATCGCCGAAGAAATAGAAAGACGCGCTGAACTGCTTTTCGTTAATGGAGAATACGCTAAAACCCCCGAAGGCATACTCTTCTTTCAGATGCGCGGCGCAATCAGTGAGTTTGAAAAAGCAAAAATCACTGAAAGAATGTCGCGCGGTCGCCGGGAGAAAGCCCTTCAGGGCAAAGTCGTGAGGGACTGTCAGATTTATGGTTACGATTATGATAAAGAAACACGCCAATTTACGATTAACGAAACAGAAGCCAAAATAGTCCGTCTGATATTTGATCTTTTTACCGGCAAAACAAACAATGTTAACGGCATCAATGGCATTGCCCACTACCTGACGAACCTTGGAATAGCAACAAAAAAAAATTGCGGAGTATGGCACAGACAAGTTGTCCGCCAAATCCTCGCCAATAAAGCGTATATCGGTGAATTCTACCATAACCGCTGGAACACCGAAGGAATGTTGGTAAATAAATTTAAAGATCCTGAGGATCGTATTCCGATGCGAGAGCGGCCAAAAGATGAATGGATTTTAGTGTCCTGTCCAGCTATTATTGACGAAGAAGTCTTCCTATATGTCCAAAAACTATTGGATGAATCCCGCCGGAGATGGTCTGGTATCAGTAAAAATCAGTATCTTTTGAGTGGCCTTATCCGCTGTGGTGAATGCGGTAATACTATGACTGGTAGAAAAAGTCAAAACTGGGGGCGAGACGTTTTTGAGTACTCAGATATTAAAAATACCTCCGGAGCTAAATTCAAAGGCTGCGGCAAGCGAGTCAAAGCGGTAGAGCTTGATGAACTTGTCTGGAGCACTGTGCTTACTTGGATTAACAACCCCGATGAAATAGCCGCCAATAACCTGTCCGCTGAAACACCTTCTTTTGAAGAAACCGAGATATCCTTAAAAAATGAAAGACTGGAAGCTATCCGCTTCAACCGCCAAAAACTGCTCACTATTCTAATGGATAACTACGACCTGCTCGGCATAACTGGCGAACAAGAACTCCGCGACAAGCTCCGCAAAATCAAAGAAGAAGAAGCGCAGTTGGTAAAGCAAATTGCCCTCTTAGAAGAGCAGACGACCTCAGAGGAGCAAAGTAGCCTCCAACCAAACCTGCTCCAGGAAGCGGCTGAATATTACTTTTCAAAAACCGGCGAAATTTCCTTTGAGGATAAGCAACACCTTATCCGCTATGTCGTAAAAGAAGTCAGGATTTACAAAGATGAAGTAAAGATTTTTGGGTTTTAGGTTTTCCATAACCTGAGCTTTTCCTAGTTTAAATCCCCATTATAATTAAACCTACCATTATTGGTGCTTGCTTGTAATACATTGGGTATAAATTAAATCTATAGAATCCTTAATTTACCCAGCAAGTACGCTGGGTATTTTCATCGTCATTGCATGAACAAATTTCTACACTAGAGTGTTCCGCAATAAACGAAAATATTACAGTAAATGAAGCACAACCTACCAACCGCTAAAAACAATTATTGATTACCTCTGTTAGACGGACTCGAACCGTATACCTCTTCGATGTCAACTAGCCCAGGGTACTCTGACAAGTCGGATCGAGACCGCTATAGCCTGATTTTGCTGGATTCTTGTCCAAGGACAAAAATGGACAACGGGGTAAAATGATTAGAAAGATTAGAAGCAGATTAGAAGGAATTTAATGATATCTACCATTTTAAAATATAGTGGGATGATCCTTTTTGAGTCGTCGAACGTTTAGTTCATCCACAGCAGCATATTTTTCTTCCCCTAGTTCCCTAATTTTTCCCTCGAGCAGCAATTGAAAAAGAGCAAGCTCTACATCTTCTTCATCAGTTCCTAGTATTGAGTTAACCATTTCTGCTGTCATGTCACCGTAATCGTGTAATACGCATAATATATCGGATTGTAAGAATTCTAGATAGTCTATAAAAGATCTCCTGCCTGATATATTTATATATTAATATATTTTTTAATAACTTTCCTAATTTAGGGAGCGATCACCATATATATCACTTTATTTGTCATCCAACAATATATTTCTCATTTTTCTATAAACTTTTTTCCTGTCTATATATTTTTCTAATTTCACAAAATCAAATGTATGAACCTGCTGTATGCATTGTGGATCGTTATGAGCAATTTCACATAGTTTATTCAAATCTCTCTTCCCAAACTTATCTTTAATTTCTTTTACAGAAATATCCATTTTCGTATGTAGATATGAAAAATATTGTTTTTCATCTACTTCCTCCCCTTTGCTAATATCGTAAAAATATCTTTTACAAATGTCGTTAGATTTATAGTTTTCATTAAGAATGACTATATATTTGAAAGTACTAAACAATTCAATATAGCAATATAAAACATTCATTTCTTTATTATTATAAATACATAAAATATGCATCGAATAAAACGATTCTGTTCCCAAATACAAACAATTATTCATGGTCGAACAAGGAATAAATGGTATTACTATAGGTTTTTCTACTATTTTGCATTTTTCAGAATCAATTACTTTAATTAATTCTCTCTCAATTCCACATATGCTAGCAAATCCAACTGCAATTTTTGCTATCCCTCTTTTAAAATATCTATTCTCTAAATTAAATCCAAACTGTATATTCCCTGGCAAATCGCTACAAACCTTGCTTTTTTCTATAATTAACTCATCAATTACTCCATCCTTATGTAGCTTTTTCAAATAGTCTTGTCCAGTTCTTTCGTCTTTAGCATAAATAATTTTATTATTCGCATCCCAAAGAGGTTTAATAGGAAAAACCTTATCTTCGTTTACGCAAACATCTCTATTCGTTTCCAAGTGTTTACCAGAAATTGATCTATTTTTATTACCTCTCCGATCTCGTTTTATTTTCATTCTCTCATATATCGGTTTGAAAATATTAATAAAGTTTGAATCAATATCATCATTTAATTCTTTGTTATGCTTACCACATAAAATATTGAATGTCTTAAGCATTCCACCAAGAGCATTATGAATAACGTGTTCCTCTGATCTATTATTGTTATTTAATTCACATCCACAGATATAGCATTGTTTATTCATTAGTCTCTCTCCTTAAATACACTTGCGCAAGATACAATACCTTTCCAATCAAATGCGGATTATATCTTCAATGTTCTTATTGTTAATTTGGGATTATCTTTTATTATCAAAATCCCATAAGACAAGTTCATCATACACGAACTTAGATTCTTCAATTTTTCCAATAAAGTTATTTACTTCAAATCCACAGCACAAGCATTTTATATAACTATAATCATAATGTTCAAAGTAAACCAAGGTTTCTTTTCCACATACTGGACAACTAGTTTCTTTCTTTGCTCCATAATATCCACCATAAGCAGTCTCATAAACATTCAAAATTGCGCCTCTTTGAATACTCTCTTCTTCAAAAGATATAGGTAGATTAAATGCTGCTCTTCCAATCTCTTTAACTATCGCCAGTTTATTAAAATCCACTTTATTCTTTCCTATTCTTATCATTTCATCCATTATGTTAAAATCAGGAAAAGAAATAGGCATTGGTAAGCAGAAATTCATGCTTTGATTAGATAATAATGATATTTTTACTAAAGGAAGAAGATAGCGACATATAAATTCATCCAAAGCTTCATATCTTAATAAATATAGTCCTCTATGTAATATTCTATTTCTAAATGTATTTAAAGCTTCAAGAATTTTACGTTCTTTTAAAATGAAATGGTATTTTGAATCTATAATATTTTCTTGCAAAAGTTCACAAGCGATATTTAGGGCATCAGAAAATTCCACTGAATTTAGTTCTGCATAATCAGAAATATCCACTTGTTCTTTCATTAACAATTTATATCGTAATATTACTTCTTTTTTCTTATTATTATTCATCCTTAATGGTAATATTGGGTGAACATCCTCAAGAAGTTCTTTTATATACAACTCAAAATAATGTTGAAAATGCAAAATTGTTTCAATGCATGATTCAATATATTGATTTGAATAGGATTCTTGATTATTAACCAAGATTTCTCTATTTGAGTGATATGTGCTAAGAAATGCTTTAAAAGCAATTTCAAGCGATTTTTCCTTGTAATTCAATTCCAGTTTTATACTTTTTTCATTAGTTGAAAACATTTTCAATATCTCCATAATATTCCTCCAAAAAGTGATTTTATATTTGTAAATTCGAATAAATACTTAAACATTATGCTTCCTTATCATAATCGAATTATATTTTCACACTTCTACTATAGGTTGCCTAATTTGATTTATAACACTATTTCTTCTAAACCACTTTAAATACAAAGAAAAGCAAGAGTATTAACCCCTGCTTGCAACAACATTAGTTTTGATGTCATGGAATGCATTTATCGCAGATTTCATGACATTCTCTCATAGCAAAAAGGGCTTTGAGAATACTATCGTTCCCTTCTAATATTTAGCTTAGACAGGGAATTTCATCTCTACCCCATCTTCACAGTCTAGTAACATTTGAGCTATCTTTACTACCTCAGACTTATTCCGTACAAGCAAATCTGAAATTTCTTGATAAGCTTTATCCTGTAACAAATCATATTTCTCTTCATCAATAAATCCATCTTCCGCAAGGCAATCTTCTCTCACCATTTTTTCATTTTTTTGTAGATCATCGCTACCCGCAAAATCATATCTACAACTATTAGGTACACTCATAAGCGTTACACTAATCTCTCCTGCAAGAGATACCATCATTTCTCTGTATCGGTCAATTTGTGTAGTTAAATCAAACTCCTCTACATCAGCCCCTCCTGCGTAAACAGGACCATCTGGTTTAATGAATAGAAAGTTTACTTGTCCACCTAATTTGTCTTTTGCAACAGCATGTCCAGCTTCATGTAGGGCAGTTATCCATCGTGAGTTCTTAGATATTATATCTTTACCCGGTTCAATAAGACCTAATTCTAACATTGCTGATAAGATTGGGCCCCTCTTATCAAGCGGACATGGATTAGTACGTAACAATACATCTTGTCTATTTGGTGCTACACGTAATGGTAAGCCACAAATTTCTTTCATATGAGCAATCCAACATGTTTTTACTGAGATATTATATTTATTTTTTATGTATTTTTGTATGTTGGTATAAGTTGCCGTAATCCTTCACCTCCCTTTTCGCTATTTATCCTATTATTTTTTATCCTTCGGTGGGCAAGGATCATTTCCATAACTATTTTTTTGACCGATTTGACCATTCATATTATGAATAACGTGTTCAGTGTTACTATTTATTGCTTGTTGCCTTCCGATTGAAGTCGCCTCAACTTTGGTATCTGCGTGACTAATAGCTCTAGAACCACCTTCACGCTTATTGTCCCATCCACCATTCGGATTCTTAACAGTATGAATTGGCTTACTTTTCATTATTACCATCTCCTTCTAATTATATTTTTATTGGAATTCTTACCGTATCCATCACTTCGAATCGCCCTTGTGTTTCAAGAAGAATCGCATTATAGATATCATTTGACTGGGTCATATCCTCAACAGTTATAGCCAGTGAATAGGGAATGTTTTGCTCATCATCAATATCCCAACGAGTAAAAAGTTCTAGCCATATTTCCCAACTGCCTGGCTCAAACTTCGAAAACATTTTTTCAAAATGAAAGCAAGTATCCCACTTTTTTCTTCCATCCGTAATTGATGGATTACATGATTGGTCTGAATTTCCATTTTTATCAAGTTTATGTAATGAAGCTGAAACGTAAGCTCCTAGATAATCAGTACCTTTCGTATTATCCACTGGAGGTTGAGTAACACAAGTAACAACTACCCTCGCTTTATTATTTCCCTTGGTTTGGGCAAGAACTGTCGGGACATGAAATTTCACGCGTTGCTTTGTTTTCCGATTCAATTCACCAGAATGCACGAAGGTTACTCTATATGGTGAAGAATATTTACTCACTTCTGGATTAGACAAACCTCGACCATAACAATTTCCTATATAAGCAACAGTATCTCTCTCCATGCCATCTTTTTCCCAAAATTGGTGCGCACCATGGTAAAGTAAGGTTTCTGCCAATAGCACCTCTTCATTGGGAACAACTTGAATTATTTCAGCAAGATCACCAGCAACAACTGGCGCTGTGAAACTCGTCCCAGCTTCTAACGTTAATTGACCATTTGGAGCGAGTATATATGCATGAGGGTCTGTAGGTATTACTCTTCCAGATTTTAAACATGTAGCTCCATACGCAACCAAGTCTGGTTTTCTAAAACCTGCAAAACCTGGTCCTATGCGAGAATACGGCGTAACTAAGTTGATTCCACTATGACTATCTGGGTGATTCACGCCTGCTATAGCACCCACGGTTATTGCTAACATAGCGTCGGCCGGCGCTGCGATCCGAGTTTCATCATCATCTAACATCTCTTCAAGCGAAGAAGAGCTTACACATAACCCGTGATTGCCTGATGATATTACAAACTTTATATTGTATTTATTCTGCAAGGCATCGATTTCATATCCGATGAAACTTATAGTGTCACCATCTATTGGTATATTGCTATTTGCTGACAAATTAAATATTTTTACAATATCCTTAAAATTCTCAACCGCTTCTTGAATTCTATGTATCATATCATCTTCAGCAACTGCCCCATCTAATATACAGCAATCAACTATCCTCGCCCTTGGGATGACATATTCTTGCGAAAGTTGATTTGCCACATTTGAGAATACCACCTTACTAGCAACTCCCGTACCATGTGAAGCATCTCCACCTTGGCAAGATGCAGCAGTCCAATGTGTGATAATAAGCGACTCCAGTTCATTAGGAAAGTTCACGCCATTATCTAGAACCGCCACAACTGGCAGTGTAGATACATTGACATCATGTGAAATGTCCAGCGCCTTGGACAATGGTGTTATAGCACTCGGGAGAAAGTTATGAAAAAAACGTGTTTGTTCCATTCTAAATATAACTGTATCATTTGCAATTTCATCAATCATTCTGATAGGAACTTCTGCACGAATAATTGTTGTTCCATCTGACAATTGATAAGGTTCGCGCGGAAGACCGCCCTCTAAACCTATAATTTTTTCAATAATCTTTTTTGCAGCACTGGCTTGAATATCTTGTGATAATTTAGGAAGAAACATCATTTGTACATCAACCGATATATTTTCAGACTGAAATTCGCCTATATACTGTTTTAGCGAAGAAGCTTGCTTGTTCGCACTAAGAAAAGGTTCAAAACCATCGATAAATTGAAAGTTCTGTACCCTACCGCTCTCCCTATAACCACCAATCCTATCTCTTAATCGATTAAATAACGAACGCGACGCCGTAACAATAGCGTGGCGCTCATCCCTTACTGCATTAATTTTCATTCCTTCCGCTTCAATAAATTTTCTTCGTTCTGAATTTGATAATTTTTCACCTTCTGGCAAAATTAATTTAAAAACCATAATATCCGCATCGCTCAAGGAATCACCCGATTGAAGTCTGCTGTACGCAGTAACAATATTTTGCAACCCTGTCGAAAGTTTAGAACCATGTTCATTAAAATTTACTCCGCGATCCTTATTTCTGGCAGTAGGGTTATTTTCTATATTATCTACTTCTTCATTTGGTATCCACAAATGCTTTCTTTTATCATCGTTACTCATCAATACTACTCTCCTTTACATTTTTATTTAGTCTATAATTCAAAGTACTATGAGGAATACCTGTTGCTTTTGCAAGTACCCTAAGGCTAATGCCTCTCTCGTTCATTATCTTTATTACATTCCACATTTCATCACTGTTTCCAGAATATAGAGTAAGCTGCTGAAATAAGATGCTAATAATATCATCATTAGATACTTTTTCTTTATTAATAAAATATTTCTTTGCTGTAGCTATTATTAATTCTTTTATTTGAGCACAATTCAGACCATCTGATAATTTTGCAATTTGGTTTATATTTAACTTGGCTACAATTTTCAGTTCATGAATCCATTTTGTAATAAGTTTTTCTCTTTGTTCTTCATTCGGCAATTCAAGTACAATCGCCAAGTTAAAACGTCGCCATATTGCAGGATCTAATAAATGTTGATGATTCGTCGCTGCGATTAAAAATACATTGGGCGGCATGTTGTCAAAATTCTGAAGCAGGGTGGTTACTACACGTTTTAACTCCCCAAGCTCATTTGAATCATCTCTTTTTTTCGCAATAGCATCAAATTCATCTAAAAATAGAACGATATTCTGGCCTTTTACTGCATCAAATACTTTTCTCAAATTCGTGCTTGTTTGACCTAAATATGATGATACTAATCCATCTAAACGAACATAAGCCATTGGCAAGTTCAGTTCGTTTGCTAGCGCCTGAGCTGTTATCGTTTTTCCACATCCAGGAGGGCCACAAAGCAGAAGTCGATTCGCAGGAAAAAGATTATTTTTCATTAAATTCTCTGCATCTTTTTGCTCCTGTATGATCTGTAGTAAAATTTCTTTTTGTTTATCAGGTAGCACAACATCATTAAGTTCAATCTCGGGGCTTATTATTTCGTATAGTTCCAACATACTTTCTTTATCTCTAGGTGCAGTCATCTGCTGAAAAGCCTGCGGCATCATTGAATTGTTTTTTTTGTTATTAGCTACAATTCCTTTGGAAATAACAGTATTTTCTCCACTCTTATATGCATTAGATAGTTGTGTAGCTAGTGCTACATTCCCTTTCTTTTCTTCATCTTTTGTAATCTCAAGCAGAGCTTTAGCAAACTCACTTTCATCTCCAGAACAATGGGCGACAATGAGTGCTTCAATCAATTTAGCTTTCATGTTAAACACTCCTTTTCTTGTACAACATTGTACACTACGTATAAATTATAATAAACCAGGCTTTATCTGTCAATAGACATAAATATTTTTCGTACAATATTGTACAAAAACAAAATGAATTTAGCTGTTTTATATCGTTTTTTTAAATTCACTCCTATCTCACTACGTTCACCTACACTTCACACCTCACAAATCATTAATCGTAAAACATTGTACAATTATAAACATAAATATTTCATTAACCAAATATAGAATAGGCATACAGAAATAAAAATCCGCAATGATGCGGATTTTTATTTCTGTATGCCTATTCTTCAACATATTGATACATCCCAATTTTAACTCAAGTTAATCATCAAACTCTGCCGTATTAAATTTCAATACATTGCAATTTTCTTTTACAGCACGTTGCAAGGAATCATCGAAGTTAACATCGGTTTCAGCCTCAATTTCAATAGCAATCTTGACGCGAACGCCTGGTTTTGCTGTAAAGTTACCAATGACTTCATCAACCAAATTATTAAACTGAATTTTAGCACGAACTGGATCTAGATCGATACTACCATAGAAATGCTTCTTAGCCGTCGAAGCAATTGGAGGTACCGGCGGCCTTGGGGACAATGGTGGAACAAAACCACTACCAGTAATAGTCATTCCTCCTTGCGGAGGAACATCCCTCACACCTCCACTTCCCGCTTCTGGCGGGAGTATGGTTTGTTGCTCTGCCCGTTTACGTTCCTCAAATGTGATCGCAGTACTGGGCTCTACCAGCAATAGTGAATTATCCATAAATATACCCGTACGGACACCAAAGGTGAAGCCAAGATATTGTCCATCCTCTTTACCTTGTGCCAGCCCAAAGAAATCTCGGCTCGCCGAGCCAGCTTCTATGGCCATATTATATACATTCTCATCTTTCAGTCGCGGCATATACAAATAAGAACAGCTTTTCTGCCAGACATCAGCCGCCCCGGCATCAGGTGCATCTTTCCAAAACCAGTCCTTTAGCAACTTAGCCAGGTGAATTGGAGCCCATTCAATAATAAGAACTTCATTTTCCTTCAATACCCTCAAAATTTCTGCTGCCATATTTGTCGCACTAGCATTGATAGGGAAATGTTCCCATCGAGTTTCAGATACACCTTTACCTGAAACGGCTTCTTGCATGGGTGATAAAATCCATTTATAAACTTCACGTACCATACGTCCTAATGCGTCATTAGCACCATTAAAACTTTGATTAGCTTGTTTCATTTGAAATTGATCCAGATTGAGTCGCATCTCCCGACTGTCATCTACAATCGACTTCCAAGCCAACATCGACCGAATCTGATCCCTAAGCCTACTTACAGAGTCATAATCTGCAGCCAGAAATAACAGGCGATTCTGCTTTTGCCTCGGTTGCTCGCCTCTAAACCGTAGAATTTCCAAAGCCCGTTCCGTTGCCAGCGTTGGCGTGCTACGACTATAAGCTACATCCGGTGGCAGTACTACAAGCCTAAGTTGACCATCATCTGCAATGTCGCTACCAGCAGTGAATACATGAACAGAATTAAACACACTACCACCCAAGCTACGTTGCAATCGGTCACGAATTTCAGGAATGATTTCCTTTTTATCGTCAAAACGACGTTTACGCTCCTCCATCTCCCGACGAAGGTTAGGTTTGGTATCAAACCAAAAACGATTATTCGCATGATTCATATAATGCAATCGATCTTCCAATCGACGCACGGCATCTTTGAAAAGCCCTACTGTTTGTTCCGGTTGAGCTACACCTAAAAGTAGCCGTTCCAGTTCTAGACCACGCGTCATCTGATTTGATGAGCTAGGAGCACTGCCTAAGAAAACCGTTCGTGCTATGCGGCGACATGCTTGGACACTACCAAAACGTGTATCGTGATTTTCAATAGCAGTGGTTTCGGCGCGGTCACCATCAATGTCGCGTTCCATGACGGGGTCCCAACCTGCAGGCAGATAATATATGGCCTCATTACGGGCATCAGCATCATACAGCGGCAAACTACCCGGCATAATCAGTAGATCCTTATTATTATCTTTCCATAAACGATGAATCATCTTAGCCATCAACTTGAGCACGCCTCGCGTGCGCTGAAAATTATCTAAGGAAGACCAGTCATCATAAAGACGATCGAATACCTCAGGGTGAATCGGATATGCGTTAATAAGCCGGTCATAATAGCGACTTTCTTGGGTTTCTCGCGGGAAATCCTGCCCTTGCTCCAGATAGTAGTCAGCGAAGTTTCGACAGACTTTTTCCGCTTCCTTTTGATCCAGGATATCAGCAAACAATCGTCGCCGCACAATCTCAAACGCTTCTTCAGCAGCAACTGGTTTCCAAAGTGCATGAACCCGACCAAATACTTTTTCCAAACTTTCTTTGGCAAGAACGCCTTCCATACGATCCATAGCTTTTTGACCACGTGCACTCCCAGCTTCAGACTGTTTGGATTCTGGTAACGACACAAGTAAAATAGCCCGCGGAACGGCTTTTAGTGCTTGCGTTAAATTTTGGATAAACGTCAAGTTAGATTCAAAAGTCCCGCCTGAATAGCTACGTTCCTCCTCAAACTGACGTACATAAGCCACTAGCTCGTCAACCAAAATAACCACTGATTGCCTGGAAGAAAGGAGTTTTTCTAGTACTTCTGAATCAGGCGCAGTACCATCCACATCACTAGCCTCCACCATACGATAGGCTTCGATTCCACCCAATTGCCAGGCAAATTCTCCCCACAGCGTACGTACGGTTATACCATCATAGAGTTTAGGCTGGCTCGGTGCAAACCGTGTACCGTCTAGCACGACAAGACTGGCCTGGGGCAATTCCGTTACCCCTACCATATCAAGAATAGGCGAAATACCAGCTAGCTCACTGGCTGCTACACTGCCTTTCGCCAAATGATATACGGCCAACATAGTGTGTGTTTTTCCACCACCAAATGCCGTCTGCAGCTGAATAACTGGGTCACCACCCAATCCCGACAAACGACGTACCACCGAATCCAATAACAATTTCATGCCTTCCGTTATAAAGGTACGTTGATAAAACAACTTCGCATTCTGATACTCTGCTGTCGCTGTACCTTCATGGACTCGCGATAAATCAGCCGCAAATTCAGCCTGCTGAAAAGTTCCTTTTAATACATCTTCATGGGGAATGGCGATTTCACGCCACGGTTTGAGACTCATGAGAGCCACCTCCTACATGTCGAGTTCCGTTTGTGTGCCTACATGGCCCACTTTATATGATGCCTGTTCTATACCCTGCCAAGAATTGATTAGTTCATTATATGCCCGAGCTTCTTCGGCCCAGCCTTTGCGTTCACAAAGAGTATAGAGTCGGTAAGCTAATGCCCGCACTGGTTCGGCCAAAGCTGGCATAGAAGCCAGCAGTTGTCCAGAAGCGCCTTCACCTTCCTGGTTCAAGGCCCGAATAAGCTGGTGTAGTCCTTCCCACACAGGTGTACGCACATCCTTACGGGGAAACCAGTCGAGTGCTAATTCGCCCCAGCGTAACAAACGGAACTTACCACCACCTGTTTCAGCCACACCTACCTGTTGTAAATTGTTAATACTAGCACCCTTAGATTTAGACAACACTTCAGCTACACCGTACTGCCCTTCGCTCCAACCAGAATTATCAAACCAACTGAGACAAAATTGAGTATCATTATCAAAATCATCTTCGGCTAGGAAACGATTAATAAGTTGCAAAGCCGTCCGCACAGTCATAGGCTTACCATCCGCTTCCAACACGACGGCATAACGACTGAAAATAGCCATACCTGGACCAATAATAGCCTGTGATAAGTCTACTGGTGCTACTGGTGAATTTACACCACCTCGAGTCATTTCATCTAGCGCTTCAGGAAGAACGGCATTAAGTTCTCTGATAAAATCGCGACGAGCTATGGTTGCTGCATTAACATCACGTTTACGACAAACAAGAACAATGCTAGATGCAAGGGCATTACTACCTGAACCAACAGTTCGTGCTTCCCTTTCTGTCCTTATTGGCCAAGTACCTGTCAAAGCAAATCCAGCGCATATAATCGCTTCTAGGAAAGTTTCCCACCCAGTACTTGACGTTCCCTCGTCACTTTTAGTTTCAGCCTGCTTAAATGCATAGTAAATAGTCACAGGAAATGCTGGATGAGCTTGCTCAGCAAGATTATGAATTGCTTGTGTCATTCCGTTAAGAAAAAATTTTTCAGCTGCCTCTTTGTTAGCATGTCGATATGGAGTTGCAACTAATTCTTCCGTTTTGGGAACAGCAAGAGTCGCATATAGTTCAGGAAAAATAGGTTTTAATGAACGTCGCAACCAAATATAGAAATAATCCGATAAGTCGGCATATCCAATGTTATCATAGTACGGTGGATCTGTAGAAATAACCTTCGACGAACTGATTTTTTGTTTCTGAGCATCAACTTGTGAAACATAACTTTGAGGAATAGCAGGCAAAATCTTAAATACTTTTTCTACCCACGTTAGCGAACTAATAAAATTCCCCGTTGACTCTGAGAAGGGATTAGCCTCAGCATAATCCCAAACCATAGGAAGAGCTTGTCTTGAAAAGGTATTTCTAAGAGTATCACGTTGCGCTGTCCAACTAACAAGCGAGGAGTGAGAGTCCGTCATTCGATCCGAAACTAACGCCATATATACACCTACAGCTTGAGCGTAAGCCATTGCTCCCATACCGCCCATATCCAAGCCTATACCATCATTAATCATACCAGCCGCAACTGCATCTTTTTCTACTTTTGCAATAACTTCCTGCACCAGATCAGAAAATGTTGTAAGCGCCACCAATTGACGTGATGTAAACAGTTTATCCCACGTCGTTAGTCCATAAAGACCAATATTGACTCTACACTTACCATATGTTTCAAAAATAGGTTTCCAATCAGGAACAACCTGACGAGCGACAGATTCATGTACTGTATTGGGCGAAAGGTATATGCGTCCATGTTTTCCCTCAGCTACAATAGACATAAGCCGCGAACCCATACGCTCAGCAGAACCTTCTGCTCTGATATACTTGAAGTCAATTGGCGAATCAGACAATAAGCAATAAAAACCTCCTTTTTTCCCCGTTTTTGTTCCTTCCGTTATCCTAATATTTGATGGTTTTCCAGTTTTAACAACAAAACAATATCTATCCCCCGCTATTATGGGTTCCACGTAAGCCTCTTTACCCACTTTGCTAGAAAGTACAAAGCTCGAAACCAAAGGTACATCAACATGAGAATAAGCAGGGTTGGGGCTTTTCACAGTCCGAGCCCAAAGCCAAGCAATGACCGTTAGTTCTTCTCCCACTAACGGAGCCAAATCAGGTCGTTCTACCGCCATTTCCTCAGTAATCTCCACTTTTGGATACAAATACCCTATATGTTTCTCGGCTTTGGCTCGCATCCAGGCGCCATAACGGCGCACATCTTCAGCCAACCCCTTAACACCAGACCAATCTTCCATAAAGGAAGATTGGTTTTCTCCTTTGGGAACGGGTCCCACTGGTACCCGCCCCACAAACTTCGGTGGAATTTCAATCATAGCCTTATTAATCGTCACAGCCACAGGATTAAGATCAGAAGCCCAAGATTCCAAACCTAAGCGCTGAGCCTCTAACGGCAACGAACCGCCACCTGCAAATGGGTCGTGGAAAGCGGGTAGTTTGTCTGGGTTGAATAGTTCTGCTGATTGAGGATGGTTTCGATTTAAAAAACAGGTCTCCCTCCAAGATTTTTTAATTTCTTCACGAGCTTCCCGTAACACCTCTTCATTCGTGGTGTTTTCCCACAGAACTAAACGTTCCAAGATGCTAAACAATCGTTCCCTCTCAATATTAGCTTTTTCTTTATTCACACCACGCCCCAGATGTCTTTCATAACCTGGGTCATTAACCATTTGAGAAAATATAACAGCCCGAGCTGCCGCTAGTGGGCGGCGAGCCCACCAGAGATGTAGTGTGCTAGGATGCCCGTGGCGGATAGATTTTTCCCTTGCTGCCGCTACATTGATAGCATCTAGCGGTAAAGCTACTTCGATTAATTTTTTTGGTGTTTTAATTTCTACCATATTTTCTCCGCCTTATCTTATTCGTTCTGCCCGAGCCAATAGCTGACCAAGGTCTAAATTTTTGCTCGTTTCTGCCCAATCTGGTTCTTGCGTAAAAGGTTCTCGCACGTAATAAGGACCTTCTATTTGCTCACCCTCCACCAAAACAATAGCGAGAATGAATTTATCTTTTTGATTCAAACCGTAAAGGATTTCATTACGGGTAACGGTAATGGTCGTACTCCCCTTAACCCGCCCCTTCACTTCAATATGCCGAGTAGTTGGCAATATTCCATTCACGGCTTGAGGAATGCTAGTAACATCCCAACCGCATTTTTCCGCCGAAACATCATATACCTCATGGCCAAGAGCCTGCTCTTTTGCCATAACAGCCTGCATAGCAATGATTTCCACTCGCCGACGCGCCTCAGCATCGGCAGTCCAGCCTGACTGTCCTTTACGCTGAGCTAAAAGACCAGCCGGTATCACTAAAGCCCCGCCCGCGATAACCGGCGTAGCCGAAACCACGTGGCGCATACCTTCTAATTCCGTAGTGCGAGTTTGTAGGCGAGCAGTCATGTCATCCACCATCCGCAAAGCATTTTCATAGTTGACCATTGGCTGCTTGCCAGCAGTTACATCTTCTTTTAACTTAATAGCTCGATCCTGCCAATAGCTAATCTCTTTCACAAGTCGTTCATGTACAGCAGTCAGTGTCTTGATCACTCGTTCTTCACGACAAATCTTTACTTCATTAAAATGTTCTGGCACCAAATAGCTGGAAGCATGATGAAGTGCCATCTGTTCCAGATTTTGAGTCAGCCAAGCTGCATTCAAAACATCTTCTACCAACACTAAATCGGACGGATCCATTGCTTCTAGATCTAGGTGAGGTGCCCAGCCAGCATTGATGGCCTTGCCCGCCGGATCAATTTCTACAAACTGCATTCGCCGCGATACCACTTGACTGGGATCGACCCCTTCTTTGACCGAGTGATCAATCATAAATAATATCTTGGGCGTCAAACTCATATCGGCAGGATCCACCAATATGGCCCCTTGTTTCAGTTTATTACGGTGCTGTTCCAATACGATATCCGTCACTGACTGCATAAGTGGATGAGCCGGATGAACGAGGCTAGCCATAGGCGCGCCAACGCGATCCACTAAACGAACAAATTGTTTTTCGAAACAAATCCGTTCATAACGTCGCAACACCGGGTTGGAACTTTGACGATCTCGGCCAGAAATCTGCCGATCCCGCTCGCGAAGAATTGCCGGTACATTTTTTACTTCAAAGCGCCCTGGCTCACGGGGACGTAAGCTCCCACCGAGCTGTTCAAAAGCCCTTTGAAAGAAGGCGCGAATGAAATAAGGCTGGAGTTTCCGCGCTTCCGCTTTTTCCATTTCTTCTTTGATCGCAAACAGGCGACGTTCATCCATGACTTCTTCACAGAGGGCGTTGCGTTTGATGATATCTTCTAAATGCATCGTATCTAGCGCGCCGTCTACCTTCTCTAACAAACGAGCCCTCACTTCTGGATCGTCACCATATCGTATTGCCTCAATCAGCATATCTTTGAGACTCTTGTCCTCAAAAATATCACCAAGAATATCAAATACTCGACCGCCCAATGCTTCCCGCTCGACTTCCAATTTTTCTAGCAAACGCTGAAAAACATCACCCTCACGGGTTTCTGCTGCTACCATGTTCCATAAATGACAAACTTCCGTTTGCCCAATCCGATGAATTCGACCAAAACGTTGCTCTAGACGATTCGGATTCCACGGAAGATCGTAATTCACCATTAGATTGGCATTTTGTAGATTCACACCTTCGCCAGCAGCATCGGTGGCAATCAAAACCCGCAGCATTGGGTCATTCCGGAACATTTCCTGAACCTTCCGCCGCACCTCACGGGCAACGCCACCATGAATGACCTCGACAGCCTCTTCACTACCGAGCAATCCCCTAATTTTCACAGTCAAATAGTTCAGCGTATCTTTATGTTCTGTAAATATGATCAGTTTTCGTTGTTGTCCAGAAGTATCTCGCATTTCAGGTGTGTTTTGTAGCAGATTGGAAAGTTCGTCCCACTTGCGATCCTGGTCAGAATAGACCACTTGACGAGCATGTTCTTCTAAATCGTGAAGTATAGAAATTTCAAATTCCAATTCCTGAATCGTCTGAGCTGCTGTAGCTTGGTCTACTACTTCTTCCTCAAAACTTTCATAATCTTCAGGTGTAAGGGCGTCCGCCGATTCCCATACATCCTCAGCACCACCACTTACCTCGATGGTTTCAGCGATAATCTGTCCTCGTTGACGCAGTTTCTCCTCTTCTACCCGGCGCGATAGTTTTTGCCTACGTCGTTTGAGCGATTGATAGATGGCCTCAGGACTGGAAGCCAAACGCCGTTGTAGTGAAGTCAGTGCAAAACCGACCGTTCCTTTGCGATTGCCATCTTCCAGACGGTCAGCCTTATTCATTTCTTCTTTGACGTATTCCGTTACGGAATGGTACAGCGATGCTTCCGCATCAGATAATTTATAGTTCACTGTATACGCCCGTCGTTCTGGAAATAGAAGCGTACCATCGAATTTCCGTAGATCTTCCTTAACCATACGGCGCATCAAATCACTGACATCCACTTTGTGCGCCCCATCACGAAATTTCCCATAGAAACGATCAGAATCTAGCAGTGAAAGAAATAGTTGAAATTCTTCTTCCTTGCCATTATGAGGCGTGGCCGTCATGAGCAAGAAATGACGGGTTATAGAACCGAGCAGTTCTCCCAATAGGAACCGCTTGGTCTTTCTGACTTTCTTTCCTGAATAGCTAGCAGATAGCTTGTGTGCTTCATCGACCACTACTAAATCCCAATGGCTAAGTCGTAGTTTTTCCTGTAGTTCTTGGCTACGAGAGAGCTGGTCTACCCGCGCCACCATAAGATTAATATCTTCAAAAGGGTTGCCACTTCGGAGTTGATCCACTTGTTCCCGAGAAAAGACAGTGAAGTTAAGTCCGAATTTCTCATACATTTCATCCTGCCACTGTTCAACCAGGCTTCCTGGTGCTACGATCAGCACTCGTTTAGCATCAGCACGCATCAAAAGTTCCTTAATAAAAAGACCTGCCATAATGGTTTTTCCTGCACCAGGGTCATCAGCAAGCACAAACCGCAGTGGCTGGCGCGGAAGCATGGCTTCATAAACAGCTGTAATCTGATGAGGCAATGGTTCAACATTAGAGGTATGAACGGCCATCATAGGATCAAATAAGTATGCAAGGTTAATCCGGTAAGCTTCGGCCACCAGTTTGAAATCCGCCCCCGCTGCATCAAATGCCCAGGGACGTCCCACTTCAGCTAATGATAAATTAGCCTCATCAGTCCGGAACAACATCCGTTCTAAAAGACGCCCGTCATGTGTTTTATAATATACTGTAATAGCATTGTCCCCCACTTGCTCAGTGGTAACGATACGGACAACTTGGCCTGGTTCAATACCTGCTATGGCAGCATTTTTCTTTATGTCTTCTAGTCTCATCCAAGATCACCCTACTCTATTCAGATTAAAACTTATAGTGTCACTCGAATACTATCTATATTATCATTGCGTTTAATATGATACCTTTTTATTTATCTAGTATTCCATACTTTTACACCAAATCCTCCATATTTCATGTATTTATATATATTCCCATATAAAACTATAACCATATTTAAATAAAAAATCCGTCTAAACCAAAGTCTAGACGAACATAACATACTTATGAGCAAATAAGTTTAAATGATAGGCTAAAGGTATCCATCAAGTAAGCTTTTGTCGTGCACAATACCTGATGCATCAGCGTTGAAATTTTCTCTGCCTCTACTCCGAACTGTACTATATTTATTTTAATGTCATAGTCATATACCGAAAGTTTATTCTTCAGTTCCTTCAAATTACTTAAATCGCCTACTTCGAGCCGTGAGGTTAGCCCCCTTCTGACTCTATCAGTTTCCCTTTTAATCATCCTATCAATAATTTTCTTACCGTTTTACTTCCAAGAGGCTGATTTTTCTGCTTGGCCACACATCTCATACATCTTGTACTTGCGAACCTGGGTGTTCACCATGAGAAAACTTACAATGATAAAACTCAAAAATGACTTATAATTGATCACCAAATATTTGTTTTTCTGTTTTTGCTTTTTCATTTTTACATTATATGTAAATCGACAAATTACTCTAATTTACATTGTACACCTCTACCACCATACTGACCAGTAAAACTAACATAAAAAGTAAAACTCCGACATTTTTTCAAATAACTTATCAAGTTTAAACGTTAAAAGAAAAATGAGCATCTACCTGACCGTTCCCCTGGAGCAGTACTGGAGTCGCGCCATAAGTGGGCGACGATAGTTTTACGGAGCGGACGTTGGCAGTGGCGGAAGGCGTTATTAGCTTCCATCGACGTATGCGCGACAAGCGTAGGTCGCTTGAAACTAGCAAAGAATATAAGAGTAACTAGAGTACGCGAAGATGGTGGGTTGCTGGCGTGGGATTTGAATATTGGAAATATCATGACAACGGCCCGCCCTCTTTGGCGTGGCGAAGCAGGAACTGCTACCGTTGTCCTACCCACTTTCCTCTTCCTTTTGAACATTTAGAATTTGAGTTGTTATCGTATGTATTTCCTTACATCTTGAACACTTAATCTGAACAACACCCCAACATTTACCTAACAATTTCTTGCAGGTAGGACACCGAACTTCTTGTAAAAATAATTTATTAAACATGATAACCTCATTTCTAATTATGGATTATTGACATTCCTGATCTTTACATCGGCTCAAGGATATTAGGATAAATTTTCACTATATTTAAACTTCATCACATCATTATTACGCCTTTAAACAGGCTTTCTACATGATTTTCAAAATAACTTTTAAAGATTCCTAAAACTAAAATGGTAACTCATCTTCAGATATCGCACATTCAGATACTATTGGTCGCCTAATCAGAAAACTAAACGCTTTGGTGTCTATCTGTGATAAATATTCTGATTCGCTCCCTTTTTCAGTCAACAAGTATAACTGGCTTTTCGCTCTCGAAAGCGCTACATAAAACAATCGCCTTTCTTCATCTAATATATGCTGCCTTGTCTGCCCAAACGCTTCATACAGACTATAATCAGGATGCACTAAAGGGAATCGTCCTACGCAGGTCTGCAAAATAATAACGATTTCAGTTTCTCTACCTTTAAAATCGTGGACAGTAGTGACCACTAAATTATCTCCCAGTATTTTGAAGCCCATCTCATGAAGGCATTCCTTAACCTTTTTATAAAAGTAGCCTAAATCTAAGCCAAAGAACTGATTTGTTCTATTTAGTATCGCCACCGTTTTCCCAGGGTTCTCAACAATTATTTTACAGCATTGTTTGAGATAACGGGCTTTGATATAATTTTCATCATAAAATTGTCCCTTCGCGCTACGAAAAATAAACTTATCATCTTCACCTTTTTGACTATCATGATTTTTACGTAATTCAATCCGAACATTAGATACATCTTCTACTATCACCTGACCGAGGCCCATATTCTCTGCAGCACATTCGCAGAGTGTACCTGCCTCAATCATCAATGAATTACCACATTTCAATATATTTTCACCACTCCGATAATTTTTCTTTAATTTAGCGATATCAGAGTCAGCAAATATCTGAACAAAGTTTTGGAAATAGCTCAGATCTGAACCAGCGAATCCATTTATGGCTTGCCAGTCATCACCTACACAAAATAGCTTCACTTCTGGAGTTTGGGACCTTATTGCATCCACTAACTGATAAAAAAGCTTTGAGAAATCTTGATATTCATCAATTAATATATGACGAAAATTCGCTAATAAGTATTGCCTATTCCCAACTGTGAGTGTGCAACTTGGTCCTGAATTGTAGATATGTTTAATAGCCAGCAGTATCAAATCATTAAAATCAATCTGGTTCGTTGTTTTCAACTTTTTTTCATATTTTTCATAAATAACATTAGCTAAACGCATAAAAATTGTAATACGCTCATTCTCTGATCTATTCCGGATTTCTTGATTAATATTTTCTGGCGTTAACATACCTTGCTTCGCTTTTTGAATGAACTGAATGAACATTTTAGTTATTTGTGCTATCTGAGTATCGATTATCCGCCACAGCAGCTCTGCTTGTGGCAACTTTATACACTGAATACCAGCACTATATAAACGTTCCTTTAATATCGCTTCAAATCTCTCTCTTCCATGAAGCAAATCGGCAACAGATGTCTCTAAGAGAACGAATCCCCGCTTACGACAAAATCTCCTTTTCTCTTGCATTTGTAAGCAATATTGTTTCCAACTAGTTCTCCAATGTTTGGGCACCCTTTGGCGATAGTCATTTTCGTCAATACCCCAATGTTCTAAAAGTACTATGCGATTTTTGAATGCATCTATCGTAAAGTCTGGCTGATATCGCTCATTGTTCCAAAGCATTGCTCTTTCATAACTATACTGAATACCATGTTCAAACAAAAAATCAGCTATAAATTTTTCTCCTTGCGATTTTACTTGTTCGCCCATTAAGGTAGTTTGAGGCTGATCACGACGAAATAATAGATAATCTTCATCCACGAATACCCTATCTTGTTTTTCAACTTCTTCAAATTCCTCTACTTCTCTTCGAAAATAGCTATATAAGGCTGATTTAAAATTGTCATCCCATGTCTCTTTAATAATGTTCTGAACAAATTGCGAGCGTCTTTTAATTGAAAATTCACCGGCATCATCTAACAGAAGCGTTTGTTTAGGTCTTACTATTCCAAAAGCCAATTTATGAAAAGTCAAAACTGGCGGCATCAGATTAATTTCGTACTTATGTTCAAGTCTTTCTCGCATTTCATCACAGGCTTTATTGTTAAAGGCTAATAATAAAACTTGATCTGGACGTTGTTCCTCATTTTTAATCAACTGAATTGCTTTACAAGCTATAGTTGTCGTCTTTCCTGATCCAGCTCTAGCCATTACCAATGTATTCGCAGCAATCTTACCAATGGCCTCGCACTGTTCTGCGCTTAGTTTAGCTTCAATAGACTGTAAATGATATTTAATGTATTTTACTCTGAGCTTTTCATATTTAACTTTTAAAGATAGATGGCAGTTTGATTCATATAATCGATGACACTCAACGAATTTTTTACTTTGAAGTAGTTCATCCATATTTAAAATAAGATATTTTGATAAACTCTTATTTCTTAATTCCTCATAAGAAGTAACCAATGTTGGAAGAATTGTCCTATTTTTATTATACAAAGCGTCTGCTTTAGAAAAATCAAAGTCAGAAAGCATCTTTTCTAACTTCACCATAATATTATCTTGAAAGATATGAATATAATGATCTTTCATTTTTTTATAGTCTGCTTGACTTATTATCGAGTTTCCTTTTAAAAAAAACTTATTAGCTGCACTGAACTTTTCCTTCTGCAACAATTCACATAGTTGTTTTTCAAATTGTTCTGCAAGATAGTTGTGACGCAATTTTTCATAAAATCCAGCCTGGAAAATTTCACGGTATTCTTTATAAATTTCATCAGCTTTATCAAATTCATAGTTGGCTAAGTGGGCTTTTATGTACGGTAAATATTTATCTATAAAGGGTTGCGCATAATTTAGCTTTAATTTCTCATAATTTTCTCTAGATATTAAATCCTTTTGTGAAAGAAAAAGCCGTTCAGCCTCTGCAAAATCACTGTTCATAAATCTATCAATTAATTTTATCTTTAACTGTTTACGTAAATATTTTTTCTTTAGAGAAATATACTTATTCTCATTAAAAACATGCTTATTCTGATAATAAATATAATCAGCTTCCTTAAAATCGAACTCTGCAAGACTATCCTCTAAGATTTCTATTAGATGAGGTCCAATACAGATTTTTTTCCATTCACTGTATGTATTAAAACCAATTAACGGTATATTTAAATTTGGTTTTAGTTGCTTTTCTAAATATTGCTTTTTCAGAAAAATATAATCCCTTCCAGGAAAAATATGATCATTCTGGTAATAAACGTAATCAGCTTCCTCAAAGTCAAATTTTAATAAACTCTTTTCTAGAATTGGTAGTAAATGAACTATATGACGCTCAACATAGGGTGTTTTTAAATCATTGTATCTATTAGAATCAATTATTGGTGTAAGTAAATTCACTTTATCCGCCTCATAAAAATGACCTGCTTTTAACAACTTCAATAATTGTTCTTCTAATTTTTTTCTTTGGTTGTACGACCAAGGCATCATAATAAATTAACCTCACTTATCACTTACAATATTTATAAAGATATTCCCTTAAGTCGAATATCAATAGGTTAAAAAATGTTATATCCTATATCATTTACCATAAAGCATAAAACTCCTGCCAAATTTCTACAATTTATTATCAAGACTTGCCAAGCAATATGATACCGATTAATTCCAGCAGCGATTCCGAGTGCAATGGCAATCTGTTACTGATCATCCACTAACATTTTTTATCCTCTTCCGAGGATAAAAAGCCACACTCAACCAGTACCGCCGGCATATCGGATAAACGCAATACCGCAAAATCCGCTTCCTTGACACCACGATTTGCAAATGAAGTTATCAATGGCAATGTTCCTTGAATATCATTCGCCAAATAGTATAAATGACTTCATAACCAAGTAATTGTAAAGTTCCACCTAACGACTTACTAATTGCCATGTTCACAGCCGCCTCACTGACGTTGCCAGCACATGCTCCAGGCTCATATGGTCCAGAATGTCCAGGAACAATACAAACTTTCACTATGTCATCCTCCAATAATAGAAATAAGTATATTATAATCAAAAAATGATTATAATGATTACAGTGCACATTAATCAATAGGAGTTGTTGAATAGTGGGAGAAGTAAAAAAGCGCGGTGGAAAACGCGAAGGAGCAGGAAGAAAACCACTAGGATTAGGCAGAGAAAAATTTATTATTTATGTAACAAAATCTGAACAGACAGCAATTAGAACTCTTGTTGACTCAATGCGAAATGAATTAAGTGTACCTTATTCAAATTATTACAAAAAAGAATTAGACGCTCTTCAATTAAAATACGATAATGAAATTAGTGTCTTAAAATCAAATCATAACGATGAAATACATAATCTTAAAACAAAATATGAATATGAAATTAATGTACTTAAATCAAATATTGCTTGCTCTATACATGAATTAGATACACTTAAATCAATAACAACTCAAAAAAATATACCACTAAAAGATATAGCAAATGATCCTACTACTATTGACGAGTCAGCAATAAAAGAACAATTAGATAATACCGTTGCAGGCGATGAACGGATATGGGAAGTATACAAACATAATGAGGGTATGACTAAAGGACGTTATCAATGTATTGCTAATATATTGAATCATAATAAGCAGCTCACTAAAGATAACGAACAGTGGACATTAGCGAGTGTTAAGTATGCTATCACAAAGTTGAGAAAAGAACGAAATAAATAGTCTATAAAATGTACGCGCTTCTGGGGTGGAGGGTGGGCGTTCAGCCATAGGCGGGCGCATCAGCGCGGTATTTTTCTATCCTTCAACGAAGTGGGCGACCGCAGTCGCTGTTCCCGCTCCTATGCCTAAGCCTAAATCCTATTCAGCGTAGCGGGGAGCATGATTTTTAGTTTTGTGTAATGAGGCTTCGGGAATGGAATAAAACTAGAAATGATGCGGAAACCTCGCAGAAATACGATTGTCGATAATAGATGGGATTCTATGATTGGCAATGGTATTTCTGCCTATGGGCAGTTGACTAACAAACGATCTCCCTACTTCTTGCGACAATGGTATTAAATTTTCAAGCAGATCTCATTCTGTAAAACTAGCTAAAAGTTAACGTTCAAGGAAGGAACGTCCTTTGTTTTTTATCCAAAGTATTATTCATATTTTTAATTAATTCATCCGATGAGGTGCGAGCCGTAGTCTCAAGTTTGAACTTTGCACGTTGCTGCACAACATCCGTATGCATGCGTTTAAAATCATTTTCACACAATGTAGATATATTGATTTTCTTTACTGTTTTTCCTGAGTCTAACTCCATATCTTTTTCAGGTATTAAAAAATCACCTGAAGTTAATTTTTTAGCAAATTCCTGCACTTGTTTTTCAATTTTGTCTCTAGAATCTAGAAAAATTTTCACTTGATGTCTGGCACGCGATATATCAACATAGTAGCTATTACGCGAATTTAACTGTTTCTGCATTGAATCAATATGCACTAGCGCTCGGTCTTCTGTTATTCCTTGGGCTTTATAGCTAGTCATGACATACCCATGATCAATTTTATTATATTGAAGTAGGTCAATTCCGATCTTTTGGTCATTTGTTTCGATCACTACATTATGTTCCTTTATTTCTCGTATGAAACCTGTCTGTCCATTCTTAACACCCAATTTATTATCATTGCGCAAAAATATAATCTTATCATCCACCGAAAATTCTCGTTTTGCTATATATCCTCGGCTATCCTCTATCTTTGCCATATACCCAGGCGCAAGTTTCCCATCCTTTTTTAACTCTTTTCGGATATTCATGTTGAGCAGGTTTCGGTCTTGATTATCAGCAGTCAAAATGATTGTTTTTTGCCTCTCCACTTGAGGTAGACTCATATACTCCTTTACAATTTCTTTCATCCGCTCTTTACGATTGGAAATTTGTTGAATATTCTGATTCCTATCAAGAATTTCTAATGACTTCGAAACACTACCTAAAACAGACTCCTTCACACTCTGTAATAAATCCTCTTGCTTTTGTCGTTGTATTTCATCAATTTTAATCGTTCCAATTTGATTGTTACTGACTAAATGAGCAAATGAATTACCAACTGCAATGGGTAATAGCTGATTTTTGTCACCGACAAAAACGATTTTAGCTTGTTTGGCATCTGCAGCCTGCATTAAACTGCGCATGGTAGAATTGCCAACCATACCCGCTTCATCTACAATCCAAACTTCTTTTTTATTGCCCGGCTTCAGTCCAGAAACATTCCACTCATTCTTCTCCTTAAAATCTGTTTCTGTATCCCGATGCCCATTTTCCTCTTCTAGTCGATTCAAAAAGCTATGAATGGTCGTACTAATAATACCGCTATCTTTCTGTAACCCTTCCGCTGCTTTTCCAGCAAAACAAACTCCCTTCACTTCATAGTCATTACTTTCAAACACTTGGCGTGCAACGTGTAACATACGAGTTTTTCCTGTTCCAGCCAAACCTTGAACCGCTGAATACTGATCCTGATTCGTGGTCACAAATATCACTGCGTTTCGTTGTTGTCTTGATAAACTAAAATTCCCATCTTGCTCCATTTCATTTTTATCTAAATAGTCCTTTACTTTTCCTTCTGAAATTCCCTCGAATTTGCTTTTGGATTGACTAATTCTCTGGAAAATCTCCTGCTCGATCTCATAATTTTTCTGAGTGCTATAATAGATACTCAGATCTTTTTTATTGTCCTGGCGCTTGCCTAAATATAAAATATCCTTCCCGCGTTGCTCTTGAAAATAGTCTTTTAGCTGTTGTTCTGTCATGCCAACTCCCACGCCATGTGCCAGAGCTATTTTTTCATAATCTCGCTCTTTAAACGCAAATATTCGATTAGAAAGATGTTTCACTGCTCGCTCTAGCTCTGCATCACATTGTTCCTTAGTTGGCACAATTGACGCAGCATTTTTTTCAATACACGTTTCATTCAATTGGGCAAGGGTCTCTTTCCACGATTCCATCAGTTTATCTATATCTCGATGTTCTTTTGCTTGTCGCGTCAAAAGAGCAGCTTTCTCAGCAGACTGGGGAGAAGTAGCTCCCCAATCTTTAAGTTGCTTCATGATTTCTTCACGACGACTAGAAAAATGTTCAATTGACTTTTGATCCACTCCCGCTAGTTCGAAAAAACCTTTTTCTCGGTTAGTCGTCTTTATTTCATAACCTTTTTGCATCAGTTCTCGGGCTAATGTGTTTCGATATAATTGTCCGTAAAAAATCTTATTCTTATAAAGCAGCTCATTGTCCACGGCATAATATTTGCCGTGGTATTTTGTTTTGTTTAAAATTACGGCATGGGTATGCAGCTGAGGATCAGACCCCCGGGATACATAGTGATTAAAACGTCCACAAATCATATTGCCCGTTTTGATATACTCTGTAACCTTATCATGGGTTACTCTCGCACCAATTTCATTTTTTTCAATCCTATCTAAAATATCCTCCACTGCCTTATTGTGAGCTTCTAACATATCACGGCGGATCTCACCATCCATACACATGGCAATCGATACACTTTTGGGTGCTGAAAAACAAAGGTCAAATCCTGCTCGTTCCTTCCTTTCTTGCACGAGTTGATTAAAATTTACTTTCTTTAATTCTTCTGATAAACCTAGATCTTGCTTTAAAGAACCAAACCAGCTATTATCTTTATCTTCCATACGTGCATAATACCCATCTTTATCATAATAAGATCCAGCTTGCTTTGCGCCCACATTACTAATTGATAACATGATGGAACCTCCTAAACATTACTTAAATTGAATCGGACATCGGCTTTCGTTTTCTTTGATTTCTTCCCATCTTCTTGTAAGTCCAATTCTTGTTCTGTTTCTTTAGGCTGTGGCTCCGCAATAAATTCTTTAAAATTACGCAAAATAAAATTAGGATGACGTTCTTTATAAAAAATCGGCGGAACATCAATGCTAGAGATTCCAAAATTAGCAATGTTGATAATCGCCCGTAAATCGACCTGCTCTTGAAACTCTGTCGGAAGAATCAGCCTCTCCGTCTTTTCTTGATCCGATATACTTCTACGATCACCGATTTCACTAGGACTCATTTGTCTAGATTGTATTTTTTTAATAATGTTTTGTTCGCCAATGGCTTTAGAAAGAAATTCAGCGGTTTCAGGCTCTCTCACTCGAAAAGAAAAATTTGTATTGAAATTGTTATAAAAGGTTTTCAGATTTGCCTTGCCGTAATTTTCTTCGATCCGACCAAGATCCTGACTGGCACACATGAGGCACGCACCTTTGGAACGCCCTGCCGTTTCCAGTTCTAAAATAGAATCCATTTTATAGAGAGTACCTAGTTCATCTAAAATAAAAAAGATTCTTCGGTTTAAATCATCAGGCAGTGATAGAGTTTCCCGAATCATGGTATCAATGGCAAGGGTCATTAACGGTTTAAAAATGGTTTTGTATTGCTCGATATTGAGAATAAAGAGATTGGGTTGCGGCTGAAATTGATCATCCAAATCTTTTGCCTGTTCCCTGATAAATTTACGAAAACTAAAATCACCATCCATATCTACTAGATAACGAAAAAATTGAATCCTCTCTTGTAAAATAGATACAATACTTGCTGACGCTGGCGAATCACCTTTATCAATATGTTTCAATGCACCACGCTCAGCCAAAGGCAATGTTTTAAATGCGGCCTGCATATATTCCAAGGTTTGAGAAAAAAATTCCCACAGTTCTTGGTTACTCGTCATACCATTCAACTTCAAATAAACTAGACCAGTACGAAACACATCTTTCGCACAATTGTACCAATACTCATCTTTAACATCCGTCGATAGAAATAGACTTTTTGCAATCACATCATAATCTGGTGGAATCTCAAGTTCATTAAAAATATTCCACCCCAGTGACCTATCATCAAAGGGGCTAAAGATATGATCGGTTTCACTGTTATATTGTTTGGCAACGAACTCTCCTTTCAGGTCATAAAAAATACACCGTTCTTTGGTCTGGTGATTTATTTTTCGAGCTGTAATTTGTGCTGCAAGTTGATTTAACAATACCCCTTTACCAGATCCCGATGTCCCTAGAATCAAAATATGTTTTGATTCCATATCATAGGGTAAAATGGTGTCTCCTATTTTCAGCGAACTAAGTGGACTGTTTTGGGCTTCTTGAGCGAGCTTTCGATTTAATATTGTAAGCGGTATAATTTGTGCTCCACGCAGAAATTTTTCTTCTTCAATTTTATGAGACGTTGCAATAAAGTAAGCCAGATACATGACAGAAAAGATATATCCTAAAAAGGAGAGATAAAACCAATAGCGCATTTTTTCTTGTGCAATTTTATAGGCATCATCAGTAAGCCAATCTACCAATTCACGGTATATCTCACGCGGCAACATGGTATGCTTTTTGGTGTACCCCTGCAATTGTTCTTCAACAGGTATATTCGATCCGCTACGCAAACTCCCAAAACCAGTAAAGTATTTTAATGCTACAGTGACCGGCATTTTTATATGAGTTCCTGAAATATAAAGATGACTAAGATCTTCTTGCACTCCATACCACACAATGGACAGAATTAAAATTTGAACAATCAAACCTAAACCGCATGCACGAACGACCATCTTCGAATACATTTTCAAGTCGGCCCAAAAGGTCTCATGGGTTTGGTAACCTCTCATTACCTACTCCTCCTTGAAAAGTTTTTCCGCTTCTGCCATAGTCGCTTTATAAAAATCTACGACAAAATCTTGATTGTCATATTGTTCAGCGGCAATCAATAATTCAAGTTTTGAAATTACGTAGGATATGCGTTTTAAGTAATTTAGATTTGAGTTGATGGTTGTATAGAAATCAATTTTTGCTGTATCAAGTGAAAGAGAAAGACCGCTATCAAGAAGGTACTGAGATAAGGATTTATTATTCATTGTTGCTAATCGTTGAAGTTGATTTTTTTCAGCTGGCGTCGCCCAAAACTGTATTTTTTCAGTTTTGCTTTGAGTTATTTTCGGCATATAAACCTTCTCCTATCGTATCATCATTAGGAGTACCTATTAATGATTGACTATCGAGCGATTGTAATGATTTATACTCCTGTTTATATTCCTATCGGGAATATCTTAAAACCACGCCGTATATAGCCTGAAAGCAAATCCGTAGGATTGCGTCAGGTGTGACCATTTTTTCGCAAAAAATGGTTGAGGTAAATAGGGCAGCTTCACTACGTTTTCGCAGCTACTCTTTGCTGCTCTGCCGACCATTTTTTACTGATATACGTTGCCCATCGCTTTGATAAAAGCGATAGGCATTCGTTGGATCTTACTTTGTTATGGATTGATTTCAGATGTTATATCTATATTTTTTAAATTACCGTCCTCTTCTATTTTGGGTGTTTTTTTCGTTTCACTTTTACTAATTACAGCTTCCCTAATCTCATTGTAAATATCCGGATATTTTTCTTGCAAAAGGATCGGTATTTTCGCCATGATCTTTTTTTCAAACTCTTCTTTTTGTTCCTTAATTTTTTTTAATCTTGCTTGCGCTTTTTCTTCTTCTTTGAGTAATTTTTCCATCATATCCATATAGAGCAACTCCTTTATTTGTCTATAATTAACGATATCGATCAAGCCCATGTGATTTAGTAAAAGTGTTTTCATTGAACTGAATTTTTACTAACTGGTTTTTAATTTTCTCGCTTTGTGATGCTACATGATTCAGATCTTTTAGATTTCCATTCATTGTAATGGTTGCACTATTATTTTTTATCTGGCTGACGGTAAAATTAATATTTGCTATTTTTGTTCTTAGATCACTCAGTTCATTTCGCTTACCATGCATCTCTTGAATTCTTTTTTGATTGTTGTCTTGCTCTGTTATTTTTTCTTTAATATAGTGATCAATAAATTGTCTTGCCGAAGGCGTTTTTAAATATATACTTTTTTCATTAGCCAATTTATGATTCATAGAATGGATAGACTCCCGCCAGTTATCAAGTTGCTGTATTTCATTCGTTATACTATTTTTCTTCCATACCTCATAAAATTTCGGTGCAGACTTTGCATCATATGCCTTGACAGCTGCAATATATTCTTTGCTTTCCCTGGCGATTTTACTTTCACTTTGAGAGATCTCCGGATTTTGCTTTAGGCATTCTCTATGTCCTTCTCGTTCCAGCTCCATTTTATTCTTCACTGTTGGTAAATATTTTTTTAGCATGCTAGATAAGTCCTGATCCATACGATCAATTTTGTCCTGATGCTCCTGAATAATGATTTGCAATTCTTTTATACTGATTTGTCTAGACTGATGATCAGGTTCTTCCAGTAACTCTTTATTGTATTTCAACATTTCGTTTATATCCTCCTCATGAATCGTATGTACTTTTCCTTTCATGACAAAGATGCTCTTACCCAGAAAAAATATGGACAGTTAAAAAATACTCGGAGAATCATTAACTGTCCATAGATCGTTTATTTGTTCTTATTACTAGGGTTTGAAGCTGGAGTGTTTTCCGCATTATCATATAAAGGGGCTTTTTTCATTTGCATAATTGAATCCGCCGCTTCTTGATTCATTTTTTCTGCTTTTTTGCGGTCTTCATTCAGTTGTTTATAATATTTTTCTTGTTCAGACTGACCAGACTGACTACAGCCTCCTGTAAAAAATGCTGTTCCCAAAATGATCACCAAAGTTACCACAATTTTATTCATATATAATCCATCATTCCTTTCTATTATTGACTCTTGATCTTTGTTTCTATCACTTACAACAAATTACATTTCAGAACTGAGGATACCCTCTAGCCGTGGTTGCAGGGTACAACGTATTGTCCTGAGTTGTACGTTTGTATGGATCATAGGTTCCCATCTGCAAATACTGCGCTTGGCGAATACCAATCATATTTTTAGTAATATCTCCTCTTGTTTTCGTTTCTGTCGCAATATCAGTAGCCGCTTCCTCATATAAATTATTCATCATCATTTTAGTTATCAGCGCCCGTTGGGTAATGCCAATCTGCCGTTGCCCCTGATTTCCAGGTTCTACAACTCCAGCCAATCGATTTATTTCTGCACTAATCGTTTGCAGATTATCACTTTGCATCCGTATCACATTAAAAGCATCATAATTGGAGTTTTCTTCTACTGTTCGCATTGCTAGACGTTGTGCAGTTGTAGCACTACCTGACAGGTTGGCATCTGTGGGATCTGAAAATACATTCCAAGCAGAAGCAGAGTTATTTTTACCTGTTTCTAATTGTATAGCCTGCTGCTTTTTGTTCATTGGACCAGTCAACGAGGAGAGAAATTGATTTTCCACTGTTGTAACAGATTGAATCCTTGCATTCACTTCACCAAATACCGATGTTGGTAACAGACTAGTCAATTTGTTTTGATAATTTTTGAGCGTTTGCCCAGCTGTCAGAAGAGCCTGTGCTGTGACTTGTATGGATCGTTGCAGCCTACCGATATCGATGACATGGGCACCAGGATATAACCCCCACCAAGCATAACCTGCCGTCAAACTTAAAGAAATGAATGAAATAAGGCACAACATAATGACCTTCCTCAATTTCATAAATTCCTCCTTTTACGATTTATCCAATAACCAACTCTCTAAAACGGGTGGTAACACAATACTAGGAACTACTTTTCGGATAATGAGCGACTGGTCTATTGGTCCAAAATAACGGCTGTCAAAAGATCTTGGCACATCAAAAGATACAAGTAATATTTTATCTTCTGGCACTGTATAAACTCCATTGATCGGAGACTCCATCGGCATACCATCTGAGTCTTCCATAAAGATATAAGCCTTTTTCTCTTTCATCACAAGCCAAGGTTTGCAAATTTCATACTGTTCACCTGGCAAGGCAGCGACTTGTTTGAGTAAAAATGCTGATACCGTCCAGTGCCGATCATAGAGATAGGGTTTCGCTTCTTCAGGCGGAAGTACAATCACATAATCTCCAGAATTTATTTTTTGGTTGAAACAGGATAGATAAATCCCTACCGGTGCCGACTGAGTGCAATTTAAAAATAGTATGTTTAAACTTGGTATAATCCCAAAACTATGTAATAGTGGTCCAATGAGACAGGCAACGAGTAAGAGCATATACAGAGTTTTGCGGTGAGTCCAGTTAGAAAATAAAATTTTTGCATCCAAATGAATCACTCCTAAAAATTCACATGCCCTTTAAAGAAAGTAGTGACGTTCGGCGGAATCCGTATGATCATCAGAAAGAAACAGAAACAGACTACGAGGATTTTGATATAAGCCGTACATTCATATGGTACTGGTTGCATCGGTGATAGAATGTTGATAATCAGTGTTATTACAATACTCGCAATCAGAATTTTTATGGCCGATGCGATCAGAGAGCCTAGCATCCCTCCAGGAAAAGCCTTGATCTGTGAAAACATGCCTCCGACTAATCCAAATGGCAGCGCAATAACAGCGAATACGGCAATCACATAAAACTCGACGTTATAAATCACTAGAGCAATCCCAATGAGCACGAAGAAAAGTAGGATCAAGAGAGATAAAAACGCACAAGTTAAACACAACAACATATTATTTCCGGCATTTTGTGAAAGATAAGTAAATGCCGGTTCAATCAGATGAACTCCTTTTGAAACCACGTCGCCAGGCTTAGAAAAAGCGTTCGCCGAAGTCGATGTATTACCAAAAAAATCAGATACACCACTCGAAAACAAGGGGCTAACCATATAATTTACAATATCAGCCCAATTCATAATGAGATACAGAATAAACCCATATTTTAAAAACCGGGTAATCCATATGTTTCCTGTAATCGAATTCCCGTTCAGAGTATGTTGTATCGCAAGCCACGCCAAATCAATCACAGCAAGAATCCAAAGTAAATGAACTGCTTCCTCTTGCAAAGCTTCCAGTCCTTTTTTACATCCATCCGCAAAGGTTGCGATCACGTCATCTAGAGATTTTCCAAATTCATAAAATCCAGAAAAATTCCAGACCGCATCGCCTGGATTGCTGTATCCCCACAAATCTAGATCAAAACCAGTAAAAAAGCCGTCCGAGGTAGGCATATTGGTAAAATCCCATCCTTGCGCCAATAAATATGGTACAGGATTTATCGCTTGACCATTGCGGTAATAGCCAACATGTAGATGTGGACCTGTAGAATGTCCAGTGTTACCGCTATATCCAATGATCTGCCCTTTACTAACGCTTTGCCCTCCAGAGACGGCAAACTGGGAAAAATGCATATAGGCCGTTTCCACACCATTGCCATGATCAATCACGACCATATTTCCACCGCCACTACTATCCCATCCCGCTGATTCCACAGTACCATTCTCTGTAGCAGGCACTGCTGTGCCAACATCAATACCAAAGTCCACACCCTTGTGATAATTACTCACGCCATCTATGATTCTCCAACCGAAAGAACTTGTAATGGGCCAGTTTTCCGCCAAGGCAAAGTTGGGCTGCGCAAAAAGAAAGAAGAAGATAAAAAGCGATACTAGACGTTTTATGAAAATCATTTCTCTTGCTTACTCATTTTCCCATAAACCGATTCTTAATGTTTGACAGACTCTGTTCTGTATAATTCTTTGCTTTATCTATCGCTATCTTTCCTCCACTTTTGGCTTTGCCCATAGCCATCCTTCCTCCCCGTTTCGTCGTTTCCCATCCTTTTTGCCTTATCGATCTAGTCGAATTCCAGGCATACCGGCCTGCTCCTCTTCCTGCAGTTACTGCCATACCACCTGCAGAAGTAGCAGCAGAAACTGCCATTTGCGTACCACTATCATGAGACGGTGCCCCATGGATCATGCCGCTCACAAGTTCTGGAATTTTTAAACACATCACGCAGTAAACAACAACACCAACAGCGACTTGAGCCAGGCTTTGCCATTGCGTATTCGCATCTAGTGATACATTCCACGAAGTAAATAAATTTGCCCCAAGTCCCAATATGAAAACCATCGTCATATATTTAATACCGAAACTAAACATGGCCGATACTACGTTATTGAATAAAAATTTTAGATAAGGAACCATGCCAAAGGGAATCAAAATTACCGACAGACTAGCTGTGAGATAAAATTCAATTGTCACCAAGAAAAACATAATCGCCATATAGGAAAACGCTGCAATGATGACCAGGCACATGAGAAGACGTAGCGCCATAACGAAGAAAGCATTCATAATGAACGACTTTAAAACATCTGCAAATACGTTTTGCGTTATCGTAAAACCGAGACTTAAAATCCCTGATGGCTTTACATTTGCAGAAATATTACTCGCCGTCTGACCAGCAACTTCAAAAGACTTAAAAATGATATTAATTGTAATGTCTTCCCAATTTGTGACCAGAAATACGAATACGCCAATTTTAAGCGTCATTATGATATAGCTTTGCCACGATCCACTGCCGAAAATATTCCCCTGAGTGATCATCCTCATACAAATCAGGATAATTCCAAAAGCCCATACTAAAAATAAGGCTTCTGGTAAAAGGGATTTCAAACCATTCAAACACTGCGCTTGGAAATAGGTCAATAGATCATTCAGAAATAATTCAGATGTTAGAGAGGTGCTCATTCACCTTCCCCCTCGCATAATTAGTACAATGGTGCTTTTGGCATGTTCATAATTGAATTCGCTGCCTGATTACACTGAGCTTCTGCCAGAGCATCGAGTTGGTTTAGTCTTTGGTAATATGAAATTCTCGCTGCTGCTTCGGCGGCACGAATGATATTTTGTTGTTGCAAAAGTTTGGCCTGTTCCGCTAGTAACATATTATTAATCTGCGTCGATTGTTTTTGCCCTTCAGCTCCTGCATTCAATTTCATCAGCTGATCTAGGTTACTTTGTGTCTGGTTGATGTTATTAATGGCCGTTTTCACAACGTTAAAGCTGTCATAGTTTGCTTGCTCTAGCGCCTTAATGGTTGTGCCGTTTACAGCGCTAACTTTGGTTCCTGTAATATTATTGGCCGTAATGGTCCCAGCAGGCTTAAAGGTGGAGTTCCAAATACTATTCAAAGTTTTTTGCGGATTCAGTACTCCAGATGTATTAGAAAGACTCGTTTGTATTGCACTGACTTCTTGGTTCAAAATAGACTGATATTTACTAAGAGTATTAGCTGGCAACGCCTTAAGTTCTTGAATCTGAAGCGTAATCTGCTTTGCCGTATTTATGACGGTTTGATAGGTTTGAAGGTAGGTCTGGTATTGTTGGGCAATATTAGACGAATCCACTACAGGAATTGCCGCCTCTATTTCAGGAAGAACCGCCAGAGGCAACGTTAGACCGACTCCACAAAGAGCAATGATCATTAGGTAAGTCCTTTTTTCCATATTGCTCCTCCCTCGTATAAGAATGACCTCGCAGCAGTGCTGCGAGGAATGATCTCGTTAGAGACTACACAGCATCTAATACGCCTTTGTAGAAAAGCCAATATTTTACAAAATCCTCTTTAGGGAACTCACGTAATATTTCTGTTATCTTGGCTTGTTCTTCTTTACTAGTGGCAGTAAGAATGGTCAATTCCGTCGGTTGGAGTGCCAATTGAAACTTCCGGCAATGTCCACCCTGACTTATATAATAGTCATGCTTACTTCTTGCTTCCTTGATAATTCTGATTTGCGCCTCATTGAGGCCGAAAAGTTTGTAAAGGCGCAGATTCGTTTCATTGGTAGCATATTGATTTGGCAAGAATATTTTTGTTGGGCAGTTGTTGATAATGGTATCTGCAAAATCCTGATTGGCCATAATATCCGAAAGATTTTGGGTGGCGATTACAATGCCGCAATTTTTTTTCCGCATATCTTTAAAGTATTCCCTAATCTTAGCCGTAAATATCTCGTTTTTGAGATACAACCAACATTCGTCAAGTACGATCATCGCTGGAGACCAAGGATTCCCATCAACAGGTTTTTCCTTTAACTGCGATTCAATTCGATGGAAAAGATAATCAAGCGTTGGCGGCACAATGGAAGGAATATTCATCAGAGCTTCCATTTCAAAAACCTGCCAGTTTCCTTCTCCAAATCGATCTTTATTGGAATCGAATAATTTGCCGAAGCTACCATCCTTGGTGAGCGGAACAAGTGCCTGGCGGATATCCTGATCCTGTACAATACCAGAAAATATACTGATGGTGCGCTGCTCCATTGGTAACTCAGCAAGAGAGCATAACGCTTTCCAGATGAGATCTTTCGACGAAGGAGTAACCTGAAATTTCTCTAATTTCAAAAAACTATTGAGCCATTCAGCCGCCCAAGATCGTTCCGTCTCATCATGTATGAGAGCCAATGGTTGAAAAGAAATTTCATCCTCTTCTAGACCAAGATTATAAAAATTACCTCCCATAGCCGTTGTAATGGCACGACTGGATGCACTTTTATCAAAAATAAAAAGACGAGCACCATTGTATTTCGTAAAATATGCTTCTAGCGTATTGAGTAAAACAGATTTCCCGCTACCAGTCGGTCCGATGATCGCTGCATGACTCACATCCCCATCATGTAGCGATAGCCGAAAAGGAATGCTGTTTTCAGTATCACAATAAATAAGTGGCGGCCCTTGCAGATGCTTGTTCACTTTTTCGCCAGGCCAAATATCGCTAACTGGAGCCATATGAGCCATATTCACAGTAGAAACCATCGCCCGGCGAACATTATGAAAAAACATCCCTGGCAAGGAACTAAACCAAGCTTCTACTGAATTAGCCCCTTCTACAGTAGCAGTAAAGCCACGCTTGTTTATTATTTTTTTTACTTCCTGAGCTTTGGCTATCGCTTTTTCCTCCTCTTCATCAGCTACAACAATCGTGAGGGTATAGTATCCGAAACCAACATCATCCTGATCTAAATACACAACCCCATCCGCGATTAAATCTGCATTTTCAACAGCCGTTTTATCTATTTTTAGCGTTTCTTTTTTACTAATCTCTTCATATACCATTTGTATAAACGTCTTTTGTTTTTGGTCCCACTTTTGTTCCAAATCCTTCATCACGTTACGGGCATCTAGTTTGTCAAGGAATTGGAGGCGCGTTACATATCGATACTCAAAATTCAAATTGTTAATTTCGTCAAACATTCCCGGGTCCGTCTTATTGGAATAATCACGAATACTCACAATTCGAATATGTTTATTGCCAATACGAGGATTCCATTGCCCTGACAAGTCCGAGTCATATAAATAATAATCAAGAGGCATAGCCGGATCAGGAACTTTCACTGGGTGATAGGTGTCAGATACAAGATAATGTAGATATGTTAACGTTTCATCGGGTGTTAATAATTTACTACCAGGAAAAATAGAGTGAATCAGACTGTATATGGTTTCGATATGCTGCGAAAAAATCTCTATATAATCAGCCAGTTCTTTTTCAGCAGCTTTACGACTATCCGATGAGTTGGTGATAAAAAATGATTTTACTTTATTTAGTACATTATCGACTTCTGAAGTAAAGGAGTTGTAATAGATCGTAATATAGTAATAATTTTCATAGTGTACGCCTGAAGAAAAATATGATCTACGCTCTCTCTCAAACCGTTCCATAATTGGTACGAGATAAGTGGCTGATATATATGAATCACTCTTTCGCCTTTGGGATTCCATCCATACCGCCCATCCACGACCAAAACGGCGAAATATATTGTTTAATTGCGCAGTTTGATACTGCAATTCTTCAAAAGTTGCTGACTCAATATCAGGCGGCCGATAAGCAAATGTTAATTGTATCGAACCGTCTTTATTAAAAACTAAGCTGTCTTTCGTGATATAACACCATGGTATGGCATAAAGCAAACGATTTTTTTCTTCTTTGTATGTAGTTGCCTTCCAAAAATCTCTCTTAAAATTAAAATTCGACAAAATTCTTCCTCCCTATGACCAATAATACTTTTTTGCACGGTTGTACCGGAAAAATATTTCATAAAAGAGAGGTTCTTGTTTACCAAGATAAATAAATATAAGATGCGCTGCCCCTGACAATACCAAGAAATACCAGAAGTGAAAAATCATGATCATCAAGATCGATACCAACAGGTTAAACAAAAAGAGTTCGCGTGGAACACCAGCCCAATAAATAGGTTGGGTAATGGCCTGAATCACCTTCCCATTGATGATTGAATCCTCACGTTCCTCTTCCATATTAAAAACCACCCAGCAGGATACCAGTTGCTGTTCCACCAGAATCGCTAGTCAGCCAAGTCATGAGTGTTGGAGCCATTAATGCAATGGAAACCGCAATGATAATCACAATAAATTTTGTTGCTCCTTCTCCAGAACGTCCACTAAAAAGAGCAATCGCAGCACCTACAATTCCCAAAATTCCAAGTGTAGTCGGTAAAGGACCAGTCAATTCCTGTGCCAGAGATTTTAAAAAGTTATTCCAGGGCCAGTTTCGTGAGGTACCTCCCGCAGACGCTTCTACGCTAACAGTGAATAAAGTAAAAGCAATAACCACCAAATATGGTACATAAGCCATCCATTTGTTTTTTCTTGCCATTTCATTATTCCTCCCATTTTTCATAAATGTACTGTTCTTGTTTCCGGTCCCATCCCTGAATCTGGATAATTTCATTGACTTTGCGAATCCCTCCTCCTTTTCCATTTTCCATATATACTAGCGAGATAACAACATGAATTGCTTTTGCAATCAGTTGCCGAAAATCACCATTCGGATTGACTTCTTGAATTAGCATTTCCAGACGTTCTAAGCCTTGTAGGGCAGAATCTGCATGTGTGGTACATATACCTCCTGGATGGCCAGTATTTAGTGCTTTTAAAAATGTTAGTGCCGCTCCATCCCTTACCTCCCCGATAATAATCCGTGTCGGAGAGAGGCGCATTGTGATAAACAACAATTTATTCATCGTCACGCATTTTAAAGGATCCTCATGTTCCATCGTAACCATAGGCCATATATCAAGGGACTTACACTGTAACTCTGGTGTGTCTTCTAGAATAACCAGACGGTGATTGGGATTTATTTCTGATACAGCAGCAAGTAGCGCATTGGTGAATGTGGTTTTTCCTGATCCAGTGGCTCCCACAACTAAAATATTCAATCGTTTTTTTATACTTTGTGCAATATGCTCTTTTTGTTTAAGAGAGATGACTTTTTGTTTAACTAAATCATCAAGAGTAAAAATAGTAGTAGCGTGTTTTCGGATCATGAGACAAGGGTTATCGACGAGTGGCGGCAACGTAATTTGCAGACGACATTTGATGTTTTTTAACACCGCTTCGACACCGAGATCCGGCCTTTGTGAATGAACAATTTTTTTATTCATACCGCTAATGAGTTCAATGGCTAGCAGAGTTTTCTTGGGATCAATTACTATTTTTGTACACACTCTCCCTGAACTTAGATAATTTACCCAGAGATATCGATCAGGATTGATGTATACTTCTACCGTATCTGGATTTTCAATGTATTCAATAACGTCCTGACCCAATGCGGTATATATGGCATTATGAATTTCAACTCTTTTATTGTCATACATTCTATTCCCGATCGCCCCCATAGGCTGGGATTATTAGATCTTTATTTAAAAATACCGTAAACTGCATCCCTGGCCGAATCGTAATGGTAGGACCAAGTTGCATATCTCGTTCTAGTAGTTTTGAGCCTGCTTGCATCACATTGGTCGCAGCGCCTTGCACTGCTAATTGGCCATATGATGCATTATTCGTTGTATTCGTATTGCCTGCCGCAATTTGCGCCGTTGCCGCTAATAAACTCGTCATAACCCCACTTCCGATTAGGCGCCCAGTGTGATTATCCACCTTATCAGCGAGTCCCGGATAACCGGCATTATCCGTCCCTTTTTGGCTGTCAATATTGATAGAATGACCGTCCGGAAATAAAATTCTGGTAAAAGTAACTGCTAATCGGCTTTGTCCATTACTCGTTTTTCCTTCATATGCTCCAAGTAACCTTGCCCCTTGCGGAATGAGTAGCGTTTGCCCCGTCTTACTGTCATATACGTCTTGCCGTACTTGGGCTACCACATCCCCTGATATATCAGAATTGATTCCGTTAATGAGTGATACCGGAATGACGCTTCCAGCCAAGATGGTATTCACCCCCACCATCTGATAAAGATTTGCTTTTCCTCCTGGGCTTTGTATGTTTGAACTATCTCTTTCAGTATCTCGCTGATTGACTGATGGTGAAGCTGCCGCGACAAAGCGAATCGCACTCTTTATCCAGTTGCTTTGTCGATTTGTTACTACATTGTCATAGCTCTCTTGTACATTAGAAATATAATGAGACGGTGGCGATCCGGCAGATGATGTAAAATACCCGCTATCGATCATTTGAGGCGGTACATATGCTGTAGAAGATTGATACTGATTATTATTGTCCCCATTCATGCCTTGTCCACTTTGATCTCTCCTAGAAGCAGAAGAATTTTGCGTTCCTTGGGTATTATATTGAGTCACTGCACTATAATTATCAGGTAAATTACTCGCCGGATTTTGCTTCATTACAATTGCTTTAGAAGCTTGCACTGTATCGTCTGGTTTAACTATTTTTTTGCTACCAAATACACCGGAAATGAACATTGTCAAAAGATAGACGATAACGGCGGCAACTAAAAACATTAATAGTGTATTTTTGATTCCAATTTTTTTAAAACCCTTATCGCCATCTTTATTGCCAGTTCCAACTCTAGGCTCGTTTTCTACATCAATATTACTGATTGTTGTTTCAGAGGCTGGGAAAAAACGATTCATTTTTGTTTTTAGAGAAGAAATTGGCCACACTATTTTTCCTCCCCCTTCATGTTATGAATAGTGATACTCTTTTCTGCCGTAAAATTCAAAACAGCTGTTTTGAATACCCTATCGACAATAAACCAGCCATCTTTCACTCGATAATTGACTAATGCCGGCAGCTTATCATCCAAAATATGAATCACTGGCAAATCGTTTTTGGTATCCGAAGGAATCGAAATAAAGGTCCGCGTCCCATCATCATAAATGGTTTTAGGTATCCAGACTTTCTTTTTGGATTTTATGGTGTAATTGTAATTGTAGTAGAGCGACACTAGTGCTGTATCAATCGCATCTGGCCTTTTCTTTTTCCCCTCATTTTTTACTAATATACTGTCTTCTGGATAGATCCATATCGCTACTGGAATGTAATTATCGGTGGAATGAACTAAAAGACGATATGTTTTTTGCGTTGTATTAATAATAATATTGGTTGATATGTCTTCCTGCGTCGGTTTAATATAAACATGAGGAACACCATCTACTACTGCAGTTTCGATCATCCAACGTTCAGTATCTCCTGCCATGGTGTTTATGATATGATCTCCGTAACGTAGTTGTAAATCTGTGACATATCCAAGCTGTGTATTCATTTCATATTGCGTTTCAGGAGAATATTCAAAGTAGACGACAGATTTACTAACTGTGGAATCCGAAACTCCTAAAATTCCGTTATTAAATTCCATTTGTACAGCAGCGAAACCAGAGGATGTACAGATAAGCATGAAAAACAAAAGCAGAAGAATATATTTTTTCATTACGGATTACCTCCTTTTACAACGGAAGATGTAGCAGGCATAATCGATGAATTTTCTTTTGCGTATGACAGATCTTCAATTATTAATCCAACAGGATTCTTATAATATTCTTCTTTTTTCTTTGGCTGCGTAATACTAAAAGTGATATTGCCACTATACGTATTTATAATTTTTCCAGTACTACCACCGATATAGAAGATTTCTTCCTCCCAACGAACGAAATATGTATTACCGTTTGAATTTGCCATAGGTTGAATGGAAATAATTTTTGGCAAAACAGTTGCTTTTCCAAGTGCGGCTACTTGATCTTCTCCAGCAATCAAAGCATTTAGTTTTTGACTAGCCCTTAGTGATAAATAATCGTTAGCAACATTCCAATTTGCTTTATACACTACAGGATCAAGTGGAACCGTCCGAATATTACGGATAAATGCACCTAAAAGATAAGTGATTTCAGCTTCTTTCGGATCGTATTTAATCTCTTTAAGCGGCCCAACAGCTTCCGTATATCCTGTCGTTCCATCAATACGAACCATAAAAGGGATATATTCGCTACGTAGCGATATATATACAATCCCAAAGGTCATGACAATCACTACAAGTAACAGTTTTTGTGTACTCTTTTTCCATGAATCCCTTTCTTGAGATAAGCGTTCTACCTGATCCAAATAAAGCGACTTTCCTTTTAGAAAGGGATCCAACGTATCCCCCCTTGGTTGAAACTCTTTGGGGTTATCCATTTTTAATCATCACCTCATTTTTATTATTGTACTTTTCTGAATATTTCCTGTAGCTTTCTTGTCAAAATGAAATACACAAGGCACATATTCAATTTTTATCCAACCGCTCGACTGGAGGTTTATTTTATAAGTGTATCCAGCTGAATTAAGTAGTTCAGCGCACATATCAATCCCCATACAATTTGATCTACATTTTAACTCCGCGTCATATGCTGCTATAATTTCGCATAAATTTTGCTTAATCAAAGCATCGCTCATATCAGGAAATTTAGTACGAGCATACCTGATAAATTTAGAGTCTATACTAGCTTTCCTCATCGCTACAAGATCAGGGAAGTATTTTGCTATATGCTCCAATATTCGGTCACCTCGTTCTATTCACGAATCAACTCAAAATATCGTTGCTTTTTCGAGTAAAAAGTTTATAACATCAACGTGTTGATTGCTTGTCCTATAAAATCACTGCACCATTAAATATCTTCTTTCTTTAGAAGCATTCTGACTTATCTTTTTAGAAAAACCTAGTATGAAAGAAATTGTGATTCTTGCTGTAATATTTTTTATACCTTGTACCTATTTTTATCACCCCCTACTCATTGTCACGCTAAAAAATATTTGCTCACTAGATTATATGTTTCATTAAATAAATTATTAATAATTTATTAGAAAATTATTGGAAATTTTTTCATATACAAAATATACAGTAAATAAACAGGGCAAGATAAAAATGTTCAATACGATACATTTTTATCTTGCCTTGTTTATTTGATATATTATAGCTTTTCATATATAGGACTGCGACATTCAAAAACAAAATTTCATGCGAACATGTTTACTCATACTATATCAAGATGCAATATACCCAGCGTTGGAACATGATTGACGTTCCATCTTCAGGATAGGTAGAACGAAGGAATTAGGCACGATGATGCCGTAAGACATGGGAGGTTTACCGCTTGGATCTGTTGTGGAATCCCGATGGCCAGAAAATATAGAATCTACCCGTATTTCAATAAACTAATGAGCGAAATACAGTTAATTAAATTCACCTTCCCATTTATCTACAAATTTTCTACGGGGGCGATAACATGAGTCAAACTAAAACTGAAGTTATTGCATGCGTTACTTTAGATAGATACTATCTGGGTATTAAACTGTACTCTAGTAGCGTCTGCGCTGCCATCTTGAGTTCATAACCTACTCTAAAAAGATGTTTATCAACCTCTCCCTTCACCAATCAGAACCTGTCTAATGACGGGTTTTTTGTATTGCAATAATCTCTTAATATTTAATATTCCATGGATCATCGATTACATTTTCCGTATGCGGAAAATGATAATTAGCCCCAAGATCATATCTTGCATTATCAAATAAATTTGATAATTTTGTCCTACTAAGATCATCACGTCCAAATTTCCATGCTATCTCTTCAGCCATAGTTGTTGCTATTTCCATCCTCGTGTCAATAAGTTCTTGACCAGACACAAGCATAGAATACTCTAAAACATCCTTTTGTGCAGTGCGTTGATTTATAAAAAAATTGTTTCCCTTCTCATTGCTTAAATATCTCCCCTTCATATTATTTAATCTTATTCCAACCTGGAATATCATACTAGAAGCTTTATATTCTTGATCTTGAAACAAAATAATTCGATGTAAAAAGCGTATAAGTAGTATTATCTGACCAATTAAATGATATAGACCTACTCCACCTTTAATAACAGATCTATCAAAATCCTCCCATAATGGTTCTCTATAAAAAAAAGCCAGTTTCCTAGTTAAAGCCCACATATAAACTGGAGGATTCTCAGCATCAGGTACTTCATAATATGGATTCATTCCCATAAAACTCTCATTAATAATATCGAATAATTTGCCACTTCTTCCGATACCGCTATAACGAGTAAAAGGAAAATTATTTTCTACTGGAACACATGCTTTAGGTATTAATTCTTTAAATATTGATAACTTAACTTCACTTAAAGAAATCGAATTAAAGTAAGTCTCAATGTAAGGTGTCTTTTTATCATATTCTTCTGGCCAGTAATTCAAAGATAATTTACGGGCCTCCACTATATTATCATTGACTTCAGAAATAACATTTTTTATAGGTTCTTCTTTACTTTTATCATATAGTACATTCTTATTTGGATAGACTCCTGTCAATCCTCGCAATATTAAAGCGGTTATACTATCTGCTTTTTTTTGGGCTATGGATTCGCATAGTCGATGTAATTCGGTTTCTGAACAGACGGGAGTGGCCTTTGCTCCACCGCTGCGAATATATAAAACTCCTGCCACCAATTTTTCTTTTCCCTCGTTTGTTCCATTGGTAACTATATGTGGAATTTCCTTAAAAGGAGTTACATCAATAATTACTAGATTTTTACCCTCATATTCTACTTTCCTAACTAAAAATTCAGGAGTCGGTGCAATATGTCTTTCTAATAAATTTGCAATTTTGGTTTGATCAAAGCTATCTAAATATTTTTTTTCTAAACCCTTAACCTCGCAATTATCATCTATGCCTACGATTAAGTAACCACCTTGTTCTGTATTTGCGAAGGAAGTTATCATCTTTACTAAAGTTATTTTATGTTTTGAGTCGGTAGGATCTAGGATTTCTTTAAAATCAAATCTCCCGGACTCACTACCTGTTGCCAAGGCTGATTTTATTATATTATTATGATCAAATGTTTTTCCAAAACTATCTTCCATGTAAATTCCTCCAATAGATTAACATTAGCAATTACTATTCTTCAATAAATTTCCTATACCTGCAAAAAATAACAAAAAAACATAGTATTAATACTACGATTTTTATATCACTAATATTCATCTACAAACATCATAACTCCATTATCATCTTCAGCAATTATAAATATCTTAGCATTCACTGGACGGTTTATGCTCTTATAATAGAATACCTCATTTTTCTTTGGAATTTCTTGATGATGATATATCTTCTGGTATACTTCACCACATGCACATTCAATATTTAATTCATAAACCTGAAGATAATCAACAGTAACACCTTCTCTTTTCCATTTATCAATCATTGGCCATAATATCACCTGAATATCTAAAACTCACCATTCCTTTCCTATTTTAGAGGCTTGAACAATCTCTATTATAGGAATTCTGGTGGGTTTTGTATACCTTTCGACGCGCACCCGCATAGCGGGTGTTTTTTTGTTTCGCAAGCTCAACGGACTAAAGTCACATAATAAAAGATACTACAGGGTCACGAAGTCTTGTAGTGTCTATATTCGTAAATGGTGGGTCTAAAGAAAATCCAATCCTTAATATTGTCAGAGTTTTAGAATTATTCCAGAACTTCTTTCCTCTTCTGCTTGCTGTAAAGTCAGATCTTTACTTAGTCAAACCTATATAAAATCATAAGTCTCCCTATGATAATATTCACTATATATAGTTTCATATAAGCACTGCAAAAAATGTATCGGTCATCTTACTCTTAGGATTATGGCTCAGTTGGTTAGAGTGCTTCGGTGGCACTCTCTTACTATTATAATGGACAACTTAGCAACATTTTAGCTATTTTTAAGCACCAAAAAAAGCTCCGTGACTACTCACGAAGCTAATACAATCAAATGGTGGGGTTAGACGGACTCGAACCGCAGACCTCTTCGATGTCAACTGTAAGCCTTGTTAATATTTTTTAAAAATAAAATGTTTTGACCCTTTGATTTTATTGATCTCGTGATATGTGTTAATTTTTTACAAATTGCCGTTTTTATGTTGCTACGGATAATTTACCTTACATTGAGGGCAAGTAAAATCATTATCACTTACAGGAGTCATTATTCCGCATGACTCACACCATATATATTCAGTCTTACATCGCAAACATTGTCCTGTAGCATATAAGCAAAATATACCATCTACAATTACAGGATAAGCATGCTCCCAAACAAGCAATCCTGGAAATGTATTATCCTTACAGCATACAACACAACTATCTTGTAATCTATTGGGAATAGATGCAGTTTCCCTTATAATATTTGCTGATTCCCAATCAAAATACAATAATATTATATCTGTTCTATCTTCTATTCGGCTAATAGCTCCAGAAGTATATCCTTTTGGAGAATAAATAATACCATAGTCAGCTTTTACATCATCTACCATCCCGATAAATGATTCTATAGACTTAATATCTATGTTTCTTTTTCTATCTTTACAATCAACAATTGTAACTGCCTCAATTCCATTTATTTTTTCCTCAATTAAAATATCTATCTGTCGTTGCTGTCGACTTATTTTTCCCAAAACCTTCTTATCATAAGTGACAGTTCTTGAAGTTGCACTTGTATCTTCATCATGAATCAGTTTAGCAACTAACCATTCATACTCTTTCCATTTTGAATTTACCATTATTACCTCTCTTACTCACTAAAAATTAATCCAAGTTTGACAATTCTTGTCTAAGCATATCTTTTAATTCCTTTAAAAGATTATCTGTTTCTGTTCGCAACTTAACAAAATTCTCATCATTGGCTAATAGTGCACTATCCTCTTTATTCATCACCATATCAAATAAATTACCATATATCTTCCATATTTTATCTTCAACATCTTTGCTAATATAAAGCATTAACCTTAAAAATTCATTTTTGGTCTTATTAAGTTCATTACTGGCTAACTCTGTTTTTAATTTTTTTACACAATGGCATAAAGAATTAAGTTGTTCCTGATTAAATCTTACATTATCCCAATTGTCAGCATATTTATTAATTATTACATCATTCGCACCAATTTCTTCTAAATGATCTTTTAATTTCTTCATTGTATATCCCTTTAAAACATTCATGAAGTAAGCATTTCCATCTAAAGACTCAGCAATTTTTTGATAGGTCTGAATGAAGGTTGCATACAACAAAGCATAAACTTCATGTTTTTTGGTATTATACAAACCAAAATTTTGTAACTTCTTACCAAGTTCAGTTTTTGTTTCTTCAGTCATTACTTGTAGCTTTTGTTCATGGCCTTTTATGTCACATTGTAATTCAGTCTTATATGCTTCACGGGTTTTATCTAATTCCAATTTATGATCTTCAATTTCTTTATCCATTTCTTTCTTATATTCTAGAAGTATCGTATTAACTTTTAAATCAATTGTCTTAGTTGCAACATATTGAACAACAGCCCAAAACATAGCTCCAGTAATCCCGATATTTATAAAGAAGTTAACTACATCTTCCCTTGTGAATTTTGATAGAATTACAACCCAATCTATTGGCATTATCATTCCTCCTAAAACTGTTACTACTCCCCATATTCCACCATCATTTGATAGATTCCTTCATTAATACGCCAATAAAAAAGCCGCCTACTCAAAGTAGACGGCAATTTTATAAATTATTGTTATTTTTCATCTCGTATCTTAACCTTATAGCACAATAAATCAATGTGCCTATAATAGTAGTAAATAGCCATAACCCAAACATGGTAACACCTCCATAGGTGCTACTATGCAAAAAAAAAATATACTACGGCAAATATCTGCAGATTTTATTTTTTATTTGTTTATATGGTGATTTTTTATCATTCTCAGTTTTATTTATATTCTCAATCCCTCTAACAAGTACATACAAAGTAGTAAAATTACCCATAACTTTTGCCATTTCTGTATCATTAGGTATTATAACATAATAGACACATGATAAAGCAAATATAACTTCTAAAGCACCATAAATTCTATTACATTCAGATTTAAGAATAAAAAGTCCTAAACCTGTTACCCCAAAAGAAACTAAAATCCAATAATCGGTAATAACAAAGTTGATGATAGGAATCTTATAAGCATTTAATACTAATACCCAAGCGCCTATAGCTCCAATTGACCCTATAATATATAAAAAAGTTACTTTTAATAACCTTCTAAAATAATGCCATGGAGAATTATTACTATTTTTATAATGACCTACCTGAGATACTACAAGCGCATAAATAGCAATCCAAAATATAAATTCTAACATATCATCACCCCTATAAATTACATATTCAGCTATAGTTTGATAAATTCCTTCATTAAAATTAAAAGGTCACTGTTGACACAATCTGAAGTGCCCCCTGTCGAGTCAATGTCATTAAGTTAAGTCGTTGCAGATTTATGTATCAAAAGCAGATGACGTTATAAGCCATCTGTACAGCATGAAGATATGAAGAGTTGTTAACCTGTTTATATGCTAAATTCATATTGCTCGGTTCAAGGATTCTCTCAAGCAGTCCACTGGCATATTCATTGACATCGTTTCTTCCTTTTTGGGACGTGGATGAAATACTCCGCACTCCTACATTATCTCCGAGTTCTACTCTTACTTCCTGTAGGCAGTCTTCTTTATGAAGTTGTCTGCTTTCAACGTATTTCATCGTGCCTTTCAAAATTCCAAAAACCTCCTATTGTTCAGTCCTTCCCAATCTGTATATATCCGTCTTGGTACTATGACATCTGCTGACTTCTGACATTTCAGCCATACATCACTGCATGGGTTGCTATTTCCAAATATATGTCCACCGCGTATCTGTCAGATCTCCCCAGGTAAGAGCGCTTACTTCCACTCCATCTATCTGCTACATTTACACCATCCACTTCGAATAGTTTAGGGCTTTGTGTTGTATTGCAAACTCACCCAGCGGATACATGCCTTATATGTAGTTCGTATTCCTCAGACCAGAGTTTTGCCGCCGACTTCCTTCAGGTTCCACCTCGCGGTGGACACCCTTGTCTTAAGCTAACGGTTGGCACTATCACCCCCCGTATCGGACTTTCACCGACGAGTAAGCGCCCATGATGGGCGCACAATAAAAAAACCGTCTTATTCAGACGGTTTGACAATTACCAGTTAGCTTCTTTAAATACATTTTCTCTAAATACATTATAAAGAATTTTATCGCATAGTGTTAATAGCTGTATGCAATTATGTCTCTGTGCCATAATTCGCAACTGAGATTGTTCATATACTAAATCTAATTCTTCATTAATTTTTTTTGCTTCTCTCTCACTTTTACATTTTGCGACTCTATGGATAAGTCTATTTCTAACAATACGCCACAAATCTAATTCTTCAATTAACTCATCAACAAACTCAAAATTTTTCTGTTTTAGTGCCTTTATAGCATTATCGCAATATTCTCTCTTAAGTTGAATATTCTTTTTATTGCAAAGTTCTACTAAAGCTACTTCTAAAATGCCATATGTTTGAAGAATTAACGTGTTGTAAAAATATGGTTTTATATAAATATTTAATTGCATCCCTGCTTTAGATGCACTCTCAAATTTTTCTCTACCAACCCCGTTATTACTACTTGAACTTAAATTGGTCTCCATATCTTTGACTATTTCAATATTATCAGCATACATCTTATCCGTTACTTTAATCATTAATTGGTTAATTATGCGAATCTGCAAACTTGCTTCATACCATAAATCTGCAATTTCTCCTTCTGGATAATCTGAGCGCTTTAGAATAATTTCTCCATAATATTCAATTGGTGCAATCATTTTTATCCCTCCTCTACCATTTTTACATACTTCTGCAAAATATAATTTTTATCCTGCACATATACAAGATTGAGAAATTGAGACCAAAAAATGACCTATTACTAAAAATAGAAATAGGTCACATACTTTAAAATAAACCCAATAATTTATCAGTAGCTACTTTATATTTAATTTCTCCACCATTAACTTTACCTGAAGTTGACACATGAACTTCAGCAGCTATTGCAGGTCTTTACTATAATTACGCTGCTACTCAATACAACTAAACAACGAGCAGCCATAGATGTATTAGATAAAATTATTATTACAAAAGAATAATTTCTAGTCTTTTTGTTTTAATATGGTGAGAACAAGAGGATTCGAACCTCCGACCCCCACGATGTCAACGCGATACTCTAACCAACTGAGCTATGTTCTCATTTTATAATTTAAGTTACTACAGTAGCAACATTTATTATTTTTTGATGTTAACAATCTTCCTAAATGCTTGATTTGCAAGGCTTTAGGGACACAGTAAATTTTACATAGCTTCCCCATGTCAACGAAGAGATCTGGTTTTCTTTATAGACTAGGAACATCTTGATAATAAAATTTGTTCTTTTGATGATTTGTCGCACCCGTAAAAACTTCCATTATCGTCAGCAATTATAATTCTTTTAAATACTCAGCCGCCTCATGAACCGTTGTGAAAGTATGCTGTCCTGCAAACAACCACGCATTTCTCTCATCCTTGTCCTCTATTGTCGTTATACCTACAGCAACTAACTGTTGTAATGTCCTCTTTCCATTATTTATTGCAGTTTGATGCTGCTCTGCAATCTTAAAGGTAGATTCTTCATCACCTTTTCTGTACAGCGGCAAATGAGATTTAACTTTGTCTAATATGCGTTTTTTATCTTCAGGAGAAGTAATCCCAGGCGCGCATCTTTCATAATGTAATAATAGCCAGTATTCAAAGCAAGCAGTGGTCATTAATAATCTTACCTTAATATGGGTTTCCCTTAATTTTCTAAGTTTATTAATAGCTTTATGATTTGCCTTCCATTGGTCCGCGTTAGCAACCTCTGTGTCAAAGAAAAATCAAATTTCATCAGTGGCATCCTTACTATTTGTATACCGAGGACTATTATTAAAAGTATCTACTGCGGTGCTAAATAATCCTTTTCCATTATAAGGTTTTATGATTGCTACATCCTCAAATGTCTTTTTAAGATATCTAGCATAAGCCTGCTCACTTTCCCCTTTCCAAAATACATAGATAAGAGGTTTTATCTTTCTTGCCATATTTACACCTCCTCGAGACGAGGAATGGCACCATATTTACCAAGCAGATAGCCTTTGTGAATGTTTTCATCTTTCCGTGGTGAAAACTCTTTCATGGAATATAGCTCTGATACTCCAGTTTTTCGGCCTTTATCAACAAAATTGATTTGATCCCGGCGCAATACCTCAAGAGATATTAATTCCGTGCTGTGAGTAGTAAAGACCAATTAACCCTAATTGAGATTATTTTCCTTATTCTGATATTGATTAATGATATACTCCATTAACAGTAGGTGAAATTCCCGTTCCAGTTCATCAACAATGAATAATCCACCGTTCTTTAACGTTCTTTCAATTGCCGGCGCTAGCGCCATCAATCTTCTCGTACCGTCAGATTCATCAGCAAAAGCTAGGGGATATGTAGTATCATCACCATTTTTAGACTGCCCGCTATGAAAGGAAGTGCCCTTGATTTGACTTACTTGTAGCTTTCCTTCTGCATCGTTAGGTGCACTTTCTAATGCCTCTTGCAATTTTACTAAAGCAGTAACGATATGATTTCTAATCTTCACATCTATCTCCTCTGGAATATCCGTAAGCTGGGTGATATCCATATTATTTATCTCAAATTGACCGGGATGTAAAAGAGCTTTCAGGATCTATAGATTCGCTCAAGTTTATGGATTTCATCACGGCTGCAGCATCCTTGTGCGGACTGATGCTCAACTATAAAACCATTGCTGACGCTGCCAGCATTGACCAGATTATTACCAAAAAACGGATGGCAATTTTAGAGAGACTGGGCATTGTGTTTTATCTTCACCCGTACTCTAACAATATGCTTAAACGCATGATAACCAAACCAAAGCTCTATTTCTATGACTGCGGGTTGGTAGCATACCTGACCAAATGGAGTGACAGTGATATAATAATGAACGGTGCCATGAGTGGTGCGATTCTTGAGAATTTTGTGGTATCTGAGATTGTCAAGAGCTATCAGAATTGCGGCTGGGAAGCTTTTATTTATTACTATCGGGATAAGGATACTAAGGAGATTGATCTTCTTCTCGAATACAGTGGTAAGTTATACCCTATGGAAATCAAGAAAACCGCCACTCCTCAAAGGCAACTCACTGGTGTATTTGGTGTGATTGACAAGGCTACGTTGGGGCGTGGTACAGGAGCTGTGCTTTGTACGACTGATAGGTTGTCGGCGTTTGACAGCCAGAATTTGATTGTACCTATTTGGGGGATATAAATTTAAATGCCTTTAGTCGTTACTTCGGTAATGACTAAAGGCATTTTAGGTTGTTCTAATAATGAAGATATCGTGAACGTCCAGAATACCGTTCATTTGTACGCCGATAGCAACATAAGCAACAGGCTCCTGAGCACCTCCCCATGTCAGCTTCATTCATTCCGTAAATAAATAGGAATACAAATTTTCAAGAAAATCCATATCACAAACTCGCTTACTGATTGATTATCCATTAGGATAATCAATCAGTAAGCGAGTTTGTGATGGACTAATATATCTTACATGGTATCATTGACACCTTTTATGTCGATAACCCCGTCCCATTGACATGTTAAAGTGAAATACATCATCTTGTATGCCTTCCAATATCTTACCTCCTCCTCAAAAAGTATTATTATGCAAAACACGCACTTCCCCATCCAGCTTGCGAATCGTAGCGGGCTTTATCTTTACGACGTTTCCGAAACGCTTTAAACAACGAAAAACCCAACATGCCTATTCCAATTGATGCGGAGACGATTGCGCCTGCCGTAGCGCCAAGTGCCAATGTTGCAACGCCAGTTGCGGCGGTGATGGCGAGTGAAATCCCTGCATTTTTTCCCGTTGCAGCAAGAGCTTCCTTTGTTGAAGCGCCATCGGTTTTCATTTTAACGAAGGTATAGCCAGAAACCGCAACTGTTGTGAGCGTACCGATGACACCTAAGCCGGTTGCAGCAGCTACATTGGCGGTAACGTTTATACCAGCACTGGAAAGCGCGGCGGTTGCTGCTTTTGTTAACACTTCGCCAGCAGTTCGGGCAATGCCGTATGTACCCATAGCCAGGAGACCGCCCTCTGCTCCACTCTTCGCACCATTAACAATAGCTGACTGGACCGTCTCAACAGATATTCCGTTTTCAATTAAAGTGAACGCGGCGGATGTAACAGCAGCAGTCGCTGCAGCTATACCGGCAGCAGCAACCGCTCCTTTTATCTCAGAATGCACGCACGCTCGCCTCGCTTTAGTAATATCGGATTTGCGTTTTTGAATACGCTTTACGTTACTGGTCACGGCTTTGTCAACTTTAGCGGACACACCCGTTTCATCGAGAATTGTGTCGAGATTCGACATCTTCACCTTGGGAGCGCCGTTCTCATTAGTAGTAACAACTCTGGCAAGTTTATCTGCCTGCTGTTTCTTAAGCGGCGTTGACTCCACACCATCTACCGAAATTTTATCGGTTATCTCGCTAGCGTTCTTACGATGCCGGCCAGCCACTTCTAGCCGCCCACGTTTTAATTCGCGGTCAGCTCTTCTAGTACCGTAGATTCGCCCGTCACACACTTGGTCAGCGGGAATAAGTTTCCCCTGTCCGTCAAGCCGGGGATCGAGCTGCGCGTTGACGCTGTCTTTGGCCGCACCGTGGTATTTACTGGAAAAATTATATATTTCGCCACGGCTGTCGGTGACGACAATATCCGGCGAACCCGGCGCACGCGAATCAGGGCAGGTTGCATGGACAGGGCTTCTTTTAACTGTTGAATCCAGATTGATCGTATCGGTTATAAATACTTCCGCCTGTCTTCCGCGGACGGAAGCGGGAGTACAGTTGCGATATTTTGTGCCACAATCTACGATGTTGGCCCGCAACTGTTTTAACCCATTTAGGATTTCGCGTGTATGCGCACGGGTCTGTTGAATATCCACGCGGGACATGGCGATTTCATTGGTTAAGCGAGCGTTCGTACCGATCGCCTGTTGAGCAACAACCGGAACAGCGGCCAGTCCAAGATGAAACGACACATCATGCCCCTTACTCAGTTCAGGTGCGGAGTGGAAAGCAGCAGCTTTATTCTTGCAAATCCGTCTATAATTTCTTTCCAATCGTTCGAACTTGATAAGCTCCAAAAAGCCGGATACATTATTTTGCAAGCGAGAATTTTTTTGCAAAAATACGGTCTTAGCCTCGTTGAATTCAGCACCACCTTTGGCATCGGAAATTACCCGCAACTGACGACGAAGTACGCGGAACTCTTTTTCGTTTTGCGTTTCTAAGGCTTCTTTAAATGGGGCTGTTGTATAAGCAACAGAACTTGAACTTGACATGATAACAGGCCTCCTTGTATGATGTTGTTAATAAAACTGTTAACTTGCATTTATCATAACATTAAATAATGTTTGATTTCAATAGTAATAAGGCAAGATCCGGTAATTGTATTTGCATATTATTGCACAATATAACTGCTAACATTTTTAGGAGGGCATATGGCATACGCAATCTTTAATCAAGACCATTATGAGCTGTATAGTAACAATGAAAATTTCTGGTTCAACGATTCTGAACACTTGTATTTGTTTGATTATCTCCACTACAACTTATCCCAGATAGAGCTCTTATTGGAAGGATTTTTTACTGAGCAATTTGACTTCGAGCAAATGCGCTTAAAGAAAGATCGCCCGCCGATGATGTTTAATGACGATTACGAAAAAGACATGGAATTACCAAATGTCATTATGAGCCAGGATGATTATACTATAGAAAATGCCTATTTAAGCGGGATAATAGATATACTCTTAAAGAGTCATCCATTTTACGGAATAAATTCAAATGCGATGAAAGGAGCAAAAAGTATCGTCCTAGATTATTTCAATATGCGAGCATGTCTTAGCGAGATTGTCTTGACTAAAAACGAATACGTGAGAAGACTTGAGAAATTACTGGATATACGGCCATTTATACTTGTAGATGATAAGACAAAGCAGTTTATTGGAGATAATCTGTTCATGCTGATACGATATGCTGAGTATTTTAACCAATATGACACATATACCGGCATGCGTCGTAAGATAAGGAAAGGAGAGAAAATTGACCTGCCATTGTTGGGGATAATGAAAGAGCAAAGGCAGATAAACCAGATGCTCACCAAATATATGAATACACCAAAGTCTAAGACACGTAAAGCGAAAAGGGCTAACAAGGAAGTTAAGCAAGACCGTAATTTTTTTAACCGGATACCCGTCAATGACCTAAGTCAACTTCTGTTGTACGAAGCGATTGAAGTGATGGCATCAGGCTTAAATGTTAGACAGTGTAATTGCTGCGACGCCTTCTTCATTACGAAAGACAACAGGAGAAACTACTGCGATAGAATTTACAAAGGCGATAAAACATGCACCGATGTAGGCCCAGACCGTTATTTCATTAAAAATAAGGATGATATGTACAAGGTATACCGCGCAGCAATGTCAAAAAACATAATGCGTAATGACAGGAAGCAGATTACTGAAGAAGAATACAAGTGGTGGAAAGCAAAGTCACCTGAAAAGATGAAAAGAAAATGTAAGGACTTCGATGAATGGATCGGTCTGACTAGCAAGGAAATCAAAAGACTGTACAAGAAAGAGGGAACAGCGGTCTTCCAGACTTTCAGTGATGTTTAGATACGTATTAAAATATTCCACTACACATTTCATCACGGCGGCCATGTTTTCCTCATGATTTTTAAAGTTGAACTCGTCAACTTTCTCCATTTTCTTCATTTGGGAAATATACTGTTTAATCGTTAGCATGTTGCCACTTCTCCCCTCTGGAATAGCTTTTCTGGAATTGTATCACTCACCCCTTGTTTTTTTACAATATATCCCAATCAAAAAAAAAAAAAAAAAAATAATACATCAGCATCAATAGTTGCAAAAAGCCGAAAAAGTTATTACTTCCCGCAATATTCAGTATCATTCCCCCATGATATTCAGGTTAAACAGTATGCATATCCCTAAAACCTTTTTGCGCGTGTGACGCACTGATCCCCCTCATAACAAAAATAAATCGGTGGGGTGATAATCGTCACCCCAACCGGCTAGTTTTCTGTTCCTATTCAATTAAACATTCTATCCTTCATGTTCCACCCACGATGGACACCCTTATCTTAAGCTAATGGGCACACTATCAACAACCCCCGTATTGTACTTGCACCGACAAGTAAGCGCCCATGCTAGGCGCACAAAGAAGAGAGGACCGTAAGCATCGGCTCATCGTCCCCTGTGAGGCAGCCTGCATACGTTCGACTCCCCCTAGGCCACCCAAAGTAAGGATTGTGACAAAGAAAAAAAATCAACTACCCGCCTCACTTCTGTTTATATTGTAAGAGTTGGGTTAAAATAATAAAAAATAAAAATATATAAAACGTCACACAGTAAAACATCAAAATAAAGCTTGACACGCTACACTTTTGACATTAAGATTTCATTTGCTATTCTCACGTAACGGCTCAGAATTATTCCCCTCAGTTTCAATCAGTCCGTCGCTCTTTGAAAGGAAGTCATCCGGCGGCAATTCAATACCACCGCTGTCATCAGAGCCAAATAGATACACATGAACATTCTCGCCGTCCCAAACCACCTTTTTCACAAAGGTGCGTAGGGCGGCGCGTTTTTGTTCAACGCTCATATCGTCGATCGTATCCCTAAAGGTTGTGAGCATCTGACGGATAATATCAAATTCAATATTAGAAAGAGTGTGACTAGCGGTAAGGCTCTCCAGTTCAGCAATACGGCTTTTCAGTAGTTCACCCTCACTGTGCAGCTCGTCAATCCCTTTAACGATACTCCCCTTAGTTGCTGTGTCCTCCAATTCAGAAAGTGATGCTACCAACCTAGCAATTTTCTTTTCATTCTTCACAAGTGCATTGTGCAACTGATCTAAATCGTCGTATCCTTCAAAATTGCCTTCCAGTTGTATTTTGCCTAGCTCAAGCTGACGAATAAATTCCGAGCTATCTGCGCCAAGTCTTTTTATTTCTTCACACACCACTCGATCAAGCATATTTCCATTGGCATTCTTCATATTGCAGACATGGCAGCGACTCTTTTCCTTCATGGCACAAAGGTAAGAATAAATAAAGTCTCCTTGTGCGTCTAGGCGTTTACTTAGTTTAGGACGCATATAGTCACCACAAGAACAAAATAACAGACCAGACAGTAACGCAACATTGCTTCTAGGTTTACGGAAGGACTTAGACCGATTCTGCTCTAAATATTCCTGTACCTTAATCCATTCTACACCATTAATCATACCTGTATGCTTCCCCACCGCTACAATCCATTCTTGCATTGGACGTATTTGATTAGCCTTGCCTGATTTTTGAATAGTACGGTTATATGCCATAACGCCATGGATGCTGTCAAAACTTTCTTTTCCTGCAAACAAATCTACCTCATTTTCCATTAAGTAGCGATAAGCGTCTTCATCAGCAATCATATACACCGGATTGGTAAGGATATTACGAAGAGCAAAACGGGTAAATAGTTTTTCATTTTTTGTTTTGTAGCCATTGTTAATAAAGTAAGTTTCTGTTTTAGTTAATGAATTAGTTTCCAAGAACACCTTGTAAATCTGTTTAATAATATCAGCTTCTTCGGGAACGAGTTCTAACTTACAAGCTTTTTTTATTTTTCCTTCTACTGTTATTTTCTCCACTTGTTCAGACTTATACCCTGTTGGCGATATACCACCAAGCCATCGCCCTGTTTTCGATAACTCATGCATATTATCACGTATACGCTCAGCAATCGTTTCACGCTCTAATTGAGAAAATACAGAGGAAATATACATCATAGCTCTGCCCATAGGAGAGGAAGTATCAAATTGTTCCTTAATAGAAATAAAGGAAACATTCAAACCGTCCAATTCCTCAATCAGCTTGGCAAAGTCACCTATGTTACGACTTATGCGGTCAAGACGATAGCAGACAATCGCAGAAAACTTCTTTGTCCTTGCTTCAGCCATCATCTCCTTAAATCGAGGACGCTCCATATTGCCGCCCGAAAATCCTTCATCTTCATATATCAAGATACCTTCGTCATTGCAATTTGGGTAACGTGGACGGATATACTGCTTGCAAAGCTCGATTTGATTTTCTATGCTCTCGCCTTTACCTGTGTATTTAGATTTACGAGAATAAATGGCAATCTGTTCCCCTGTATTTTCTTTCGTTTGCTTCACTTTATTGCACCAATCCTCTATGTTTTATTTTATTATCAATTATAACATAACGTCTACAATATAAACAAAATAAAAGACAAGTCGCTGATCCTATCATAGGATCAGCAGCTTATCTTTTAGAGATATTCCATCAATTAAATTTTTCCACCTACGCCTTTAAACTTATCTATAAAGGCAGAATTTTTCTGAAAAACGCTCTGCTTTTTTGTTAAATATTGAGGATTTAGAGAACTAATTTTTGGAAGAATTTCATTCAGTTCCATTCCATTTCTACTGCCATATTCTCTTTTTAATGAGTTCAAAATATATCTTTTGCAACCTCTTTATTTAATTTTTCATTATTAATTAATTCTTCCGCTTCACGTTTTTGCTCAGCTTGAGCAAATGTAAAGAAGACATGAATAATACTTGCTTTATCTTGAATTTTTTCTAAATTAGTTTGGTTGATAAAATCGACTACTAAGCTTTCCTTTTCGTAACTTCCCACGCTAGAACGAATTAAACGACAGTACCTCTTCAACCAATCTTTTCTAAAGGAAATAAAAACTTTTTCGCGAAATAGTATATTATATATATAAAGGAGTGATTCTCATGATGGCAATGTGGAAAGACGAATACAGTATTGGTATGCCACTAATTGATGAACAGCATAAGAAACTATTTGAAATAGTGAACCGTGTACAAGTTTTATTAAGTGACAAATTTATTTCCGATAAATATGACGGTATAATTGAGATCATCCATGAATTAAAAGCATATACTGTTTATCACTTCAAAGCTGAAGAAGAGCACATGCTAAAAATCGGTTATAAAAAACTTTTTTCACAAAAAGTTGCCCATAATGATTTCTTAGAAAAAATAAATTCTATTGATTTTACACAAATTGATAATGATCAAAATAAATATTTAAATGAAATATTATATTTCGTGTGCGATTGGTTAGTAATGCATATCTTAAAAGAAGATAAGCTAATTACTTCATAATTAGGTAATTCATCACTCAAAAAAAAGATTGAATAGGTAGGCTTTATGCCTGTCTATTCAATCTTTTATATAAACCTAATTATCAAGTACGATACTGATTCACATTTTTGCTAAAATGACCGATTACAAGTTTAAATTTATGTATTTATATGCCAAAAATTAGAACTTATATGTGAAGGTTTATGCAGTGAAATCATTTATACTTTAAATTTTGCTACCAACACATCTAGTTCTAATGCCAATTGAGAAAGTTGAGTAGCTGTCGCCGTAAACTCTTCAATTGATGCTGTCTGTTCTTCAATAGCAGCTGCTGAAGTTTCAGACAACTCAGCTATATTATGAGCGACTTTCGCTACCTGTTGTGACGTAGTAGCAACATCCGCAAAAGTCTGAGAAACCGCAATATTAAGTCCAGCAATATATTCTACTGCTTGTTTACTATCAGTAGAACGATCCACAATGGCTGAGAGTGCAATAGATAAGGCACTTACGGACTGCACAATACTACCTAGTTCCGTGCCTAAGACACCATTAGCCTGCCCAGCTACACTAACTTGTTGCTGAATATTTAAGACTTTATCTGTTACAGCATTAGCAGCTTTATTACTCTGCTCGGCAAGTTTTCGGACTTCTTCTGCTACCACAGCAAAGCCTCGACCACTCTCACCTGCCCGAGCGGCCTCAATCGCTGCATTCAACGCTAACAAATTCGTTTGCCCAGCGATTGCTTTTATTAGATCAATAATTTCACTAATATCTTTCGACTGCTCAGTAAGGTCTATAATACTTCTATTAATATTTCCCACAGTTTTCTGTAATTCTGCTGTCTGTTTAGAAACCATCCTGGCTGTCTGTCCACCATTATTAGCTTGTTTCAAGGATTCTTCCGAAAGCATCGCAGCATTTTGAGCATACTGAGACATTTTTTTTACATTATCAGCAATGTCTTCGGTTTTTATTGCCAAGTTATTCATACTTATATTCTGTTGATTAGCTCCTTCAGCTACATTCTGTACTGCACCAGCTACCTGTTCTACAGCCTGACTACTTTCAAAACTAGCTTTTGACAACATGTTCGCTAAGTCTGAAACTTGATTTGATGTCCCCTGAGAAACCCTAATAATATGTTGTATTTTCCCAATAAAAACATTAAAAGCTTGAGTAACCTGACCAATTTCATCTCGTCGCATATCATCAAGACGAATCGTTAAATCACCATCACCAGTAGCAATATTATCAAATGAACTTGCCAAATCACGAATAGGTTTAATAACTTGCCGTATGGCAATATACAATGCCACTACAGTTACAATGAAACCCAAGACAAAAATATTTAATTCAATGACCTTAGCCTGACGAATCGTATTTTGCGAACTAGCATCAAGCAAATTCACTAATTTATTGACTTCTCCGACATAATTATCAGCATAGCTATGAAGTTTTTCAACCAATTCCTGTATTTGTCCTGGATCATTAACAGAAAGCAACATAGTAATAATTTCTTTATTTTTTTCCCACAATGGTTTTACAATCTGATATTGCTTCAAGGAATCCGCATCTTTCATAGGAAGCAATTTTAATTCTTGGTCGCCTTGGTTGAGTCCTAAAATAATTTTATCATATATAGCAACTTCTGCTATAATTGTCTTTTTTAATTCTCCACGTTTAGTAGCATCAGTCCTTAAATATTCATCAGATAATACCACCAATTTGTAGGCACGAAAACGTAAATTCCCAGATAAATTTATACTCGGAGCATCCCCCTCTAAACTAGTAAAAACATAAAAATTAACTGATACCAAACTAACTATAAATATAAATAAACTCACGAATACGGACAATAATTTTTTTTTGATAGTCATAAATATCTACCTACCTTTTTATAGATACCGGTTTGCGCCAGCTACGATACCCTTGATTTTGTTTATAAATTAAGCTTCTTAAAAAGGACGAATTGAATGTTCTTCAACCCGTCCTTTTCCAATTATAAGTATTATTTGAATTTCTGGAATTGTTCTCTGATCAGCAGCTCGTAACTTCTATCAATACACTTTAAGCCATAAACATTTTAATATCATCATCGACATTGGTTACTCCACCAATTCCAAAGGTCTCCACCAATACTTTAGCCACATTTGGTGATAAGAAACCTGGCAAAGTAGGTCCTAAATGAATATTTTTCACTCCTAAAGAGAGTAGTGCTAACAATACGATAACAGCTTTTTGCTCATACCAAGCGATATTGTAGGATATTGGCAACTTATTGATATCATCTAGCCCAAATACCTCTTTCAATTTTAAAGCAATCACCGCAAGTGAATAAGAGTCATTACATTGCCCAGCATCAAGCACACGAGGAATACCCCCAATATCGCCTAATTCCAATTTATTATACCGATATTTGGCACAACCAGCAGTCAAGATAACCGTATCTTCAGGTAATGCTTTAGCAAACTCTGTATAATAATCTCTGCTCTTCATTCGACCATCACAGCCAGCCATAACAAAGAATCTTTTAATAGCACCGGTTTTTACTGCATCGACAACTTTGTCTGCCAAACTTAATACTTGATTATGGGCGAAGCCGCCTACAATTTCACCCTTTTCTATTTCAACTGGGGATTGACATTGCTTGGCATGGGCAATAATCGGCGAAAAATCTTTGGGTTTTCCATCGACACGTTCACCAATACGCTTTAGACCATCAAAACCAACTACACCTGTGACATAAACACGATCTTTATAAGATTCTTTGGGAGTTACTATGCAGTTAGTAGTCATTAAGATTGGTCCGTTGAACGTCTCAAACTCTTTATCCTGTAACCACCATGCATTACCATAATTACCGACAAAATGTGTATATTTCTTAAAAGCCGGGTAATAATGAGCAGGTAGCATTTCACCATGGGTATATACGTCAATGCCTGTACCTTCGGTTTGCTCTAATAACTCTTGTAAATCTT
>CAXYVG010000005.1:0-66725 GCA_964292325.1 uncultured bacterium | reverse complement strand
TATATTCCAATACTTCGCAGAATTTTTCCAGTATTAATAGAAATACTAAGTAAGATAAATTGACATTGATGATGGCACATCACTACAATTGTGAATGGGATCGACGATTGCCAAATCGATGTAGTAATTATATTGTATTATGCTTGGAGTGAGAATTAATGACGGTTGATGATATACAGAGTATTATCAAAAAAGGTGAATCTGAAGTTTTAGAACTGAAAAAATCTACTGGTCAGCTTACCAGAGCTGCAGAATCTTTATGTGCTTTTTTGAATGGTAGAGGTGGTATGGTTATTATCGGTGTGGCACCAGAGGGGAAAATAGTTGGCCAGCAAATAACCGATAAAACGTTGCAGGAAATTGCAAATACTTTACGCAATATTGAACCAACAACTCATATTGCAATGACCCAGATGGTTCTACCAGAATCAGATCGAGAAATATTAGTTTTAGAAGCGATTCCAGTACCTGAGGCGCGACCGTATGTTTTTGCTGGACGGGCTTATTATCGTACAGGGACTACGACTGCTACCATGCCGCAAGATATGTATCAGCAATTATTATTGAATCGTGCCCATAGTAAAAACCGTTGGGAAACTGCAGTGGCTGCTGGAGTTGATATAGCGGAGTTAGATATAGAAGAAATACTTCGAACGATTCGTACAGGGATTGTTGCTGGACGGCTTCCAGAAAGTACAGGAAATGATCCTGCTGATGTTCTTGATCGCTTAGGTCTTCGTAGTAACGGAACAATTTTGAATGCTGCGGTTATACTATTTGGTAAAGTATTTTTGCCTAACTATACTCAGTGTCAGTTGCGCTTAGCTAGGTTCAAAGGAACGAATAAAACAGAGTTTATAGATAATAAGCAAATTTATGGACATGCATTCAACCTTTTAAATGAAGCTATGTTTTTTATTCAACGTCATTTACCCGTTGCTGGTCGCATTACACCGGGCGTGATTGAACGAATTGATGAGCCAATTTTTCCGCCGTTGGCACTACGCGAAGCATTGGTAAACGCTTTTTGTCATCGTGACTATGCAAACCCTGGCGGGGCAGTTAGTGTAGCCATTTTTGATGATCGAATGGAGATTTGGAGTGAGGGCATATTACCATTTGGATTAAAAGTGGAAGATCTGAAACGGGATCATTCTTCAAGGCCAAGGAATCCGCTCATTGCAGATGTGTTTTTTCGCCGTGGTTTAGTAGAACGATGGGGGCGGGGAACACAGACGATTATTGAACTTTGTGTAAAAGCGGGACATCCCGAACCTGAGTTTATTGAACAAGCTGGGTCGGTAGGTGTGAGGTTTTTACCACAATCATATGTTGCACCGCATCGTGTCGAAAGTGATTTGACGACAAGACAACGAGAAATTCTACAAATATTGGCAGGTCATCCTATGCCCCTTAGAAAGATTATGAATGAATTGATTAATCCGCCAGCGGAAACAACAGTACGTGATGATATATATCATTTGAAGAATCTGGGTATGATTCGATTAGATGGTTACGGGCGTGGTGCAAAATGGCTTCTTGTGTGTGATGAACATAGCGATTGAGATTAAGTTAATTGATACGTTAGTAATGCGCTGGCTAATAAGCTGGTTAATGCGCTGGTTATTAACCAGCGCATTAACCAGCTTATTATTAGGAAATATCTAGAAGGCATAAGTAGAATGAAATCGCACATGAAATTTGTGTTGACCAGGCAATGAAGGAAGTTAAGTTTATTTGGAATATTGACTCGCTAGACTGGAAAAATCCAGGACGTGATGTCATTGTCGAAAGAGTGATAAAGCGTCTAAAACCAGGTGGCATTATTTTGCTACATGCTTCTGATACTCCCGTACAGACTGCAGATGCCCTGCCTATTTTGCTAGCAAAGATTAAAGAGCAGGGGTATGAGATTGTTACAGTGAGTCAATTATTAGAGCAGTATGCGGAAAAAGGAATACAAAGGCACTGAAATATGCTAAGGCTTGGTAGAAACCAGGTCTTTTTTTGTTTTAGTATGCAGGGAAATGTAGTATATAGCACGAAAATATATAAGTTGTATAATTTACTGAGAAAATGTGATAAACTACTAGAATGATGTCTATATAAAAATAAATGTCGAAAATTTTCTCTAAGGTATTTACAATAACTAATATTATATGCTATATTTTGATTTACTATTTAAACATAGGAGGGGCAAATTCCGATATGGACAATAAAGAAAATGAATTAATTTTAATTATGGATTTTGGTGGTCAGTATAGTCAGTTGATTGCCAGACGGATTCGTGAGTGCGGCGTATACTGTGAAATCGTATCATTTAAAACAAGCGTTGAAAAAATAATTGCAATGAACCCGAAAGGTATTGTTTTCTCAGGTGGTCCTTCTAGCGTATATGCAGAGAATGCTCCTAAATGTGATCCTAAGGTATTTGAACTTAATATTCCTCTTCTTGGGATTTGCTATGGTATGCAGTTAACAGCACATACTTTGGGTGGTGTTGTTTCTCATTCGGACTCCCGTGAATATGGCAATACTCATTTGACGATTGATCAAAATACCGATTTATTTACCGAACTCACAAGTGAAACGCAGGTATGGATGAGTCATGGTGATTATATTGAAACTGCACCTGCTAATTTCATTGTAACAGCTCATACAGCAGGTACTCCGGTAGCTGCCATGTCGAATGCAGAGCAACATATTTATGGCGTTCAGTTTCACCCGGAAGTAGTACATACTCCTGAAGGAATGAAAATAATAAGGAATTTCTTGTTTAAGATCTGTAAGTGCAGTGGCGACTGGAATATGGGATCTTTTGTTGATCATGCGATTGCAGCAATTCGTAAGCAAGTTGGAAACAAGCGCGTGCTGTGTGCAATGAGTGGCGGTATTGATTCCTCGGTAGCAGCTGTACTTGTACATCGTGCTGTTGGTGATCAATTGACTTGTGTATATGTCAACCACGGATTTATGCGCAAAAATGAATCAGAGCAGGTTATTAAGACTTTCCGCGATGGTTATAATATGAACCTAGTCTATGCGAATGTGGCTGATCGTTTCCTAGCTAAGGTTGCTGGTGTTGTTGAACCAGAAGCAAAACGTAAAATTATTGGTGAAGAGTTTATTCGTGTATTTGAAGCAGAAGCAAATAAATTAGGTGAAATCGACTTTTTGGTACAAGGTACTTTGTATCCTGATGTAATTGAGAGCGGTACCGATACTGCTGCTGTTATTAAGAGCCATCATAATGTGGGTGGGCTACCAGAAGATATGAAATTTGCGCTAGTAGAACCACTTCGTGACTTGTTTAAAGATGAAGTACGGGCATTGGCTAGAGAACTGAATTTACCTGAAGAAGTTGTTTGGCGTCAACCTTTCCCAGGTCCTGGTCTTGCCATTCGTATTATTGGCGAAATTACGGAAGAACGTCTTAGCATATTGCGTGAGGCAGATGCGATTGTGCAAGAAGAAATCAAATCTGCAGGTCTATACCGTAAGGTATGGCAATCCTTTGCCATTCTTCCTGCGATGAAAAGTGTAGGTGTCATGGGTGATGAACGTACCTATGACTATACGATTGGCTTACGTATTGTATCGAGTGAAGATGGTATGACAGCTGATTGGGTTAGAATGCCTTATGAAGTACTAGATCAAATTTCACGTCGTATTGTAAATGAAGTGAAGGGTGTTAATCGTATTGTATATGATATCACCTCAAAACCACCTTCTACGATTGAATGGGAGTAAATAAAGTGTCGTGGGGCACTGCCATTTATTCTCCAAAAGGCAAAATGGCTTAGCCTGCCGACATAGACAAAAAGACCTTGCAATAAAGCTTTTTATAAAGCTTGTGCAAGGTCTTTTGTTATCCTCAACCCTCGTAAATAAAGGAATTTCTGCTTGCTAAAAAAGTTCGGTCACCATGGAGTGGGGGGCATATCTGGCAAAGCCAGAGAGAATAAAGAAAAATGCCCTTTTCAGAATAAATGGCAGTGCCCCGCGACATGGTGATATTTTCTTTTATGCTTTTTGGGGTTTTGCAAATGTTTTTTAGTATGTGCTATAATATAATATCAAGAGATAGATGGCTAGGTGAAATATGAAATGTTTTTGGATATAGCTGTTTGAAATACGCTTCTACTTTTATGTACGAGCGTATTTTTTGTTATAGAGGTCAATTATATTTAGTCGGTAAGCGACAAGCTGTTCAGCACCTAGAACTCATCAAACAATGGTAGAATAGACAGTTCTTGCTAGCTGTTTAAGCTGCAGAAAGATTCCAACAGGGGGTATTAGGATGAAAAAGGTTAAAGCTTTTTTGACGGTCTCGCTAGTTTATCTCTTATTAGGCGCAGTGGTGTATGCCCAGGAAAAGACGGTAAACTATGGGGATATCAATAACTGGGCATATGCGCCGGTTGAAAATTCTACGTGGGCTGTTGATGTATTTTTCATTGCACCAACGGTGTTTTTAGGCAAGGAAAACCAGCTTAATATGAGTTTGGATGATACTGCTCTGCGCCGTAATTTTGCCGGGGCAATCAATATGGAAAAAGGTATTTATGATCAACAAGCGAATTTTTATGCGCCTTATTATCGTCAGGCGGCGCTCTTTGCCTATAAGCTTGCACCTATGGCAGATGCGTCTTGCTTTGACTTTGCCTATCAGGATGTCAAGGCTGCCTTTTTGTATTACCTGGAACATTTTAATCAGGATAGACCTATTGTACTGGCAGGCTTTAGTCAAGGTGGTGATATGGTGCTGCGGTTGCTAAAAGATGTGTACCAGGATCAACGCTTGCAAGACCGTTTAGTGGCAGCCTATGCTATAGGTTGGCGGGTCACGGCCAAGGAGGTCGCCACTTACCCTCAGTTAAAAATGGCACAGGGAGAAAAAGATACAGGAGTTATCATTTCTTTTAATACCGAGGCTAGTTATATAAAAACATCACTATTGGTGCCGGATACGACATTAGGGATAAATCCGTTGAATTGGACAACTACTAAGACCTATGCTGATAAATCCTTAAATAAAGGCGCTATTTTTACCGATTATGACGGCAAAATTATAAAACAAGTCCCTAATTTTACGGGAGCTTATCTGGACAAGAAGCGGGGCACGCTTAAAGTGCTTGATGTTGATGCGGCAGATTATCCTCCACTGCTGGATGTTTTTCAGCCAGGGGTATTTCACATTTATGATTATCTCTTCTTCTACCAGAATCTAAAAGAAAATGTAAAGCAAAGAATTGATGCCTTTACGATAGCGAGGAAGCTAAAACGGGCTTCCTAAAGATGAAGTATTATTGTCTTAATTTGGCTATTTTTAAATCTGATGATGGTTCTTTTAGCTGCTTATGGCTTAGACTGAAATCTTTAGGGATGATGGAATAATAATAAAGAGGGAAGATATCGTACATGCGATCTCTTCCCTCTTTATTTATATATTCTATATTTGAATAAGATAATGAGGAGGTTTTCACATGAAAAAGGATTTAGCTGAGCTTGTATCAAGAAGTGTTTCTATAAAATCTGAAAACAATCATTCCGATAATGATTCGAATGATGAAGTAAAGGCAGTTTTTGACGAAGTGAAAACGGTGTTAGGGGGAATGAAAGATGCGGCGGATGAATTAGCAGATGTTTTCGGGAATATTGTTAAAGGGGCAGAATCAAACGGTGGTAACATGCCAGATGTAAATGACATTGCCCGACAGGTCTTAGAGAATGAGATAAAATAAGTAGAGGCAAAGGGTGGAGACGAAGTAAGGACTAACGAATTACGGGATATTTTAAAGTGATAAAGAATTTGTTATTATTTAGTAGCAGACACATTGCAACGAAAGATGGAAAATTAGGTCAAGTGGCAGAAAGGCCTTTAACTGCTGGAGACTGTTTATGCGAAAAATTGTAGCTGCATTTGTGGTATTTCTTTTATCGCTGATAGGGCGATAAATCTATTTACTTTACACCAACACGCTTTATTTCACCTACAATAAAGAGATAAGAGGAAGCGCCGAGTAGAGCAATAAAACTCATAAACACAAGAGCGCCAGTAAATGATCCCGTTGCTTGCACGATAAAGCCGATGGCGATTGGGGTAATGATACCAGAAAGATTGGCGCAGAAGTTAAATACACCGCCTGCAAGCCCTACTAATTTAGGTGGTGCAACATCACCAACAACAACCCAACCGATAGCTGCCATTCCTTGTGCAAAGAAAGCAACTGACATGATGGAAATAATCGTATTAAAATCATTAGAATAATTTGCTAGCACAATACAAGTACTCAATAAGCCGCCAGTAACAATTGGTACTTTACGTGCAGCTGATAAGGAATAACCTTTTTTGAGCATAGTATCGGACCAATATCCACCGATCAGAACACCGATAAATGCTGCAATATATGGTACAGAGGCATAAAAACCTGCTTTTAACATTGGCATGTGTTTTTCGGTAACTAGGTATGTTGGGAACCATGTTAAGAAAAAGTATAGAGTCGATGCGGTAGCAAACTGACCGATATAAATACCCCATAATTGACGATATTTAGTCAGTGTGCGTAGATCAGACCATTCAAACTTATCTGCCTTACGTGCAGTTTCGCCAAGTCCACCGCCTGTACGGATTAAATCAAGTTCTGCTTGATTCACCGATTTACTATCCTTTGGATCGCGGTAGTAAAAATACCATACGGCACTAAAGGCGATACCAATAATACCAGTTGTGAAGAAAATACTTGGCCAACCCCAAGTAGCAAGTAACCAAAAAAGTACAGGAGTTAGAAAAGCGAGACCAACATATTCACCTGCCGTATAAACTGCAGTTGCCATGGCACGTTCTTCTTTGGGGAACCATGAGGCAACAACACGACTGTTTGTTGGAAAAGCAGGAGCTTCGGCAAATCCAATAGCCAAACGAAGTCCAAATAAAGATACAAATCCTTTACCAAAACCCATTAATAGAGTAAAGAACGACCATAACCCACACGACCAAACATATGCAATTCGAGGTCCGACGCGATCTAAAAAAGCACCGCCAGGTATTTGCATGAACGCATAAGTCCAACCAAAAGCAGAAAAAAGAAGACCCATAGTGGCTGCGTCGAATCCTAATTCTGCTCTCATTGCTGGTGCGGCTACTGCCATGTTAGTACGATCAAGGTAGTTGATCGCAGTTACGATAAATAACAGTAACAGCACTACATGGCGAGCACGTGTTGGCTTACCTGCAGGGGAATTAGCTCTAAGAGTTACATTTGTTGATTCTGGAGTATTCATAAGTTTTCCTCCTAGTTTTTATTTTAGGGAACAGACTAAAAAAATGGTATAGAGGTATTATAGATCGATCTAACGAAATTATAGTAAGTAAAAATAGAGTTGCCAATATCTAATGTTCTACAAATAACTATATTTTATGGTAAAGGATAGTTGATGTCAATAAAGAGCAACTTTGTTTATGATGGATTAGGGGGACAAATATGTAAGTGATCTTAAGGAAGACGAGGTATGATCATTGATGAAGATTTAGTACCGCAGCTACGGAAAGGTATCAAAGTAATAAAGGTTCCTATCAATTGACTTGCAGTTGACAAATTAGGTAAAGAATTATTTACTAATATTGTAGCACTGGGGATTTTAGTGAAGGTGACAGGCGTTGTATCCTTTGAGAAGATTCAAAAAGTGGTTGCTAAACAAGTTCCTCCTGCTACAATAGAAAAAAATATGGAAGCTTTATGTATTGGATACGAGTCAGTATAAGAAGACTTGTTGTAAAATGAAAGCAAATTGATTATTTGAGGAGGAAAACCAAAGTGAAGGGAAAAGTAATCGGTGAGGGATCCCAGCCATTAATATGTACACCACTGGTTGGAATAAATGAGGAAGCAGTACTAGTTGAATTAGCAAGTGTCCTGGCTAAAAAGCCAGATATGATTGAATGGCGTGCGGATTTTTTTCAAGATATTGCCAATACAAATGATGTAATCGCTCTAGGAAATAAAATAAAAGAAATTGCAGGAAATATGCCTGTTATTTTTACAATTCGTTCTATTCGAGAGGGAGGGCAACCCATTCCGTTAACAGATAGTCAAGCGATTGAATTAAATGAGGCTATCTGCATGAAGACAAGTATAGAATATGTAGATTGTGAACTTAGCAATACGTTATTGCACTTTGAACAGTTACGTAAAGTGGCTCAGGAACATGGAAAAAAAGTCATTGCATCTTATCACAATTTTAGTTCTACACCAAGTCAAGAGGCTTTATTTCAAAAGTTTACACAAGCAGAGACGTATGGTGCAGATATTGGAAAAGTAGCAGTGATGCCGCAAACGCTCGAAGACGTACTGGTTTTATTTAGTGCAACCTTAGAGGCCAAAAATAAATTAAAAATACCAGTGATTAGTATGTCAATGGGGGCGTTTGGTGCCGTAACTCGTATGTTTGGAGGCGTTTTTGGTTCAAGTGTTAGTTTTGCCGTTGGTCAAAATAGTTCAGCACCTGGACAGGTGCCCATTGAAGATTTGGAGATTGTGTTTGGTATTATGAAAAAAACGATGGGGCAATGAGTATCATGATGGAATTATATTTGAATAAACCCGATGATTTAGTATTGCGTGAAGCAAATGCGTTACCAGAAGTTAAGAAAGGTGAAGTAAAACTTAAAGTTACTTATGGTGGGATTTGTGGATCGGATCTTAAGGTATATAAAGGTTTAATTAGTTATGCTGCGTATCCTCTTCGCCCTGGTCATGAAGTATTAGGGACGATTATTGAAGCAGGCGAAGGAGTATCTCATAAAGTAGGGACGCGAGTGGTTGTTTTCCCAAATACATTTTGCGGAGAATGTGAATATTGTTTGCAAGGAAAAACCAATATTTGTGAATCGAAGCAACCAATTGGCGTATCTTCGGATGGTGTATTTGCGCAAGAAGTTATTATTGAATCCAAATATGTTGTTGCGATACCGGATGAAATAGCGGATGAAAGAGCCGTATTGATCGAGCCTTTTGCTGTTACCGTTCATGCTCTGAAAAAAGCAAATATTAAAAAAGGAAATTCAGTAGCCATCATTGGTTGTGGTACAGAAGGACTTTTCTCGGTAGCGTTGGCAAATAAATTTGGCGCCAAGATTACCGTCATTGATATCAATCCGACAAAACTAGCGATAGCGGAGCGTCTTGGTACAAATGTGCAGACCATTGATCCTAAAGATGCTGGCGATCAATTATTTGATATTGTAATTGAAGCGGCTGGTGTGCCAGCATCGATTGAACAAGCAATGAAAATTGTAAAACCTGGTGGTACTGTTATTGCCATTGGTATTACCTGTGACCCAGTTAATTATCCAGCTTTGAAGATCACACGTAGTGAAGTAACCATTTATGGTAGTATTATCTATACCATGGAAAATTTCGCTGAAGCGATTGAATATCTTAAGGATTCTACTTTTGATTTATCCCCAGTTTTATCGAAAATCGTTTCCCTCACTGAGTTTCAGCAAGGATTCGATGATGCACTCAGCGGCAATTTTGCTAAAATAGCGATCAAATTTTGAGGAGCAACATTATTTCAGAAAATATTAGTCTAAAACATTATATGAATCCTACATGGGGTTCTCGTCCAATTCCAGAAGACAGACCTCCTGATCAGGAACTGTTTGGTGAGTTTTTCAATCCAGAACTCAAAAAATAAGAGAAGATTTGCCCTCGGCCATGTCTTCAGACGCAGGCAGAAGCCTTAGGTGTTCTTAGTTGGAATCGAGAAAGTGATATATTTTTTAATAATACGCGATTTATTAGGCTAACAGTCTGTAATTGATCAAATGCTAAACCACGGATATAGTAATGAAAGTTACTTTAGGCGAATAAAGGTTAGAAAGGGGTGGATATTCATGACAGTACCAGATACTATGGAGGGCGCATATGTTCTTAGTGTAATTGATTTTTTCTTAAGTTTTGTGATTATTTGGGGTATTAGTCTCGTATTATATATCTTTCCATATTTAAACAAACTAGGACATCTTGATGATAATAAATTAAGAGGTGGGCACTAACGTAATATTGATATGTTAGGAGGAAAGTATATATGTTCGAGCAAATATCATCTCTCATGTTAAATCTGGCAGAACAGACTGGAATCGCTCAATTGTGGTGGGGTAATATTGTTATGATTATGGTAGGGGCGATACTGATTTACCTTGCATTATCTAGAAGATATGAGCCATTTTTGCTGCTTGGTATTGGATTTTCCTGTATCGTTGCCAATGTACCAGGGTCTGATCTTACGCAACCCGGTGGACTCTTTTATTATGCATATAAAGGTGTCGAATTGGTTATTATACCGCCATTGATTTTCTTAGGGGTAGGAGCTATGACAGACTTTGGTCCGATGATTGCAAACCCTAGTCTAATGATTCTTGGCGCAGCAGCTCATTTAGGAATATTTATTGCTTTGATCGGAGCAAAAGCATTAGGATTTACATTAGCAGAGGCTGGTGCTATCGGTATTATTGGTGGTGCCGATGGTCCTATGGCTATTTTTGTTACGATGAAACTTGCCCCTCATCTATTGCCGCAAATTGCGGTAGCTGCCTATTCTTATATGGCTTTGATGCCACTCATTCAACCACCCATTATGAAGCTGTTAACAAGTCCTGCAGAACGGCAGATTGTAATGACGCAAGGCCGTACTGTTAGTCGATTAGAAAAAATTTGTTTCCCATTTGTGATAGCAATTATTGTTAATCTGTTGTTGCCACCCGTTGCTCCACTGATCACAATGTTGATGCTTGGTAATATGCTCAGAGAAGTGCTAATGGTTGATCGTTTGGCAAGTACTGCTGCGAATGATTTGATGAATGTCATTACGATTACGTTGACAGTAGCCGTTGGCTCTACTATGGAAGCAAGTAAATTTCTCAATCTACAAACCTTAGAAATCATTGTATTAGGTCTCATTGCTTTTATGGGAGGAACTGCCTCAGGAGTAATTGGTGCCAAGATAATGAATTGGTTTAGTGGTGGGAAAATTAATCCCCTGATTGGTTCAGCTGGTATTGCCTCTGTACCAATTGCTGCGCGTGTTTCTCATGTGGTAGGACTACAGGAAAATCCGTATAATTTCTTGATTATGCATGCGATGGGACCGAATCTGGCGGGGGTTTTTGGTACTGCGATATCTGGCGGTATTATGTTAGCGCTTATTGGTATTAAATAAAAGGTAGGTGAGAGTCATCAATACAACAGCTTTTATTTTTGCATTAGTAGTAACTCTCGGTTACTATTTCTACTCCGTACGTAAATGGCAAGGTAAAAAAAGAAAATAGTAGTATCCAGAAAGAGGTGATGATTATGATGTGGCTGGTCGTAGTTATTCTTATTATTGGTTTCCTTGCAATAGTAAGAAATAGGTCTCTTAAAAAAGAAAATGCAGGCCACTTTGCCGGGCAGTATAATAAGAATGCTCATGAAGTTCATCCGTTACCAACTAGTGTTGTAGATGTGGAAGAGGAAGATGAAGAAGAGTTGATTGCCGTAATTACTGCTGCCATTGAAGAACTTACAGGAACAAGTGAGTTTGAAGTGGTTCGTATTACGCCGCGTGCAGGAAATTGGTTACTTACTGGTCGGCAGAATTTATTAAGAGGTCGATCCTGAACGGAAAATAGATATGACGAACGAATATATTATGATGGAGGGTTATCATGACAGAGTATGAGATTACTGTAAATGGCAAAACGTATGATGTGACTGTACAAAAGAAAAAAGCGAATGCTGCACCTAGCGAAGGGGCACCGAAAGCTACTCAACCAGTAGTGGCTCCAGCTACGAAGGCACCAACTTCAGCCCCTGCCGTGCAAACGGATTCGACAATCGGTATTGTTGGTAAAAAAGTGGTAGCTCCAATGCCGGGGAAAATTATTGCTATTCATATAACAGTTGGCAGCCGTGTTACTAAAGGGCAGGAGCTCATTATTATGGAAGCTATGAAAATGCACAATCCTATCTTGGCAGCGAGTGAAGGTACGGTTTCCGAAATTTTTGTTAAACTTAATGATTCAGTACAAAGTGGTCAAGCATTGGTGGCTATTAAGTGAACTTGTTCAGCAAAAGCGCAATGGTATAGCCTATTGGGCAGACAAACAAGGTCGATGGAATCAGGAGGCCTCCTGATTTGCGTGATGATATATTACAGCAATAAGGAGGCTTTTTAGTGCTGTTTTATTGTTGTTTTACGTATCCATTCATTGTAAACAATTTTGAAACAAGCGTATAAAAGTTCTCTTTAAAAATACAAATGTGTTTTCCTTATATTTAAAATTAACAAATTGCAGTATTTATTATTTAATTTTGAATGATACTTGACATTTGTTGCTTATTTGAATATAATGAAAAAATGAAACGTTATGAATTTGTAAAATGGAGGTGCTAGTATGATTGCTTTATTAAATAAAACAGCTCAAAAACAATATTTTAGCTTTTTTAGATGGGGCTATCTTTTTAGCGCTGGTTATTTTACGTTGTATGAATTTAATAAGCCGTTTTTTGATGAGAACTTATGTGCAATCAGTTAGCAATTGGTTGTTGAAGTGAAAGTAAGGCTCATTAGAGCCTTACTTTTTTTGTTTCGGAATCAGAAAGTATGTTACTTTCTCGATTCCAAGTCTTTTCTTATCTGTATAGTCCTTCTATGAACGGTAGTTTACTTTTTCTTATTGTAAGCATGAATATATAAATAATAATTTTAATGAGGCGGTGCAGTGCAATGAAATTCCAAAACAATATTGTATTGATTGGTATGCCAGGATGCGGTAAGACTTCTCTTGGTTCATTTATAGCTGAACGGTTACAACTTGATTTTTATGATATTGACCAATATATTGAGAAGAAAGAGAATAAAAAGATTTCCGAAATTTTCTTACTTGGAGAATCCTATTTCCGTAAGATTGAAACGGAAGCAATTCGTGAAGTGAGTTTGAAAAAACCAGTAGTGATTGCGACTGGTGGTGGTGCAGTGACCCGTTCGGAGAATATAGAACATTTACAACAGGGAGGTACTATCTTTTACATTAATCGATCATTAGAGAATATAATAGCATCGGCGGATTTGAGTACACGACCCCTTTTGGCTGATAATGTGAAAAGAATTTATAATTTATATGAAGAAAGAAGACCTCTATATGAAACGCTATGTCATTATGAAATTGCAAACGATCATTCACTAGAATTAGCAGCGGAAAAAATATTGAAAATAATTGTATAGTGCAAAAAAAGTTGCCCTTACCTTTTGTTAGGTAAAGGGCAACTTTTTTGGCGGAATCAGAAAGTATATCACTTTCTCCTTATACTTTTTCATTATTGAGACGTTGACGTGCTTTTTCAAAGAGGCGTTGGCGATTTACGACAGTACGTTGGTGACGCCCGCGCCCCACTTCTCCGACATCATCAGAAGCTACAATATCAAACGTAATGGTTTCTGGAGTGAGTTCGGTGATGGTCGATTTCACTCTTAATGTCATTCCTAGGCAGGTTGGAGCATCATGTGTAAATTCAAACGTTGTTCCAGCAGTAACAAAGCCTTCTGGCAAACGATTTTTAGTTAGAGCAATCGATGCATCAATCATTAGTGACACAAATGCAGGAGTTGCGATGAGATGTTCAAGTGAACCTCTGCCATAATGAGAGGCGGTATCAGACTCATCAAGCAATTTTTGTACAGTATGACTCATGCCAATGGTTAAGATATCTCTTACATCAAACATAGATGCTAATCTCCCTTTTTGAAAATTTACAGATAGTTCTATTAATTCATTATATAATAAGAAGCATCCATCTGCAATGTATACAGGAAGATGGATGCTTCTTATTATAACATATCCCAAATTGCCATTGCTGTAATGGCTTCCACTACAGGCACTGCTCTAGGGACAATGCATGGATCATGACGACCGCCTACTACGATGATGGTGTTATCACCATTGGAGTCCACGGTGTTTTGTTCTAAATGAATCGATGGAGTTGGCTTCATAGCAACGCGGAAGATAATGGGCATTCCATTTGAGATTCCGCCGAGAATACCACCATTGTGATTGGTGATAGTTTGCACTGTACCATTTTTGCTATACATGGCATCATTGGCAACGCTGCCGCGCATTTCGGCGAAGGCAAAGCCAGCGCCAAATTCTACGCCTTTGAGGCCAGGAATAGAAAATAGCAGATGAGCTAATGTACTTTCTAATGAATCAAAGAAAGGGTCTCCGTGACCAGCAGGGAGGTTGATGACAGCAGTTTCAATAATACCACCGACAGAATCTCCTGTAGATTTTGCTGCTAAAATAGAATCTTGCATTTGCTGACCAACCAGAGGATCGATTACGCAAAAATTCTGGTGAGTCAATTGCTTTAATAATGAGGGTTCTATCTGAACACCATCAAATGGAGATTCAGAGATGGAAGCAATACGTTGTATATGTGAACCAATTAGGATATTTTCTTGTGCGAGGAGTTGTTTGGCGATGGCGCCAGCAAAAACGAGAGGAGCCGTTATTCTACCAGAAAAGTGGCCACCGCCACGTATATCATTAAAACCATTATATTTAATGTAGCCTGAATAGTCAGCATGACCAGGACGGAATTTTTGTGCCATCATGTCGTAGTCTTTTGATTTTTGGTCGCGGTTTTCGATGATAGCACATAAAGGGCTACCTGTTGTTTTACCATTAATAAAACCACTTAAAATAGTAAATTCATCTTTTTCAGACCGAGCGGTTGCTAAAGGACCATTTCCTGGAGCGCGACGAGACATTTCTCTCGCTACTTCTGCTACATCGATTGCAAATCCGGGTGGCAGACCGTCGATGGTGATGCCGATTGCTTTTCCGTGACTTTCGCCAAAAATGGTATATTGAATCTTTTTACCCCATGTTGCACTCATTGCTTTTTCCTCCTAACATCTGAAAATCTTGCCAAAAGTCAGGATATGATTTACTAACGCATTCTTTATGTTCGATCGTAATGGCTGTATCACATTTTATGGAAGCGACGGCTAGTGCCATGGCAATGCGGTGGTCATGCCAACTATGGACAACAGCACCACCGGCAAGAGAAGGACGACCGATAATGGTTAGAGAATCTTCATGTTCGGTTATGTCGGCACCTAACTTATTGAGTTCTGTAGTGATTGCTTTTAAACGATCACATTCTTTGATTCGCAGGCGAGCTGCGCGTATAATTTGCGTAGTACCTTTGCTAACGGTAGCAAGTACTGTGAGAATCGGCACTAGGTCAGGACACTGGGATGCATCAATAGTAATACCTTTTGTTGTAGATGGTAATGCTGTAATAGCATTGTCTTCCAGTTTTAGATTTCCACCCATTTCCTGAATCAAGTCGACAATTACTTTGTCGCCTTGTAACGAGTTTGGGTTGAGTCCGCTGCAGTGAATTGGTGCGCCTAACGTGCCAGCTGCTAGCCAAAAGGCAACTTGTGAGTAATCTCCTTCTACATGATAATCTGTGCTACGATATACTTGATTACCAGGTATGATAAATTCGCGATAGTTATTGTTGATTATTTTGATACCGAAGAGGGCAAGCATCGAAAGTGTTAAGTCAATGTAACCTTTTGATTCCATTTCGGTAGTAATCGTAATCGAAGAATCTCCTGCTAAACGTGGCAAGGCGAAGAGTAGACCCGAAACAAATTGAGAACTGACGTCGCCACGCAATTCAAATTGACCTGGTTTTAATACACCGGTTACGGATAAGGGAAGATGTCCGTCGGTAGTTTGATACGCAATCTCTTGTTTATCTAAAATGTTGAAGTAATCATCTAAGGGGCGATCAACCAGTTTCCCTTTGCCAGTAAAGGTCATAGTCTGGTTGTTTAGTCCCAGAGGAATCAAAAAGCGTAACGTAGAACCAGATTCATTACAAGAAATTTCGTTGTGAATAGGGGATTTACAATCTGTGCCAGTAATAATCAGACTATCACCTTCTTGGCGAATGACAGCTCCTAAGGCAATCATAGCTTGCATAGTTGCTTTAATATCATCAGAAAGTAAAATGCCACTAATTCTCGACGTTCCTTCAGCAAGTCCAGCGCAAATTACAGCTCGGTGACAGACACTTTTTGAGGTTGGAACGCAGACGCTTCCAGTAAGGGCAGATGGTGTAATGGATAGATCGCTCATAGAACCTCCTAATTATAAGTATGAATACATATCGTTGATGCTTACTTTTTTGATAAGTGGTTTACCAATTCCCGCAAGAAGTATAATATTTAGATGTTGCTGAGCCACTTTTTTGTCTAACGTAATGGACTCTAGCAATGCTTGGTGATTATATTCTGTGGCAACGACAGGCAGCTGGAATTTTTTGATCAAGTCAATCAGACGTTTTGCAGTGCCAGGTTCTGTGATTCCTAATGCCTCGCTTTGCTCGGTAATGCGCGCCATACCAATTGAGATGGCCTCACCATGCGTGTAGGTTTCATAGTGAAAAAAGTTTTCAATCGCATGACCGATGGTATGCCCAAAATTCAGTGTCATACGTGCTCCCGTATCTTTTTCATCTTCCTCTACATATTGTTGTTTAATTTGACAGCAGATTGAGATAATAGATTCAATATTTGCAAGAAATTCTTTATCGTCTTGATAAGAGGTGAGATCTGCAAAGAGTGATGTTTGACTGATCATACTGTATTTGATCACTTCTCCGATGCCATCATGCAGTACTCTAGTTGGAAGTGTTTCCAGGAGATTCGGGTCAATAAAAACGGCATCAGGGTGATAGAAAGTACCAACTAGATTTTTGCCATTCGGTAAATTGACAGCAACTTTTCCACCAATGCTGCTGTCAATTTGTGCCAATAATGTAGTGGGGACTTGAATATAGTGTACTCCGCGCAGAAAGGTTGCTGCAGCAAAGCCTACCAAGTCGCCGATCACACCACCGCCAAAGGCGATGACTAGATCGGAACGAGATAATTTAAAATCTAAAAATTGATTGTATAGAGATTCTAGCATGGTCATGCACTTACTTTTTTCACCAGCGGGAACCACAATTTTAGTGACAACGAAGCCTTGACTCGAGAGACTATCGACAAAAATGTTTCCATATAACGCATCAACGTTTGTATCGGTTACAATCGCAATTTTAAGATGATGATAGTGGCTTTGTATATGTTTGCCGATATCTGCTAATAAACCCTTTTGAATCATAATAGAATATTGTTTCTGTGAAAGATTAATTGATTGGATATGCATTCATCAATTGCTCCCTTCATTATATCACGTAGTATATTTTAGATCGTACGGTCATCGATCTCGGCAATTCGTCGTAATGGATCTACTAATGCGGCAAATCGATCTGGAGTAATGGATTGTTTACCATCACAGCTGGCATTCGCGGGATCGTTGTGTACTTCGATAATGAGTCCATCAGCACCAACGGCAACTGCTGCTTTGGAAAGTGCTTCAACCATCCACCATTTGCCAGCGGCATGACTTGGATCGATGATGACAGGGAGATGACTCAGTCTTTTGAGTGCTAATACGGCACTAAGATCTAAGGTATTACGTGTATAGGTTTCGAAAGTACGAATGCCCCGTTCACACAAAATAACTTGTTCATTGCCTTCCGACATAATGTATTCAGCTGACATTAGTAATTCTTCAAATGTGGCACTTAATCCTCGTTTTAATAAAATTGGTTTATTGGTTTGACCGATCGCTTTTAATAAATCAAAATTTTGCATATTACGTGCGCCGATTTGAATGATATCAACGCTGTCAATGAATTTATCTAATTCGCTAGCTGACATGAGTTCGCTAACAATCGGGAGTCCTGTTTCTTGGCGCGCAATTTTTAATAATTCAAGACCTTCTTCTTTCATGCCTTGGAAGCTATAAGGAGAGGTACGTGGCTTATAAGCTCCGCCGCGTAAGAAACCGGCACCCGCTTCTTTTACTTTTCTAGCGATATCAACAATTTGTTCTTCGCTTTCAACGGAGCAAGGTCCTGCAATCAAAGCTACCTTGGTACCGCCAATGGATTCATTACCGACGTTAATCACTGTGTTTTCAGGGTGAAACATACGATTTGCCATTTTGTAAGGCTCCTGTACTGATAATATTTTTTCTACATATTTTTTATTTAATACCTTGTCGCGATTGAGTTGCTGAGTGCTACCAACAACACCTAGGATGATTTGAAATTCTCCATAAGTTGGGCATACCTTACAATCGCTTTTCAGCAATTCATTTTTTAATTCCTCAAGATTTTCAGGTGTAGCGGATGGATGTAATACGATAACCATAAATAAAACCTCCTTTTTTTTTGGAAAAATGTTTCAGCTAAAATGCAACAAAAAAAGAAGACTCCAGTGAGTCTTCTAAAGATGCTTGCGAATGAATCTGTAGCGACTAGTTCGTTCCTAGTCGTGCTCTCGCATCTAAGTACCCATTGAAAGAATGTAATATTAATTTTGCCCAGCTAAAAAAGTCAAAGCTAAAAAAGTAGCTCCAACTAAAGTAATAATAATATTGTTGTTTTATTACTATTTGCATGGCTTTTAACATTACAATAACCTCCTATAGATAAATAGATGATGAATTTGCTGAATTAATCTTATTATAACAAATCAAAAAAATATGTCAAGTAATAGTTTGAAAAACATTAAAAATATAAAAAAATGTTAAGGAAATGTTAAGGAAGTGTTAATGAAAAATACATATGTATATTATGAGTGAATGAATTTTGAGCAATATGATGAAGTTTGCTTACTGCTTTACGACGATTACTGATTCAGGATACTTAGCTCAATCTATAACATTGGATATTATTGGAGGAATCAGTTATAATGGTAGAAATATAAGGAGTGATATGTGTGCCCAATGCTATGATGCAATCAAAACCACAACGTGTGTTACAAGATCCGATTTTTATTATTTTTATTTTATTTGTTGCCATGGTAGCTATATTATATGTATTTGCTAAGTCGTTGCTAATTTTGTTATTTATTACGGCATTATTGTTTATTTTACTTGATCCATTAGTAATGAAGGTTTCGCGTTTTGTATCACATGGTATGGCAGTTTTTGGCGTATTGATTGCTTTTTTTGGAATGTTGACGATGTTGATGAGTCTGATCTTTAGCACTGTCCTACCGGATTTAGCAAGATTCATTGTTGAACTGCCGGCTTTTGTTACTCAGTTTGATTCGTCGGTATTATTAAGTGCATTGCCACCGGAATTTATGGAATATGGCAATCAGGTACTGCATGATTCTGTTGTTTTTGGTGTGAATATGGTCAAAGAATCCATTGTTCCTTTGATACGGACTTTTTCTGGAGTTGCGGAAATGATTGCAGTGCCATTTTTGACTTTTTATTTATTAAAAGATGGGCGAAAAATTGCAGATGCGATCGCGACATTTTTCCCAGCCGCCCAGGTAGAAAGATTTTCACCTTTTTTGCGAGATGTTAGTTCTGTGCTTGGTGGTTATATAAGAGGGCAAATGATGATTTCTTTATTTTCGGGTATTGTAGTGTTTGTGGGCATGTCTATTTTTGGTCTACCTTATGCTCATATTTTAGCAATCGTTTCTGCACTATCTGAGTTTGTGCCTGTGATTGGTACTGTCGTTGCAACTGTGCCTGGTACGCTAGTGGCGCTTTCGTATTCTCCAGTGCTCGCATGTAAGGTATTGTTATATTATGTTATTTTATTGAAGATCAATCATAATATTATATACCCTAAGATTGTAGGGCAGGCGATTAAAGTGCATCCACTATTTATCATGGTTACTGTTTTATTATTTGGTCATTTATTCGGAGTAACGGGGATGTTATTCGCCGTACCTGCTGTTGCTATAGGGAGAGTGTGGTTATTTCATTTATGGGGAAGAGGAAATGAATGTACGAATAGGACTCATTGAGTAAAACATAGCAAACAGCATAAGCAACTTGATTTTTAGATACTGCTTTTGGGCAGTATTTTTTTTACGGTATCAGAAAGTGAATCGGGGGGCAGTACCGTTGATTCTTTCAAGAGAGTGATAGCTATATTGTTAGTCTGCCGCGGCTGGGCTATAAGGGGTTCGCTTTTTGTAACGCTATGTGGAATATTTTAACGGAATAAAAGTATATATAATATTAATAAAAAATATATAAAAATACATAGTAAAATGATATACTAACAGCTGACTACTTAGTCAACTATTAGTATATCATTTTTTTTATGAGAGAGGGTGGGTATGGTGCTTCTAAAAAAGAGTAAGAAGCTTTCTGTTGTATTGATCATAGTGGTTATATTTACTGGTATTATTGGGTACCGCATCTATCAAAATATATCTTCAAGCAAAGAAAGAACTCTTAAAATGTCACAGGGTAAGGGAGTCGCTGTGCGAGTCGCTACTGTGGGGACACGTGATATCATTCCGAAAGTGGAGTTTTCTGCAGGACTGGAACCGGTATGGAGCGCTGATATTTCAGCGAAGGTGGATAGCCGGATTAATACATTGCCGGTGGCAGAGGGCGATATTGTGAAGTCAGGGACTGTCATTGCGACACTAGATACCAATGAATTGTCAGCTCAAGTATTACAGGCCGAGGGAAATCTTGCAGTAGCGCAATCTACGTTCGAACAAGCAGCACTAGATTATAATCGGTATAGTGCATTAGCAGCGCAGGGGGCTATATCAGCGCAACTTCTTGATAATGCTCGTACAAAACGCGATTCAGCTGCTGGTCAAGTGCGGGCGGCAGAGGGAAATTTTGAGTTGGTTCAGGAAAAACTCAATAATGCCAATGTCATCGCACCACGTGATAGTGTTGTGACCAAACGATATGTACAGTCTGGTACTTTTACACGAGCGGGTGCGCCGATTATTACGGTCGCTGATCTATCTACGTTAGTAGCAAAGACTACGGTTGGAGAGTCACAGGTAGCGGATTTGGTAGTCGGATCAAATGTAAAAGTGAAGGTAGATGCTCTAAATGGACAAGAATTTACGGGCACTATTACAAGGATTTCTCCTACGGCTGCCATGCCAGCACGTACATTTACAGCGGAAGTATCGATTGCGAATGAGCAAGGACTGCTAAAAGCAGGAATGTTTGCTAAGGTAGAAGCCTCTATCAAAGCTCATCCGAATGCATTGGTAATTCCAGAAAGTGCTCTTGTTATGCGCGAAGATCAAAAAACAGTATTTGTAGTAGATGCTGACAATAAAGTGCAGCAACGAATATTGAAACTTGGGTTTGTTGGTGATGGCTTAGCAGAGGTACTGGAAGGGGTAAGTCAAGGCGAAAGTATTGTGGTAGAAGGGCAAAATAAGATAAAGGACGGTGCGGAAGTAACGGGGATGAAGGATGGTGGTCAGTAATGGGAGGCATCGTAACATTTATTAAACGTCCTGTATTTACGACCATGATTGTTATGTTATTAGTTGTATTTGGACTAGGGGCATATCCTAGTTTGGGTATTGATCTGAATCCAGAAGTGGATTTTCCTTTGGTCAGTGTATCTGTAAACTATGCAGGAGCTTCGCCAGAAGAAATGGAAAGTTTGATTACCAAGCCGATTGAAGATGGGGTAAGTTCACTTTCTGGTATTAAAAATTTAACTTCCGTAACGCGAGAAGGCGTTTCTCAGACAACTATTGAGTTTGAGTTTGGGACCGATCCTAAGCTAGCGGCGAATGAAGTGAGAGAAAAAGTAGCAACTGTCAGAAAACACCTACCTGACCAAATTGATGAACCAACCATTCAACGATTTGATATAAGTGCTGCTCCAGTGCTATATTTTAGCATGTTATCCAAGACGCGCAGTCCGGGCGAAATTCGCAAAGTAGCCGTCGATGTAGTAAAAGATGAATTGCAACGTATTGATGGTGTCGCTGATGTGAGCATTACCGGAGCCACGGATCGTGAGATTCAGGTTCAGGTTGATTCTAAGAAATTAGCAACGTATAAAATCTCTATGCAACAAATTCTAGATAGCGTAAATAACCAAAATCAAAATGCTCCGGGTGGTGACATTACGGAGAAGGGAACCAAGTTAACGGTTAGAACAATGGGAAAATATAAAAGTGTAGAAGATATTAAAAATCTGATTGTTGCCAATCAGGAAGGAAGATTAATCAAACTTTCTGATCTAGCAACGGTAGTGGATAGCTTTGGTGAACAACGTTCATTGGTTCGGACGAATGGCGTGCCGAGTATTATGGTTGCGGTGCAAAAACAGTCAGGAACCAATACCGTAGATGTTGCAGAACGAGCTAAAAAAGCCATGGATAAAGTGCAACCGTTATTGCCATCGGATATAAAAGTTTCTGTTACTCGTGATAGCGCGGTGTATATCAAAAGTAGTGTGGATGATGTCATGATGTCGATGATTTTTGGTGGTTTTTTAGCGATTGTTATCACGTTTTTGTTTTTGCAAAATACTCGGGCCACTATTATTGGTGCCATTGCGATTCCAACATCGGTCATTGCTACTTTTTTTCTACTAAAGACGATGCATTTTACCTTAAACAATATGTCATTAATGGGACTTAGTTTGGCGGTAGGTATCTTAATTGATGACGCGATTGTTGTTATTGAAAATATCTATCGACATATGGAAGCCGGTAAGTCGCCCTTAGAAGCAGCAAAGGATGGTACGTCAGAAATCGCACTGGCTGTTATGGCTACTACATTATCCATTTTGGCAGTGTTTGTCCCTGTTGGTAGTATGGGCGGGATTATTGGTCAGTACTTCAAACAGTTTGGTTTGACGGTAGCCTTTGCCGTTGCTTTTTCTCTATTTGTTGCATTTACGTTAACGCCTACGTTATCAGCGTATTGGTTAAAGAAACCATCCCATGATCAAGTGGTGTTCTCGGGAATGCGAAAAAAATTGCAAACAGTCTTAGATCGCTGGGAGAATGGTTTTTTAGCAATCCAAGAAATGTACAATGGTATCTTAGGGTGGGCGTTAGAGCGACCGAAAAAAGTGATTACCATTGCGGTGGTATCGTTACTACTCAATGGGGCGTTATTGCCTTTCATCGGTAGTGAATTTCAGCCTACTTATGATTCGGGAGAGTTTAGTATTATGATGACAGCGCCAGCTGGTACGTCTTTTACGAAAATGCAAGGACTTGTGATGCCGATTGAACAAGAGGTAAATGCCATCCCTGAACTGGAATCGGCAGTGCTTACTGTTGGTCCTGGAAGTCAGTCCAATAAAGCTACGATTGGCATAAAACTAGTGGATACCGCTAGTCGCTCGCGTTCTATGGATAAAATTATGGAGGAACTTAGGTCGATATTTCATAATGTTGGTGACCTAAAAGTGGTAGTGCAAAACAGTCAAGGGATGGGGAGGGGCGATTCTAGACCTGTACAAATTGCCTTGCGTGGCCCTGATCTTGACGTCTTAACCCATATGGCTCAGGAGTTGGCAGGGAAAATTAAACAAATTCCTGGTACTGCTGATGTCGATATATCGAGTGAACAGTCTTCACCTGAAGTACAGGTAAATCTTAATTCTATGCGAGTCAGTGATGCTGGACTGGATGCAGCAGTTGTGGCGAATACTGTGCAATCGGCTTTTCTTGGTATCAATACCCGCAATAAATATAATGCAGGAGACAAAGATTATAATATTAAGGTACAGCTAGAAGGGACGCAGCGTCAAAGCATTGATGATGTTACCAATCTGCAACTTGCTACTAAGTCTGGTACTTTTATTAGACTCGGCGATATTGCAGAGATCAAACTATCATCAGGACCGACGGAAATTGATCGAGATATGCGCCAACGAGAAGTGATTGTATATTCAAATGTTGTCGGAGTATCGTCGGGTGATATTATTACGAAAGTAAAAAATATGATGCCTGATATGAATCTGCCGCTAGGTTATTCCTACAAGTTTGTTGGACAAGCACAAACTATGCAAGATTCCTTTATGGAGATTGGAAAATCACTAGGTCTAGCTGTTATTCTGATCTATATGGTACTTGCTGCTCAGTTTGAGAGCTTTATTCATCCGCTGACGATTATGTTATCGCTACCTTTTTCATTAACGGGTGCTATCTTAGGGTTACTCATTTCGGGGCAAACGATGAATATTATGTCGCTGATTGGCGTGATCATGTTGATGGGATTGGTTACGAAAAATGCTATTTTGCTTGTAGATTATACTAATCAGCTGCGAAAAACAGGCAAACCGTTGAAAGAATCCTTACTAGAAGCTGGTAGTGTAAGGCTTCGTCCCATCTTGATGACTACGGCAGCTATGATTTTTGGCATGATGCCGATTGCTCTAGGGATTGGTGCGGGAGCAGAACTACGGCAGTCGATGGGGGTAGTGTTGGTAGGTGGATTAATTACTTCGACCATGCTTACACTCGTTGTGGTGCCTGCAGTATATCTAGTCGTGGATCGCATCCAAAATCATGTAAAGACCAAACAGGATCATCCAACAGAAGCGTAAAAGAAAGAGCAAGAGGCTTACAAGTGAGATCGCTTGTAGGCCTCTTCTTCTATGCCTGTAAAAGTATATATATGAAATAACATTGCATAATTGTTGGTGAAAATTATATAATATTGATACAAAACAAATGGAGGCAATGTAAATGAGTATACATATTAATGCACAAGAATCCGATATTGCTAGTACGGTATTAATGCCTGGTGATCCACTGAGAGCGAAATTTATTGCTGAAAATTTTTTGGAGAATGCTACTTGTTATAATACAGTCCGTGGGATGTTTGGGTACACTGGATTTTATAAAGGGAAAAAAATATCGGTGCAGGCGTCGGGGATGGGAGTGCCTTCGATATCCATTTATGCTTATGAGTTGATCAATTCTTATCATGTAAAAAATATCATTCGTATTGGTACATGTGGATCGTTGCAGGAAGATGTAAAAATAAAAGATGTAGTCATTGCGATGGCAGCCTCTCATGATTCGAATATCAATTTGCAACGTTTTCGTGGAATGACCTATGCGCCTACTGCTAGTTTTTCCTTATTGCAAAAAGCATATGATACTGCGCAAAAATTAAATATTCCGGTTAAAGTTGGCAATATTTTTACCACGGATACGTTTTATTGCGATGATTCAGAAGAATGGGAAATCTGGTCTAATTATGGCGTGTTAGCTGTCGAGATGGAAACTGCCGGATTATACACATTAGCGGCTAAATATGGTGTGAATGCATTGACGATTTTAACGGTGAGTGATAGTTTGGTCACTCACGAGGCGGCCACAGCAGAAGAACGTCAGACTGCTTTTACACAAATGATGGAGATTGCTCTCGAGATGGCAGAGTAAAGCAAGATCATATTTTCCTTTACTAATAGTGGGAAATGTATTATGATGGATTTAACTGATAATTTAATATGTCGCTAGGGGAGCCAAATGGCTGAGAAGGAATATTGTTCCTGACCCTTTGAACCTGACATGGGTAATTCCATCGTAGGGAAGCTGCTTCGTATATATCTTTGTTATACTTAAGCAAAAAGCTTACCTTTTGTGGGTAAGCTTTTATTTTGCTTGTTAGTTATGTAAAACGGATACAATTGTGAGGTGAATGAGTTGCAGATTCTACTAAATAGTGAAAAGCAAATGCTAGAAAAACAGAGCACGATATCAGAATTTTTGTTAGCTAAGGGATTGAATCCTGAGACCATCATCGTAGAATACAATGGAAAAATATTAAAAAAACAAGAGTGGTCAGATATTGAACTACAGGATCAAGATCAATTAGAAGTGCTAAATTTTGTTGGGGGAGGTTAAATTCGTAAAGGCAGGAAACTACATACGATTTTATGATAAATAGATAAGGAATGACAGAGAAAATGGAAAATGATAAAAATCGATTTGAAGAAGCCTTATGTAATACTTTTGGTGCCGATCATTTAAGTAAAATCCAGCAAGTCACCATAGGTATTGCTGGAGCGGGCGGACTTGGTTCCAATTGTGCAGTCAATTTGGTGCGGAGTGGTTTTAGACATTTTGTGATCGTTGATTTTGATGTCATTGATTATTCTAATCTAAATCGGCAATTTTATTTTTATAATCAAGTAGGTAGACCAAAGGTAGAGGCGCTGCGTGAAAATTTATTAGCGATCAATCCCGATTTGCATCTAGAGATGAGTCAGCAAAAAATTGAAGAGCATAGTGTAGACTCTATTTTTCAAAAGTGTGATATTATAATAGAAGCATTTGATCAGGCGCAATATAAAAAAATGATTGTTGAGCACTATATCAATAGCGATAAGTTCGTTGTTTCTGCTTCAGGAATTGCTGGTTGGTCGAATAGTGATGATCTAAAGACTCATAAAATCAAAGACAATTTATATATTGTTGGTGATTTGCTTTCTGGTGTGAGCAAAGAGTTACCTCCTTGTGCACCGAAGGTGAGTATCGCAGCTGCTAAACAGTCTAATATTATACTGAACTATGTAGTAACGGGAGGGTAAGTCCTATGGCAAAGAATTATCGTTTTAATACCGACTTATATTGTATTACTGCCGAGGAACATTCTTTGGGACGGAGCAATATTGAGGTTGTACAAAAAATGATTGATGCAGGTGTAACAATCATACAGTATCGGGAAAAAGACAAAAAGATGAAGGCAAAATATAGTGAATGCCTACTGATTCGAAAAATGACGAAAGAAGCTGGCGTCACATTTATTGTCAACGACGATATTGACTTGGCAATTATTGTAGGAGCGGATGGTGTACATATTGGGCAAGATGATTTACCGATTGAGAAGGTTAGGCAGCTTGTGGGCGAAGACATGATTATCGGTATTTCGACTCATAGTCCAGAAGAAGCCCAGCAGGCAGTGAAAAGTGGTGCGGATTATATTGGAGTCGGTCCTATCTTTAAGACTGCGACCAAAAAAGATGTATGTGATCCAGTAGGGTTTACCTATTTAGAATATGTAGCTCGTAATATTTCGATTCCCTTTGTTGCGATTGGGGGAATAAAGGTAGATAATATTGCAGAAGTGGTTAAAAAAGGGGCAGGATGTATTGCTGTGATTACCGAAATTACTACTTCCGCTGATATAGTTAGCAAAATAAAGCAAATAAAAGAAATTGTTAAAAACAATAGGATTGAGGAGAGTATATAATGACTTATACAACACAAATGGATGCTGCTAAAAAAGGTATTGTTACAAAGGAGATCGCTAGAGTTGCCGAGAAAGAAGGTATGGACGTTTCTTTGCTGATGGATCTAGTAGGACAAGGTAAAATTGCGATACCAGCCAATAAAAACCATACTTCCATCGATGCTACAGGTGTAGGACAAGGGCTAACTACGAAAATTAATGTTAACTTAGGTGTATCAAAAGATTGCTGTGATATCGAAGAAGAAATTTGCAAAGTACAAAAAGCCATTGATATGAAAGCCGATGCGATCATGGATTTGAGCTGTTTTGGCAAAACGAGAAAGTTTCGTCGTAGATTAATTGAAATGTCACCTGCTATGATTGGTACAGTACCAATGTATGATGCCGTTGGTTTTTTGGATAAAGAATTAAAAAGCATTACAGCGGAGGAGTTTTTATCAGTTGTTGAAAAACATGCAGAAGATGGCGTAGATTTCATGACCATTCATGCAGGACTCAACCGCGAAACAGCAGCAAAAGTAAAAAGAAATAAACGGTTAACGAATATTGTATCTCGCGGCGGTTCGTTGTTATTTGCATGGATGGAGCTAAATAATAGTGAAAATCCTTTTTATGAGCATTATGACCGTGTGCTTGATATCTGTGCCAAATATGATGTTACAATCAGTCTTGGTGATGCATGTCGCCCAGGATCAACGAATGATTCTACCGATGCAGCGCAAATTCATGAATTGATTGTACTAGGCGAACTTACCAAAAGAGCTTGGGAAAAAAATGTACAAGTTATGGTTGAAGGACCTGGGCACATGGCGATTAATGAAATTCAAGGTAATATCATGTTACAGAAACGATTATGCCATGGCGCACCATTTTATATTCTGGGGCCATTAGTAACAGACATTGCACCTGGTTATGATCATATTACGAGTGCGATTGGGGGAGCCATTGCTGCTTCTGCTGGTGCAGATTTCTTGTGCTATGTTACTCCAGCAGAACATTTGCGTTTGCCAACTATGGATGATATGAAAGAAGGCATTATTGCTACTCGAATTGCTGCTCATGCCGCTGATATTGCCAAAGGTGTGAAAGGTGCTAGAGACTGGGATAATCAAATGAGTCAAGCGCGGGCTGATGTTGATTTTAATAAAATGATTGAACTGGCAATTGATCCGGAAAAAGCTAAAGCATATCGTGAGTCATCAGTTCCTGAACAAGAAGATACATGCACGATGTGTGGCAAAATGTGTGCAATGAAAACCATGAATCGAATCCTAAATGGTGAAGGACTTGATATTTAATCGGTTTAGATGAGTGCGGTTTATAAAACCGCACTTTTTTTATGCCCATTACATACAATGAAAAATGAATGTAATATACATTATTTCTTAATTGTAGGAAATACTAATGTATAGTACTTGATTTTGTACTGTAAGGGCAGGTTAGTAAAGTGGAGTATATAGTGCCTTTATTTAGTATTATAATGATTAATATTTTACTTAGTGGTGACAATGCGCTAGTGATTGCTTTAGTTAGCCGTAAATTGACACCGGAGCAGCAAAAAGTCGTGATGTTATTTGGTAGTGGCGGTGCTATTGTTTTGCGGATTGGTTTGATTTTTCTGGCAGTACTAATTCTTACCATACCCTATTTGCAAATGATTAGTGGAGTGCTGCTACTTTGGATTGCTATTAAGCTACTTGCCGATGGCCGTCATCATCAAAATCTAGAAGCTAAGAAAAACGTATGGGATGCCATCAAAACCATTATCATTGCTGATGTTGTTATGAGTCTTGATAATGTGATTGCTATTATTGGTATCGCGCAAGGGAAAATAAGTTTATTAATTATGGGCATAATTATTAGTATCCCAATCATTATCTGGGGGAGTAGATTCATTGGTATATTGATTCAAAAATGGCCGGTTATTATCATAGCAGGTTCAGTTTTTTTGGGCTGGACAGCGGGAAAAATGGTAATAGGTGATCAAGTAATAACATTATTCGTTGAACAACAGTATTGGCTGGAGTGGTTTATTCCTACTATTTTTAGTGTGGTGGTGCTACTGCGTGCTATGTTACTGCCCCAAAAAAGAAAAAAGACAAAAAGGAAAAATTAAAATCCGAATATTAAAACAGAAAAATTAAATAACGTTCACGGTTTATTGACAGCTTTTGCTGTATGTTGTAAAATAATAGCGTTAATAAAATATAACTCGTATAAATTTGAGAATAAGGCTCAAGCGTTTCTACAGGACGACCGTAAATTGTCTAACTACGAGTGAAAGTGTACCTAGGGTTCCGCAACATCGTTGTAACGATCATTTACTTGCAATGATGATGGCTTGTGACCAAGTGGTACAGACACTATGATAGTGTTACACCGATGGGATAAAAACCCGGGCGGGGAGGTTTCGCTCATTCTTCGATGCGATTTTCCCTGCCTGGGTTATTGCTTTATAATGGAGGTGTTTGAAGAATTTATTCTTAACTATATATAAAGGAGAACTAGAATTTGTGTTAAATAAAATCTTCAAATTGACAGAGCGTAATACCAATGTACAGACAGAGGTTATGGCTGGTATTACTACTTTTATGACGATGGCATATATTTTGTTCGTCAATCCTAGTATTTTAGGATCAGCTGGAATGGATAAAAATGCAGTCTTATTAGCCACTGCTATTGGCTCGGGTTTGGTTACCATTATGATGGGGGTATTTGTTAATTATCCAATTGCTTTAGCTCCAGGTATGGGATTGAATGCATTCTATGCTTTTACTGTTGTTATTGGCATGGGAGTTTCTTGGCAAATTGCATTAGGTGCTGTATTTATTTCGGGTTTGGTTTTTCTTCTTTTGACATTGACTCAAGTTCGTCAATTGTTAGTAGAAGGTATGCCTAACTCGTTAAAACATGCGATTACTGTAGGAATTGGCATGTTTATCACGATTATTGGTTTAAAACTTTCAGGCATTATGAGTATTCGTTTATCTCTCATTCCTCCTACTTTAGAAAAGATTGTGTCCGCTCATGGTAATGGTACACCATTATCGTTTGAAACGATTATTGAAATGGGGAAACTTGCTGATAAGGAAGTATTATTAGCAGTATTTGGTCTTATTTTTATCAGCATTTTAATAGCGCGCAAAGTAAAAGGTGCAATGTTGATTGGTATTATTATGACGACTTTACTTGGTATTGGTATGGGCATGGTAAAAGTCCCAACAGGTTTTGTACCAGTAGCCATTCCGGATTTTAGTAACAATGCATTTTTTGCTCTTGATATTGCTGGAGCGCTTGGTATGGGGTTAACTACCATTATTTTTACCTTTACCTTTGTAGAATTATTCGATACGATGGGAACATTAGTAGGTACAACTAGTAAAGCTGGTATCATGGATAAAGATGGGAAGATTCCTGGTATCGGCAAAGCTATGCTGGTAGATGCAACAGGAGTGAGTCTTGGGTCGCTTCTTGGGACAAGCACGATTACCGCTTTTGTTGAAAGCGCTGCTGGTGTAGCGGCAGGAGGGCGTACTGGTCTCACGGCTGTTGTTTGTGGTGTACTATTTCTTTTGGCACTCTTTTTTACACCTGTTGTTAGTTTGATCCCTGATGCAGCTACTGCGCCTGCTTTGATTATTGTTGGTTGTTTGATGATGGAGAGTGTGAAGTACATCAATTTCGCTGATTTCACTGAGGCTATGCCGGCTTTTATGACGATAGTAATGATGCCGTTTACTTATAGCATTGCAAATGGTGTTTCTTTTGGATTAGTATTATATCCATTGTTAAAGGTGTTGACGGGTCGTCATAAAGAGGTACATTGGATTGTATATGTATTAGCCATTTTGGTTATTATACGTCTAGTATTTTTGAATGAATAAACAGATAGGCCTAGATTAATACATGTTCATACAATAGTAAGAAAGGGTAGGGATTTTTTTATGAAAGTAGCCATTATAATGGGAAGTGACTCTGATTGGGGTCTTGTAGAGCCAGCCGTTCAGTTGTTGACTGAATTTAATATAGAAACGGAAGTAGTGGTAGCTTCTGCGCATCGCACACCGGATAAAGTACATACTTTTGCTTCTGAAGCCCGGGAACGAGGTGTTGAAGTAATCATTGCTGCTGCTGGTGCTGCTGCTCATTTAGGAGGAGTCATTGCTGCTTATACAACACTACCAGTGATTGGTGTGCCAATTAACAGTACTTCTCTCAATGGACTTGATTCACTGCTCAGTATTGTACAAATGCCTGCAGGTATTCCAGTTGCTACAATGGCTATTAATGGTGCAAAAAATGCTGGAATTTTTGCAGTCCAAATTATGGCTGGTAAACATGTTCAGTTAATTGATAAGCTTGCTGACTATCGCAAAAAAATGGCAGATGAAGTGGAACAAAAAGCTGTTAGACTTTCCGCAAAATTAGTAAAATAAAAATATGTTGGAGGGGTTTTATTATGGAAAAACAACCTATATATGAAGGTAAAGCGAAACGAGTATACAAAACGGATGTCGAAAGTGAATTGTTAGTATATTTTAAAGATGATGCAACTGCTTTTAATGGTGAAAAAAAGGGTACAATTGAAAGTAAAGGTGTATTAAACAATAAAATATCTACATTCTTCTTTAATTTGCTTACGAAGCATGGTGTTCCTCATCATTTCGTTCGTATGGTAAGTGAAAGAGAAATGTTAGTTAAATCATTGGAAATTCTACCAGTAGAAGTGGTAGTGCGAAATATTGCTGCAGGTAGCCTAGCGAAAAGAATAGGCTGGGAAGAAGGTAGAAAACTTCCACAGACTGTTGTTGAAATGTACTATAAAAATGATGATCTTGGTGATCCATTAATTAATAATTTCCACATCAAGATGATGGGGCTTGCTACGGAAGCGCAAGTAAAAACAATGGAAGATTATGCTCTTAAGATTAATGAAATTTTAAGTACTTATTTAAAAGGCAAGAATCTAGAATTAATTGATTTTAAATTAGAATTTGGTGTACATAAAGGTGAAGTATTATTAGGTGATGAAATTTCTCCTGATACTTGCCGTTTCTGGGATAGTGTAACGGGTGAAAAAATGGATAAAGACAGATTCCGTCGCGATCTTGGCAATGTTGAGGAAGCTTATAAAGAAGTACTTTATCGTTTAACAGGAGAAAAAGCATGATTTTAGACTGTGATAAAATGCACGACGAGTGTGGTGTTTTCGGTATATATTCCCGTCATAATAATGTAGCTAAACATACATATTGGGGTTTATATGCTCTGCAACATCGAGGTCAAGAAAGCGCGGGCATTGCAGTAACCGATGGTTCTTGGATGGATGTATCGCGAGGTATGGGATTAGTGAATGAAGTGTTTCGTCATCAGCTACCCGATTTGCCTGGACAATATATTGCCATTGGCCATGTACGATATTCGACTACCGGTTCTAGTTCTTTAATCAATACGCAACCACTGAAAGTTAAGTATTCAGGAGGCCATATTAGTTTGGCTCATAACGGTAATCTGACGAATGCTGGACAACTAAGAATGGAGATGGAAGAAAACGGAAGCATTTTCCAAACATCCATTGATAGTGAAGTCATTGTAAATCTGATTGCTCGGTCACGTAAAGCTACGTTAGAAGAAAAAGTTGTGGAAAGCCTATCCAAAATTGAGGGAGCATATTGCCTAGTCATCATGACCGAAGAAAAATTGATTGGCGTGCGTGATCCCCATGGAATGCGTCCGTTGTGTATTGGTAAGTTGAGCGACGGTGGTTATGTGATTTCATCGGAATCATGTGCTCTTGATACGGTAGATGCAGAATTTGTTCGCGATGTAGAACCAGGGGAAATGGTTGTAATTGATGATAATGGAATACAATCGTTTGATTTTGGTGAAAAAAATTGTGAATCAATATGTATCTTTGAATATATCTATTTCGCTAGACCTGATAGCGTTATTGATGGACAAAGTGTATATCAAGCTAGACTTGAAATGGGACGAGCATTAGCTAGGCAAAGTGGTCTAAAGGCAGATATTGTGATTTCGGTACCTGACTCGGGAACGACAGCGGCTTTGGGTTTTAGCCAAGAATCTGGAATACCTTTTGCTGAAGGTTTGATAAAAAATCGTTATATTGGACGTACTTTTATTCAGCCTGATCAAAAGGAACGCGATTTAAGTGTTAAAATTAAATTAAATGCGGTTCGGTCTGTAGTTAAGAGAAAATCGGTTATTATGGTAGATGACTCTATTGTACGTGGTACAACTAGTGGTAAGATTGTACGGATGATAAAAGAAGCAGGAGCTACTGCTGTGCATATGTGCGTTAGTTCACCGCCAATTGGCTACCCTTGCTACTATGGTATTGATACATCAGTGCGCAAGGAATTGATTGCTGCCACGAAGAATGTGGAAGAAATTAGAGAGTTTATTGGTGCTGATTCGTTGCATTATCTTACAATCGAAGGACTTTCGAAATCGGTTAGTAAGGCAAAGTATCAAAATATGTGTTATGCTTGTTTTAATTCTGACTATCCAGGCAGTAAGCCTTGTGGACAGACTTGTGGAAATGGAAAATATGTTTTTGAACAGGGGGCCCCTAGATGAGCCAATTGACATATCGTGAAGCTGGTGTAGATATTGATGCCGGCAATAAAGCCGTTGATTTAATGAAAAAACATGTACAAGCTACCTATCGGCCTGAAGTATTAGGTGATATTGGTGGTTTTGGTGGTTTATTTGCGCTGAATGTTGCAAAATATAAGCAACCAGTTTTAGTATCGGGTACTGATGGAGTTGGCACGAAGTTATGTGTTGCTTTTATGGCAGATAAACATGACACGATTGGTCAGGATGCAGTTGCCATGTGTGTAAATGATATTTTAGTACAAGGTGCAGAACCTTTATTTTTCCTCGATTATTTAGCTGTGGGAAAATTAGAACCTGAAAAAGTTGCTGCAATTGTTAGTGGTATTGCTGGGGCTTGCTCAGAGTCAGGCTGTTCACTAATTGGTGGTGAAACAGCAGAAATGGCTAGCTTTTATAAAAATGGTGAATATGATATTGGCGGTTTTGCTGTTGGTGTGGCAGAACGTTCAAAACTCATCACTGGCGAAACGATAAAACCGGGCGATGCACTTATTGGATTACCTTCTAGTGGATTACATTCAAATGGTTACTCATTGGTGAGAAAGATCTGTTTTGAGTTAAAACAGTTTGCGATTGATCAATATATTCCTGAACTTGGGAAAACAATTGGTGCGGAATTATTGGTACCAACCCAATTATATCCTAAGGCATGTTTGCCTTTAATCGAAAAATTTGATATCCGTGGTATGGTACATATTACTGGCGGCGGATTCTATGAAAATATTCCTCGCGTATTACCTGAGGGCTGTGGAGTGGAGGTCAATACCGAAGCTTGGCCAGTTCCGCAAATTTTCTCTTCGTTGCAAGAGTGGGGTAATGTTGCTTGGCCGGAAATGTATCGGACATTTAATATGGGAATTGGTATGATTTTGGTTGTGCCTCAGTCTGAAGTAGAAGCTGTGAGACAAGATCTTACTTCGCGCGGAGAAACTTCCTATGTAATTGGTCATGTAACACAAGGGCCACGTGAGGCTGTACTGAAGGGTGGCATATTTGGTGAGTGACACAGTACTAGGCATATTAGCTTCAGGACGCGGTAGTAATATGCAGGTCATATTAGAAAATATTAAAGGTGGAAAATTACAGGCTGTAATTGGTGTGGTCATTAGTGATCATGCTAATGCTAAAGTCCTAGAGATTGCTACTGCTGCTGGTATTCCGGCGATCTGTATTGAGCGTAAAGATTTTGCCACGAAGCAAGATTTTGAGGCGGCTATTGCGGAAAAACTTTCTTTTTATAATGTAGAACTTGTTGTATTAGCAGGTTTTATGCGTATTTTGAGTGGACATCTAATCAGCTTGTTTTCTGGTCGCATTATGAATATTCATCCATCCTTACTACCTGCATTTCCTGGACTGCATGCTCATGAACAGGTGATCGCATATGGTGCTAAAGTTTCTGGTTGTACAATTCATTTTGTTGATGAAGGTATGGATACGGGACCTATTATTATGCAACAAGCAGTGCCTGTACTTCCGGGTGATACAGCTGATAGCTTAGCGGATCGTATTATTAAGGTAGAGCATACTCTGTATTCGCAGGCCATTCGCTTATACTGCACAAAGCGTCTGTGTATTGAGGGACGTAATGTAAAAATTATTGAGGGATGAGGAATCAAAATGAATATAAAACGAGCGCTGATTAGCGTATCAGATAAAACTGGTATTGTAGAATTTGCTAAACAACTTCATAGTTATGGTATTGAAATTATTTCTACTGGTGGTACGATGAAAACGCTGAAAGAGGCGGGAATACCTGTTCGCTATGTCAGCGAAGTAACTGGTTTTCCAGAAATAATGGATGGGAGGGTAAAAACTCTAAATCCATATATTCATGGTGGTATTTTAGCTGTTCGTGATAATGCTGCTCATGTGGAAGCTATGGAAAAACATAATATTCCTGGCATTGATATGGTAGTAGTTAATTTATATCCTTTCCGTCAAACGATCGAACGACCTGATGTTTCACTTGAAGATGCAGTAGAAAATATTGATATTGGTGGACCGGCTATGATTCGGGCAGCATCCAAGAATTTTAAATTTGTAACGGTTGTTGTCAATCCAGAACGCTATGCCGATATTTTGCAACAACTAGCACAAGGAGGCGATATTTCGCCAAATTACCGGATGGCACTTGCTAAAGAAGCTTTTAACCATACAGCAGAATATGATGCCTGTATTGCTGGTTATTTAGCGCAGCAGCTAGGCGAAGGTCAATTTGCTGATACTGTGCATTTGGTATATGAAAAAGTACAATCGTTGCGTTATGGTGAAAATCCTCATCAGCAAGCTGCTTTTTATCGAGAAAAGAATGTTGCAAGCTGTGGTATAGCAAACGCTCGTCAACTACATGGAAAAGAACTATCATTTAATAATATTGTAGATGTCGAAGCTGCTTATAGCATTGTAGCAGAATTTGATAAACCAGCAGCGACGATTATAAAACATACGAATCCTTGTGGTACAGGGATTGGTAATGATTTATCAGAAGCATATAGTAAAGCTTATCAAGCGGATACGGTATCAGCCTTTGGCGGTATTGTTGGACTGAATCGTGAAGTCGATGTGGTGACAGCTGTACAAATTAGCAAATTATTTGTAGAAGCGGTGATTGCTCCTGGTTATAGCGAAGATGCGTTTGAAATTCTCAGTAAAAAACAAAATATCCGTCTGATTGTTGCGAGTGCATTGCAAGCAGGTAGCAAACAAGCGGATATTAAAAAAGTTTCAGGTGGTATGTTAATACAAGAACGTGATATGGCGACAGAAGTTTGTGATGATATGAAAGTGGTCACGAAACGTCAACCTAGTGCTAAGGAATGGGAACAATTAATGTTAGCTTGGAAAGTGGTAAAACACGTAAAATCGAATGCGATTGTAGTAGCTGGTGATTATCAAACCTTGGGTGTGGGAGCTGGTCAAATGAACCGAGTTGGTTCAGCTGCCATCGCTTTAGAACAAGCTGGTGAAAAAAGTAAAGGCGCAGTGATGTCTTCTGATGCATTTCTCCCGTTTCGTGATACTGTTGATACCGCTGCAAAAGCTGGTATTACAGCGATTATCCAACCAGGCGGTTCCATGCGAGATGAAGAGTCCATTCAGGCAGCTGATGAACATGGTATTGCAATGGTATTCACTGGTGTACGGCATTTTAAACATTAATCCTATGTAGTTACTAGATGGGGGTCAAATCTGACCCCCAATTTTATATAAGAGGTGATATTTGGTGGATATATTAGTGATCGGTAGTGGCGGACGTGAGCATGCATTGGTTTTGAAATTAAAAGAAAGCAAAAAAGTAGGAAAGATCTACTGTATTCCTGGTAATCCAGGTATTGCTAAAATTGCTGAATGTGTAACGATGGATATCAACGACAATGCTGCGTTAGTAACATTCGCTGTATCGCATCATATTGATCTTACAGTGGTAGGACCAGAGGTGCCTTTGGCAAATGGTATCGTAAATGCCCTTGGTGAACAAGGACTAAAAGCCTTTGGACCAACGAAGAGTGCTGCTCGCATTGAGGGTTCTAAAGCGTTTGCTAAATATTTAATGGAAAAATACAACATTCCAACAGCTGGATTTGCTGTATTTACAGATGCTGAGGCAGCGAAAGAGTATATCACCAAACAAGGGGCACCTGTAGTAGTGAAAGCAGATGGGCTTGCAGCAGGTAAAGGGGTAGTCGTGGCGATGACACTTGCTGAAGCTCTAGAAGCTGTTGATATGATAATGTGTGATAATGCTTTTGGCCAAGCTGGTAGTCAAGTCGTCATTGAAGAATTTTTAGTAGGTGAAGAAGCCTCGATTTTGGCCTTTACAGATGGAAAAACAATCGTACCCATGGTAGCTGCTCAAGATCATAAACGAGTCTATGATCATGATCAAGGACCAAATACAGGCGGAATGGGAGCATATGCACCGGCGCCAGTTATTACTCCAGCTATTAGTGCACAAGTAATGAAGGAAATCCTTCAGCCTACGATTGATGCAATGAATAGTGAAGGGACTCCTTACTGTGGTTGTTTATATGCTGGATTGATTATCACGGATGCGGGTCCAAAGGTAATTGAATTTAATGCACGTTTTGGTGATCCAGAAACGCAAGTGGTATTGCCACTACTCGATAGCGATTTGGTTACCATTATGGAAGCTTGTATTGATGGTACACTGGCGGATGTTGAAATCAAATGGAAAAAGGCAGCGGCTGTTTGCATTGTTATGGCATCGGGTGGTTATCCTGGTAAATATAATAGCGGTGATGTCATGAGTGGTATCGAAGAGGCGCAACAAGCAGGCGCTTATGTATTTCATGCAGGTACTGCTAGCAAGGATGGTCAGTTTGTCACGAATGGTGGTCGCGTCTTAGGGGTAACAGCTATCGATTCGGATATCAAACAGGCTGTAGATAAGGTTTATCAAGCGGTTGGTAAAATACAATTTAAAGGTATGCATTATCGTAAGGATATTGCGCATCGGGCAATTAAGTCTTTGTAATATAAGAGATCTCACTATTATATATTGCAAAATGTTTGGAATAGGATTATGTATGTTTTTTAGCAGCTCTTGATAAGTTCACTGGACTTATCAAGAGTATCTTTTTTTGATCTTTATCCTTATGGTGCTAATAAAAAGGTGATTGATAGAAATAGTTAAAGTTTCTAACTGGTCATAATTTTGTCACATTTTGATGATATAGTATTGATATAGTATTTAACAAGGAGATTGATTTTATGAAAACTATAGCTGAAAAAATCATGATATGCTCCATAATCGGCATGATGCAACTTGGTATAGGCACATCTATAATAGAAGCTTCTCCGCTGCATAATCAATCCATCACCATGCAACAACAAGATGACCGGTTTGAAGCAAAACGTATGGAAAATGAGCGACATGAGCGTGCAATGGAGCGACGTCCTAATGAAAGTGATCGAGAGTATAATGATCGACAGAATCGTGAAAATGAAAAGCACGCAAGAAATCTAGCGAGAATTTCTCAGGCTATTTTTAGATAGAATTTAGGAATAATGTATATGATTACCATCTTGCTTTTAAGTAGGAGGGTAATTTTTTTGCGAATTATTCTATTAGTATTCAATTAGTTGGAATACAGAAAATTATTATATTTAAAAGAATTTAAAAGTGAAATGTAAAAAAGTATTGACATTGTAGATTAAAACACTTATACTAAATAAGTGCTTTAAATAGTAACAACTGACTCCGTAGCCCAGCTGGATAGAGCGCTTGACTACGAATCAAGAGGTCGCAGGTTCGAATCCTGCCGGGGTCACCATTCGCTTATTTGGATACTTGAAGATTACTTCAAGTATCTTTTTGTTTGGCATGGAGTAGGTATAGTATAGTGAAAATTTAATTTGAAATTTACTGATGAGGTAGTATTGTCAAAATGTTTTTAATGTGTTATACTGACAAAGTTGTTGAAAAAGTGACTGGTCTTGTGACGTTATAAAGTTACAATAAATTTTAAAAAATGCTTGACAGAGTAAAAACGATATGATAAAATAAATCTTGTCGTTAAGGAATGTAAGTGAAATTATGGTGGCTGTGGTGAAGCGGTCAACACGGCGGATTGTGGTTCCGTTATTGCGAGGGTTCGATCCCCTTCAGCCACCCCATTAAATAAGTAACTTACAACAACAACGTATAGGGGTATAGCCAAGTTGGTAAGGCACGGGACTTTGACTCCCGTATGCGTTGGTTCGAGTCCAGCTACCCCTGCCACTACGGTTCACTAGCTCAGTTGGTAGAGCACCTGACTTTTAATCAGGGTGTCCCGCGTTCGAGCCGCGGGTGAGCCACCATTTATGCGGGAATGGCGGAATGGCAGACGCACCAGACTTAGGATCTGGCGCCGCAAGGTGTGGAGGTTCAAGTCCTCTTTCCCGCACCACAATAATTACGAGACTTTTAAGCGAAATCTTAAAAGTCTCTTTTTGTATTTCAATCTAACAAGCTACATGTCATTTGCTTCTCTACAACCAGACTTACTTTAATGCCTTGGCAAATAGCGGGTAGTAAAAGAAAACCTGCAGCAAGTATTCTGATCGAATTCTTGCTGCAGGTTTTCTTGGTATAATTCATTTTTTAAGATGGAAAGGAACGGTAGTGACAATGACATTTTCTCGAAGAATGAGTAAGGTACGTAGAACCCAGCCTGTCTGATTATGCAGTAAACGATGCCACCATTTTTTGGTCTGGAATTCAGGGATTAAGATCGTAATAAAATCTTCGGGATTTTTTTGACGTTCCAGTTGGCTGATATAGTTCAGTAGAGGTTGAATGACTAAGCGGTAAGGTGAGTAAATCGTTACTAACTCAATGCCGGGATTCCAGGCACACCATTTTTCTGCGACTTTTAGGCCTGTTTCTTCATCGGTAGCAATATGAAGAGCTGTAACGTCTTTGCTGATACTTTTTGCGTATTTAAGGGTTTGCGCTACAATATTAGTAGGGGTGGCGACGGGCACAATGACTAGATTTCTACCCGCTATAAGGTTGGTAGGAATTGCCGGATCGAACTCTTCTATTGGTAAGTGTAGCTGCTCTGACATATCGTTATAATGCGAACGGATTTTTTTGAAAATAAAGATCATAAATGGAATAAAGACAATGACAGCCCAGGCGCCATGAGAAAACTTAGTAATACCGATAATCAGTACGACAATTCCAGTGACGATTGCGCCAAGTGTATTGATAGTAGCGCGAATCATCCAACCTGGAGTTCTTTCTTTTCGCCAATGAACAACCATGCCTGTTTGTGCAATGGTAAATGAGAGGAAAACGCCAATAGCATACAGTGAAATCAAATGTTCAGTATTTCCTTGATAGATAAAAATTAATAGACCGGCTACTACGCTAAGTAGTATAATGCCGTTAGAAAAACTGAGTCGTTCTCCTCTCACGCCTAGATAACGAGGCATATAGCCATCTTTGGCTATTAAAGATAATAAAGAGGGTAAACCATTAAATGAAGTATTAGCAGCTAAATATAGTACTACCATTGTAGTAATTTGGATGTAATAATAGCACCAACCACGTCCGAAAGTCAGCTCAGCAATTTGTGATAAGGCAGTGATACCTTCTATTGGTAAAAGATGAAAATGCATAATTAGAAAGGAAATACCTAGAAACATAACGCCCAAAATACCTGACATCCAGTAAGTAGTGACTGCTGCATTGCGTACTTCTGGTGAACGAAACATTGGCACACCATTTGAAATGGCCTCAATTCCAGTCATCGAACTACAGCCGTTGGCAAAGGCGCGCAAAATTAATACTAACATTGCCCAATCGAATTGCTTGGCGAGTGATTCAGCAGGAATAACGGGTATTTGATGTGTAAGGGCTTGGTAGATTCCTGTGGCAATGAGTGCGATGATACCGAAAATAAAGGCATAAGTCGGGTAAACAAAAGTTGTAGAAGCTTCTCGTACTCCTCGTAGATTGATTAACATTAAAATGCCAAATAAGACGGCTAGATCAATTGACACTTCATATGCAGCTACTTGAGGGAAAGCTGATGAAATAGCAGCGGTACCAGCGCACACACTCACAGCTACTGTCAGAGTATAATCAGCGAATAAAGCGGCAGCAGCTACTAAAGCTGGTATTTCACCAAGATTCTTTATTGCCACAGAATAGGAACCACCACCACCAGGGTTGGCTTTCGCTACTTGTACATAGGAAATCGTGACAATAGCGAGCAAAGTCAAGATAGCAAATGCAACTGGAGCTAAATAGCCATAGGCTATGATTCCTGGTAGTGTTAACATTAGTAGGATTTCCTCAGGACCATAAGCGACTGATGATAAGGCATCTGAAGAAAATATGGCAAGTGCTTTCCATTTTGGCAGAGTTTCATGGCTGATTTCTTGGTTGTGCAAAGGTCTGCCAATCAATACTCGCCGTAATAATTTCATCATGAATAATCAACCTCCGAAGTTATTATGTGTGTTATAGTTGCCAAATATCAACTAAAATTTGAGATGAGACTAAGTATACAACACTTATAATAAAATGGAAGTATGATAGAAGAATATTTATGCAATCTTTACACTAAGTAAGAAAAAAGTAAATTTTATAACATAACAGAGCAAATTAGACACTAGAAGGACCAGTGTCTAATTTGCTCTTTTTAAAAAGGAAAGAATGTTTTGTTATTAACGGCGAGGCCAACATTGTTGATGGGGCCAGCATGGCTGTGGTTGGTGAGGCCAGCAATGTTGGCGAGGCCAACATACTTGACGAGGCCAACAAGGACGGGGCCAGCATTGTTGACGAGGCCAACATTGTTGCTGAGGCCAACAAGGACGAGGCCAACATTGATGAGGGTTTGGTGTGCAACCATAAGTGATGCGCGAAAGATCTTCGTCATCATCCCAGTCCTCGATTTCGGGACGATCCCACTTTGCTCTTTGGTCGTTATCATCGTAATACACGTAGTTATCCTCCTTTTGATTCATTAGGATTTAACGAATTTTGCCATTTGCCAGTATAGGGGTTATAAGCACAGTTTTGAGGATCAGCCAACCAAGATTTTTGGGAATCAATACTTTGGGCTAATGGGCGGCAATCAGAGCAAGCATAACGGTATTCACAGTCTTTACATTTAGTAATATGATCTTTGGTAGTTTGCCAGCATGTTGTAAGCGGTTGCTTGCTAAGTATTTCAGCTAATGAGTTTTTCAAAATATTTCCACATATTTGATTTCTGGCAAAGATACAAGGAATAGCATCTCCTGTTGTTGTAATTGCAATTTTACCAGCTAAGCAACTATGGTAATTATGTGCATCGACAAATGAATATTCATCGGTATAAAAGGGTGGCTGAATAAGAGGTTTAGAATAGTGCACTGGTAGTAAATCTTCGTCATTACCTCTACCAGTAGGACGAACAATGTCAGGATAGACGCCTTCCATACCGAATTTTTTATATAACTTCATAATATTTGAGACTTCGCATTCGTTGGCTTTCATAATAATAGATGCAATGCGGAGGGGGATGTCAGCAGAACGCATTTTCTGGATGGCTGTCATTGTTTTGGTAAAACTATTTGGTTGTAAGGTGATTTTATCATGAACTTCAGCATTATCAGCATAAATAGTTGTGGCAATATTTACATGATATTTTTTGAAAAAGTCGATACAATCATCATCAATTAAAGTAGCATTCGTGAATATTTCGATGTATGCATAACCGAGCTGATGGGCCCTTATGACAAGCTCACGCCATGCTGGGTATAATAGTGGCTCGCCGCCTATAAGCTGAATCGCTGTAGCGCCTGCTTGTTTGCCTTCGTCAATCAGTGATAACCAGCGCTCATGAGGTACTTGATCAGGAGTGCTAGATGATGGTCCACACTCGGCATAACAATGAAGACATTTGCTGTTGCAGGCAGAGGTGAGTTCTAGCCAAATAAAGTCTAACCTGTTTGATGATTTGGGTGGGAGTTCTTCTAAGGTTACATTTGGTTTGGTAGTTTGGTAACCTCCCAAATTTTTACCACTTAATTTATTTAAAAAGTCCATGTAGTGTGCCGTATCGGGAGAGTTTATGTCCCATAAATCTTGGATGGGATGATCGCGACAGGCAGTTAGTAGGTTGGCTGCATCCATATTAATAGAATGAACTTTACCGGTTTTAAAATCATAGATTGCAGCGCGAGTATTACCTTTGACTAGTTTGCAGGAATCTTGAAGGCAATAATACAATGGTCTAGCCTCCCTTTATGCTGATTTATTACATAATATGCAGTAGTGTTAGCTTAGTGTGCGTGAATGATAATAAAAGATGGTAGGTTGGCAGCTGGGTTTTTTTGCGTATATCTTGTTTTTGTTAGATACTTATGGTATCATAAAGGCTATGGTATTATAAAGGTAGGGAAATTACTGCCTAATTTGAGGGAAAAATTACAAACAACATAAATTTATGTTGAGATAGTAATACTATTTTTTGGCGATTAAGATGATCTCGCCGACTAATTACATAGGGAGGATATAGTATAAATGAAAGCAACAATGGAAAAAATAGACAATAATAAAGTGGTATTTACTATTGAAGTACCACAAGTTGAAGTAGCAAAAGCAGTGGAGAAGGCATACCGTAAACTATCAAATAAAGTAAATATTCCTGGTTTCCGTAAGGGGAAAACTCCTCGTAATATTTTGGAACGTCATATTGGTAAAGAAGCGTTATTGGATGAAGCATTTGAAATATTAGCGAGTCCTGCTTATGCAACAGCACTTGAAGAAAATAATATTGAGCCCGTAAGTCGTCCTGAAATTGATGTGATTACGTTGGCTGAAGATAAAGATTTAGCCTTTAAAGTTACTGTAGTTGCTAAACCAGAACTTACTTTGGGTCAATATAAAGGTCTCAAAATAGCGGAAACAGTTGCAGAAGTTACAACAGAGCAAATTGATGCTCAAGTTGAAACAATGCGCAATAGTCACGCTAAAATGGTAGTTGCTGAAGGTGTAGCAATTGAAAATGGTGATTTTGCTATTATCGATTTTGAAGGTTTTGTTGATGATGTAGCATTCCCTGGTGGTGAAGGTAAAGGTCATCCGTTACAAATCGGTTCCAATACTTTTATTCCTGGTTTTGAAGAGCAACTTCTTGGTGTAAAAGCTGGTGAAACCGTAGATGTAAAGGTAACTTTCCCTACTGAGTACCACGCTGCTGACTTAGCAGGTAAAGATGCTGTTTTTAAGGTAACTGTCAATGATGTAAAACGTCAAGAATTACCAGAAGTAGATGATGAATTTGTTAAAGATGTAAGTGAATTTAATACTGTAGAGGAATTAAAAGCTGACATTAAGAATAAGTTGGAAGTGGCTGCTGCTGACAAAGCAAAAAATGAATTCCGTAATGAAGCAATTAAACAGGCTGTTGAAAATGCAACAGTTGAGATCCCTGAAATTATGATAGAAGACCGTATTTCTAAAATGATTGAAGACTTAAGTGCCAATTTGGAAAGTCGTGGCATGAAGCTTGACGATTACATGAAATATATGAATTCAGATATGAATGCTCTTCGAGAAAATTATCGTGAATCCGCAGTAGTAGGCGTAAAGACTGATATGTTGCTAGAAGCAATTGTAAAAGCAGAAGCATTAGAAGTAAGCGTTGAGGAAATTGATGCAGAAATTGGTGTGATTGCAAAAGGCTATGGCGCTGAACTAGCAGATGTCAAAGCAATTATTGCACAGCAAGGTAGAATGTCTTTTGTGGTTGATTCTATCCTGCGTAAAAAAGCTGCTCAGCTTATTATTGATAGCGTAGAGAAAGAGTAATAAACCAATAGAGGTGTATTAATATGAACTTTGTACCAATAGTAGTAGAGCAATCTAGTCGTGGGGAACGATCCTACGATATTTACTCTCGACTCCTAAAAGATCGTATCATATTTATTGGTGGCCCTATTGATGACAATGTAGCAAATTTATTTATTGCCCAACTGTTGTTTTTGGAGTCAGAAGATCCGGATAAGGATATTCATGTATATATTAATAGTCCAGGTGGCGTAGTAACAGCTGCATTGGCTATGTATGATACAATGCAGCATGTAAAGCCTGATGTTTCTACTACTTGCATGGGTCAAGCTGCAAGTGCAGGTGCATTATTGCTGACGGCAGGTGCTAAAGGTAAACGTTATGCACTTCCTTATGCTCGTATTATGATTCACCAGCCGTTAGGTGGATCACAAGGGCAAGCTACTGATATTGAAATTCAAACAAGAGAAATACTACGAACCAGAGAAATTCTTAATGGAATCATGGTCCATCATACTGGTCAGCCATTAGAAAAAATTAAAAATGATACGGAACGTGATTACTTTATGTCTGCTGAGCAGGCTAAAGAATATGGTATTATTGATGCTGTTGTTGTTCGTGGCGAACGTCTAGAAAGTCCCAAATAGAGAGGTGATAGTATGTTAAAATTTGGGGATGACAAAGGTCAGCTCAAATGCTCTTTTTGTGGTAAATTACAAGAACAAGTCAAAAAATTAGTAGCTGGTCCAGGTGTATATATTTGTGATGAATGTATTGAACTTTGTAATGAAATTATCGAAGAGGAACTAAGTGAAGATATCAATGTTGAGCTGAATGATGTTCCGAAGCCAAAAGAAATAAAAGACATCCTTGATCAATATGTGATTGGTCAAGATATGGCGAAGAAAACAATGGCTGTAGCGGTATATAACCACTATAAACGCGTTAACTTTACGAGTAAGAATGATGATGTTGAACTGCAAAAGTCCAATATTGTCATGCTTGGTCCTACTGGTAGTGGTAAGACTCTATTAGCCCAAACATTGGCGAAATTGCTAAATGTACCTTTTGCCATTGCGGATGCTACTTCTCTTACAGAAGCTGGTTATGTTGGTGAAGATGTAGAAAATATTCTACTGAAGCTGATCCAAGCTGCTGACTATGATGTAGAAAAAGCTGAAAAAGGCATTGTGTATATTGATGAGATTGATAAGATCGCTCGCAAATCGGAAAATCCATCGATTACTCGTGATGTATCAGGTGAAGGTGTGCAGCAGGCACTTCTTAAGATTCTAGAAGGAACCGTTGCTAGTGTTCCGCCTCAGGGCGGACGCAAGCATCCTCATCAAGAATTTATCCAAATTGATACAACTAATATTTTATTTATATGTGGTGGCGCTTTTGATGGTATTGATAAACTGATCAGTGCTCGCACAGGTAAGAAAAATATGGGATTTGGTGCCGATGTAGTTAGTAAAGAAAAAAAGAAAATCGGTGAACTTTTGAAACAAATTTTGCCGGAAGATCTTTTAAAGTATGGGCTTATTCCTGAATTTGTCGGTCGTTTACCGGTCGTTGTTACGCTAGATTCTTTGGATGAAAGTGCCCTTGTTCGTATCTTACTAGAACCTAAGAATGCTTTGATCAAGCAATATCAAAAATTCTTGGAGCTTGATAATGTACAATTAGAGTTCAAAGAAGATGCATTGGTTGCTATAGCTCAAGAAGCGTTAAAGCGTAAGACTGGTGCACGAGGTCTTAGGGCTATTATTGAGGGTATTATGTGCGATGTGATGTATGAGGTACCATCCCGTACGGATGTATCAAAATGCACAGTGACAAAAGAAACAGTTGTGGCAAAAGAACCGCCGGTTTTAGTTACTGTCGATCGCAAAAATAAGAAAAAAGAAGAATCTGCATAATCTAAAACGTAGGAGAGGCTTAGGTCTTCCCCTACGTTTTACTTTCTTTCTTCCTGAATTAAGTATTTTTTTTACAGGATAAAATCAAGCTGTATGATAATACTACATTCATGATAGTGATTGTTTGGAAGGAGGATTTGTAACTGATGGATTATGCAGTAAATATTGTTAGTGTAGTACAATTCTTTTTTGTCATAGTGATTGGAATGTATTTTTGGAATTTGCTACGTTCCCAACAGGGTAACCGTGGAGCCGTAGAACGTGAATCCAGAAAAGAAATAGACAAATTGCAAAAAATGCGAGAAATTTCTTTGACGGAACCATTATCAGAAAAAACTCGTCCGACTACATTTGCTGAGATTGTTGGTCAGGAAGATGGTTTAAAAGCATTGCGTGCTGCATTATGCGGTCCTAATCCACAACATGTAATTGTGTATGGACCGCCAGGAGTTGGAAAAACGGCAGCTGCAAGGTTGATCCTAGAGGAAGCAAAACGAAATCCTCTATCGCCTTTCAAGGCGAATGCAAAATTTATTGAGATGGATGCAACGACTTCTCGTTTTGATGAACGAGGCATCGCAGATCCGTTAATTGGTACTGTACATGATCCTATTTATCAAGGTGCTGGTTCTATGGGAGCGGCGGGTATTCCACAACCAAAAGCGGGTGCTGTTACAAAAGCTCATGGTGGGGTGCTCTTTATTGATGAAATTGGTGAATTACATAGTACGCAAATGAATAAATTATTAAAAGTATTAGAAGATCGTAAAGTGTTCCTGGAAAGTTCATATTATAATAGCGAAGATACGAATATCCCAAATCATATTCATGATATTTTTCAAAATGGATTACCTGCCGATTTTCGTTTAATTGGTGCAACGACTCGTATGCCACAAGATATTCCACCGGCTATTCGTTCTCGTTGTGTGGAAATCTTTTTCCGTCCATTATTGTCTGCTGAAGTAAGTAGGATTGCATATAATGCTGCTAAGAAAGTAAATTTTTCGATTACTGATAAAGCGGTTGAGGTTATAAAAAATTATTCTACAAATGGTCGAGATGTTGTAAATATTATACAGATTGCGGCAGGAGTTGCAATGAATGAACAACGGCAATCCATATCATGTGCTGATGTAGAGTGGGTTATTAATTTTGGACAATATAGTCCTAGACCAGAAAAAAAAGTACCTGATAAACCTCAGGTAGGGTTTGTAAATGGGTTGGCAGTACATGGTGCTAATATTGGGATTGTTACAGAAATAGAAGCGACAGCTGTCGTTGGTACTGGCAAACTGATTTTTACAGGTGTAGTAGATGAAGAAGAAATTGCTGCCCCAGGTCGTACAATGCGAAGAAAAAGCATGGCAAAAAGTTCCTTGGAAAATGTTGTAACAGTACTATCCAATCGGTTTTCGATTGATTTCGATAAATATGATATTCATGTTAATTTTCCAGGTGGTGGTCCTATTGACGGTCCTTCTGCTGGTGTTACGATAGCGGTAGCTATTTATTCAGCTATTTATCATATTCCTGTTGATAATACAATAGCAATGACTGGTGAGCTATCCCTTCATGGTATCATTAAACCAGTAGGGGGAGTCAGTGCTAAGATCTATGCTGCACAGCAGGCTGGTGCGCGGCGAGTTCTGATCCCTAAAGAAAATTGGCAAGATTTATATAGTACTATGGAAATTGAAGTCATTGCGGTTGAGACTATCGATGAAGCATTGCAATATACTTTAATAGCCATAGGGAATGAACTTCATATGGAAATTGCATCACAGAAACCCGATATTTTGGCTGCTGCAGGTGTATAACGTTTAAATTTCATATAAGTAAGTAGCCCTCTTTAGAGGGCTACTTATTATTAAGGTTAAAAAATAAGGGTAGGCTCAATATATTTTTGTTATTTTAAAAGGATTTTTGCACAACAAATAAGAATATTTATACATACTGAAGATGAAAATAGTAGTAGCAAGATAAGGACAATTTAGAGGAGGCCACTTTTATGGCAAATAAAACAAGAACAATACCACTACTGCCCCTTAGAGGCATTTTAGTTTTCCCATATATGATCATTCATCTCGATGTTGGTCGAGAAAAATCGATTAGTGCTTTGGAAGAAGCAATGGTACATGACCGTTTCATTATGCTTGCAGCACAAAAAGACGCTGAAAATGATGTACCGGCTCCAGATGAAATTTTCAATGTCGGTACAGTGGCAGAAGTAAAACAATTATTAAAGCTACCGGGTGGTACCATAAGAGTATTGGTAGAGGGATTACATCGTGCTGAAATTATTAAATATAACGATGATGTTGAAGCTTATTACGAAGTAGAAGTCCAGGAATTTGATGAAATAGAAGCTAAGACTATGGAAATTGAGGCACTAACACGTACTGCAATTCATCAATTTGAGCAATGGGTTAAATTTAATAAAAAAATACCACCAGAGACATTAGTATCGGTAGTTGTCGTAGAAGAACCAGGTCGATTGGCTGATTTGATTGCCAGTCATTTATCTCTTAAAATAGAAGATAAGCAAGCATTGCTTGATGGCATTGATGTGAAAGAACGTCTAGAAAAGCTATGCGAAATTCTGGGCCGGGAAATGGAAATTCTTGAATTAGAAAAGAAAATTAATGTCCGTGTACGTAAACAAATGGAAAAAACTCAAAAAGAATATTATTTACGAGAACAGCTAAAGGCCATTCAAAAAGAACTAGGTGAAAAAGATGATCGCACTGCTGAAATCGATGAGTATCGTGAAAAGTTACAAAAACAAGAATTTACTAAAGAAGCTGAGGAAAGAATCAAAAAGGAATTAGATCGATTAGGTAAGATGCCTCCTATGGTAGCGGAGAGTGGAGTGATTCGAACTTATCTGGATTGTTTATTTGCGTTGCCTTGGGTCAAAGAGTCAGTTGATATGCTTGATATTGATATAGCGGAAAAAACGTTAAATGATGATCATTATGGATTGGAAAAAGTAAAAGAACGTATTTTAGAGTATTTATCAATTCGGAAGTTGACAGAAACAATGAAAGGACCTATTTTGTGTTTAGTGGGACCGCCTGGTGTCGGCAAAACTTCGCTCGCTCGTTCTATTGCTAAAGCAATGGATCGGAATTTCGTGCGCGTTTCGTTAGGTGGTGTGCGGGATGAGGCTGAGATTCGCGGTCATCGCCGTACTTATGTAGGAGCGATGCCTGGACGGATTATTCAAGGTATGCGTACAGCAGGTTCTAAGAACCCTGTGTTTTTACTAGATGAAATTGATAAAATGAGTGCTGATTTTAGAGGCGATCCATCGGCAGCGCTGTTAGAGGTATTGGATCCTGAGCAAAATAATACCTTCAGTGATCATTATGTGGAAGTACCGTTTGATCTTTCTCGTGTACTTTGGGTTATTACCGCAAATGTTATGCATAATATTCCACGTCCTCTACTAGATCGAATTGAGATTATACAGATTCCTGGGTATACAGAAGAAGAAAAAGTACAGATTGCTAAACGTTACTTGGTTCCAAAACAAGTTTCTGATCACGGTTTAACTGACAAACAGATTGTTTTTTCTGAAAGTATCCTACAAAAAATAATTGGTGATTATACCCGTGAAGCGGGTGTGCGTAGCCTAGAACGTAGCATTGCTACATTGTGTCGTAAAGTTGCTCGCCAGATTGTGCAGAATAAACGAAGTAGTGTAAAAGTGACAGCACAAAATATACATACTTTTTTAGGAGCGACCAAATATCGCCATACGCAAGCGGAAAAAGAACCGCAGGTTGGAGTAAGTACTGGTTTAGCATGGACACAAGTTGGTGGTGATGTATTGCCGATTGAGGTTTCGGTAATGAAGGGTAAGGGGAAATTAATCCTCACAGGACAACTTGGTGAAGTGATGCGCGAATCAGCGCAAGCTGGCTTTAGCTATATTCGCACTCGAGTAGATGAACTGGGAATTGATGCAGAATTTCAAGAAAAAATGGACATTCATATTCATCTACCAGAAGGTGGTATACCAAAGGATGGTCCATCTGCAGGGATTTCGATGTCAACGGCAGTGGTATCGGCTTTAACTGGTAGACCTGTCAGAAACGATTTGGCTATGACTGGTGAGATTACATTACGGGGACGAGTATTACCTGTTGGTGGTATCAAAGAAAAGGTGTTAGCAGCGCATCGTGTTGGGATTAAGACCATTATCATGCCGAAAGAAAATAAGCGAGATATTGATGAAATACCCGCAAATGTCAGGAAAAATCTTGAATTTGTTTTCGTAGAACATATGGATGAGGTGTTGGCAACAGCATTGGTGAAGAGTAATGAATGAAGAAAAGAAAAGTATTAATATTACAAGTGGACAATATGTGGCTTCTGCTGTACGGATTGATCAATATCCAGTAGGTGAATTACATGAAATTGCGTTTATGGGACGTTCTAATGTTGGCAAATCCTCATTAATCAATTCCTTATGTCGCCGACATGGTCTCGCGCGTACAAGTGGCAGTCCAGGAAAAACACAAACTCTTAATTTTTATCGATTGATGGCGAAACTGAGCGAAGAAGATCGGCGTGAATTTTTTCTAGTTGATTTACCTGGATATGGTTACGCTCGTACGGGAAAATCGAATCGTGTCCAGTGGGCTAAATTCATTGAAGAATATTTGTTAAAATCTCCACGTTTACAACTGGCATGTCAATTAATTGATATTCGACATGCGCCAATGGAGAGTGATATTCGTACATACCGCTGGCTAATTGAAAATGATATACCTGTACAGGTAATTGCCACAAAGGCTGATAAACTGACGCGTATGAATATCAATAAAAATCTTGCTGCCATAAAAAAAGGCCTTGGAATGAAAAATGATAATATTATTGCGTATTCATCAGAAAAAGGAATTGGACGTAGTGAATTACTTGACGGAATTGAGCAGATTCTGTTAAAATAAATTGTAAATGCCAAAGAGAACAGCATAGGCTGTTCTCTTTTTTGCTAAGAATAAAAGTAGGATGTTATCTATCAATAAGCGCTGTTAAGCCTAGTCTTTAATGGCATCCTAAGAATTATATTCGTTGATTGACAAAAAAAATAAAGGAGTTGTATATGCTTACTGCATTTGATAAAAGATTATTGAATATACTACAGACAGATTTATCTTTTGATAGTCGTCCTTTTGCGGTGATTGCCCAGCGTTTAGAAACCGAAGAAACAATTGTGATTGAACGGTTGAAATTATTAAAAAAACAAGGGTTTATCAGGCGGATTGGACCATTTTTTGATTCAAGCAAATTGGGTTATATTGGAACATTAGTAGCTCTCGAAGTCGAAACAGATGCTATTTTAGCAGTTGCTACCTTCATCAATTCACATTGTGGAGTTACTCATAATTATGAACGTGATGGAAAATTTAATTTATGGTTTACTCTATTTTCTCATAATCGTAAGGCACAAGATGAAATGCTAGATAGTGTTAGAAAACTTGCTGGTGTGGTACAACTAATCAATTTGCCGGCTACTAAAAAATTTAAGGTAAGTGTACAATTTAATTTGTCATGAGACAAGAAAAGTGAGTAGAGGTGACAAATGTTAGATGAGTTAGACAAAAAGATCATTGCGATTATGCAAGATGAATTTCCGCTAGTCGCTGAGCCCTATCGTCAAATTGCTGATCAGATAGGTATTACCGAAGAAGAATTATTAGAACGATTGCGAACATATCAAAAATCTGGGAAAATAAGAAAAATGGGAGCGGTTCTGAGGCATCGCGAAATTGGTTATGCTGCCAATGCTTTATGTGCCTGGATTATACCAGAGGAGCGAATCCAAGAAGTTGGAGAAATATTTGCCAAACTTGCAGTAGTGACTCATTGCTATGCCCGTGATACGCAGCCCGGATGGCCGTATAATTTTTATACGATGCTACATGCTCATAATCGTGAAGAATGTAATGCGATAGCTAAAACATTGTCAGAGCAAATAGCAATAAGCGAGTATATCATGTTGTTTAGTACGAAAGAATGGAAGAAAAATAGTATGCAGTATTTTAAGGAAGATAATAACCATATAGAATAACTAGAGTAAAAGGCTTGCACACTTACATGTATTAGTGTGCAAGTCTTTTCTTATGTAAATATATTATAAATAACATAGATTTCGAGTTGCTGGTGAAACTATATATAAAGATTTGTTCTCACTTTTATAGTGCGTAAGACAGTCGTTTTCGTGATTATGATAGCGATTATAGCTGAGATTATGGCGTATATCCAAGCGACTTGTAATTACCTAATAGTGGAAACGTTTCAAATAATATTTCTTATATTGAAAAAAAAATAGACGTAATGGCGAATCATGGTGTATTATAGAAAGAGAATTTACATGTAGGTGATTAAAATAGTGATTAAAAATTCAATGTTTGAAATTGTGCAAAATGATTTAACACTACTAGAGGCTGAATTGCTTTCGGTAATAGATTCGCCAGAACAGTTAATAACAGATATAAGTCAACATTTAGTAGAAGCTGGTGGTAAACGTTTAAGACCTGCCTTATATTATCTGTGTGCTCGAACGAAAGAGTGTAATAACGAAACATTAATGCCAGTGGCAGTAGCTATCGAGTTAATCCATATGGCAACGCTGGTACATGATGATGTTATTGATAATTCTACTACACGCCGCGGCAGACCTACAGCTAATTCTTGCTGGGGTAATCATTCCTCGGTACTGATTGGTGATTATTTATTTTCAAAAGCTTTTTCGCTTATTGCAAATAGAGTCAGTAATGATATGCTAAAAGTGTTAACCGATGTTATTTGTTCGATGTGTGAAGGGGAAATTAATCAAAATCGAAGTACATTTGATGCCGATCAAGGTGAAAAAGAATATTTGGGACGTATTGCACAAAAAACGGCTGATTTTTTGGCAGCAAGTTGTGAACTTGGAAGTTTAGCAGCTGATCTACCTAGTGCTGATGTACGAGCTTTTCGAGAATATGGTTATTCGATCGGCATGGCTTTCCAGATAACCGATGATATTTTGGATATTACGGCTTCTTCTGAGCAAATTGGTAAACCGGCAGGTAATGATTTACGACAAGGTATTGTCACATTGCCCGTTATCTATGCATTAGAGCATAGTCCAGATCGTGCTGAACTTCGAAAAATTGTACAGACGTCTAATATGTCAGAAGAAGATATCAAACGTGGCTTAGCGATTATAACGGAAACAGAGGCAATTGAATATTGTTATAGTCGTGTTACTGATTATTTAGAAAAAGCACGTAGTGTGATACCTGAGTCTGCGAGTTTGCAACACAAAGAAGCATTTCATGCAGTTGCTGATTTTGTTGGTTTACGTCAATACTAATAGTGATACCATAGGTTGCATTTTCTTTCGACTGTTTTGGAGTACCATAAACAGCCTATAAAGTTTATGATGACATTTAAAATAAAGCCGGACTTCTAAGTAAAAGAGAAGTCCGGCTTTATTTTACCCACACCAAACCTTTTCTTATTTGCACTTTTTATGTATAATATAATTATGAACTCACAGAAAGGAAGTTTTTATAATGTTTAATTTTAGTATGCCTGAATTGGCATTAGTTCTAGTAATTGCATTAGTAGTTTTTGGTCCTGGGAAATTGCCTGAAGTGGGGAAAGCACTTGGAAAAGGAATTCAGGAATTTAAAAGAGCAACAAGCGGTGAGGCTAGTAAAGAGGAAGCAATAAAAGTAGAAGCAACGAAGGTAGAACAAACTCCAGTGGAAAAAAAGTGAGGAATGCTCCATGTCTGAAATAACAAGTAATGATAGTGAGCAGGATCCAGTAACTGCTGAAGAGGCAAATGATAAAATGTCGTTAGTTGATCATCTGCAAGAATTGCGTAAAAGATTGATTACTGCGATTATTGCTGTGGTGATTGGCAGTTTGATTTGCTACTTCTATGCTGCGGAATTAGTGCATTTGATTACAGCACCTGCAGGTAAATTATATTATATGAATCCATCGGAAGCCTTTTTTTCTCAATTGCGAGTGTCTTTTTTTGTTGGTTTTTTATTAGCATTACCTGTTGTGTTATATCAGGCATGGGCTTTTATTATGCCAGCACTTAGTAAAAAAGAACGTACTGCTTCGATCGTTTTAGTTCCAACCTCTGTAGTACTTTTTTTTACAGGGCTAGCATTTTCTTATTTTTTGGTATTACCAGCGGGGATTAAATTTTTTATGGGTTTTGCGACAGATGATTTACAGCCCATGTTATCATTAGCGGAATATCTATCCTTTGTCATTTCGTTTTTACTGCCTTTTGGTTTTATTTTTGAACTTCCCTTAGTCATTTTAGTCTTGGCTAAGGTTGGAATTATTAATTCGGCTTTCTTATATAATAAGCGAAAGCATATATTGGTTCTGTCGTTTGTAGTAGGGGCTATTATTTCGCCTACGCCGGATGTATTATCACAAACGATGGTAGCAGTACCTATTGTGGTTATGTATGAAGTGAGTGCTTTTATTGTAAAATACATTTTGAAAAAATAATTTGGATATTTTAGTCAAGGAAAGGAAGTATATACGTGGCATTTAATGATTTACGTGAATTTATTCGCGCACTAGAAGAACGAGGTTGGTTAAAACGTATTAAGCAGCAAGTAGACTGTGACCTTGAGATTACAGAAATTACAGATCGGGTGTCGAAACTCTCTGGCGATCAGAACGTAGCATTACTCTTTGAGAATGTAAAAGGATATGATATGCCCGTACTGATGAATGCTTTTGGTAGTATGGAACGTATGGCACTGGCTTTTGGCGTAGATAAGGTTGATGATATTGCTGCGGACTTAAAAGGTATATTTTCAATACCTTACATTTCTATGCAAAATAAATTAGATTTACTTAAAATTGTTCCCATGGCAAAAAAAGCAGTAAATTTTCCGAAGTATGTCAAGAATGCACCTTGTAAAGAAGTGATCATTAAAGATCAGCCATCGCTAGATAAGTTTCCTATTTTGAAATGTTGGCCTGGTGATGCTGGTAAGTTTATTACGTTACCATTGGTATTTACGAAAAACCCGGTAAATGGCAAACGAAATGTTGGGATGTACCGCTTACAAGTATATGATGGACAAACTACAGGTATGCATTGGCATATTCATAAGAACGGGGCTGAAAATTATCGTGCGCATCAGGCCAAAGGCAATGATCGCATTGAAGTGGCGGTAGCAATTGGTACCGATCCAGTCGTTACCTATGCTGCTACGGCGCCGTTACCGAAGGATATTGATGAAATGGTTTTTGCTGGTTTTTTACGCAAGAAGTCAGTGGAGTTGGTGAAATGCGAAACGGTTGATGTTGAAGTTCCAGCACATGCAGAAATCATTTTAGAAGGCTATGTTATGATGGATGAACTAAGGCGTGAAGGACCTTTTGGCGATCATACGGGATATTATTCTTTGGCGGATGAGTATCCGGTTTTTCATATTACTTGTATTACTCATCGTAAAAATCCTATTTATTCAGCAACTATTGTTGGTAAGCCGCCGATGGAAGATTGCTTCTTAGCGAAAGCTACGGAACGCATTTTTTTACCTGTATTACAAATGAGTTTACCAGAAATATTGGATATCAATTTACCACTCGAGGGTGTTTTTCATAATTGTGCAGTCGTATCGATTAAAAAGACATATCCTCAGCAAGCGAAGAAAGTCATGCATGCGATTTGGGGAATGGGTCAAATGATGTTTACCAAAATGATTATTGTTGTCGATGAGCATGTGAATGTACAGGATATGAATGAAGTTTGGTGGCGTGTGTATAATAATATTGATGCTCGTCGCGATATTGTTATGGTCGATGGACCACTAGATGTACTCGATCATTCTTCGCCAATGCCGAACTGGGGAACTAAAGTGGGGATTGATGCTACAAAGGCTTGGCCTACAGAAGGCTATACCCGCGAATGGCCAGATGAAATTGAAATGTCAGATGATATTAAAAAGGTTGTTGACCGGAAATGGAAGGAAATGGGTTTTGAATAAAATTAAAGCACATATCAATAATATAGCGTTATCTCATGCGATTTTTGCACTACCGTTTGCCTATATTGGAGCAATCATGGCAGCGGGTGGTATGCCAAAAGGTATGGATCTTTTGTGGATTACCTTGGCTATGGTGGGAGCGCGTAGTGCAGCTATGGCACTCAATAATTGTATTGATTTAAAATATGATCGACTTCAGCCTCGCTTTGCAGAGAGGCCGATGGTCACTGGGCAAGTTAAGCCTTGGGAGGCAATTGTATTAACTGTGTGTAGCTTGCTGTTATTTTTATGGGCAGCTGCTCATTTACATCCATTGTGTTTAAAGCTATTTCCATTAGCCGTGATTCCTTTAGTTGCATATCCTTATATGAAAAGATTTTCATGGACTTGTCATTTAGTGCTAGGTTTGGCTTTGGCTATTGCACCAATTGGTGCTTGGGTAGCAATTCGTGGTGAGATTGTCTTTCCTATTGCATTGTTAGGTTTGGCTGTTGCCTTATGGATTGCTGGTTTTGATATTATCTATGGTTGCCAAGATGTAGAATTTGATAAAAGAAATAAGCTGCATTCGGTACCGGTTCGATTTGGTGTAGAGCGTGCTCTTATCATTTCCAAAGGGATGCATGTAGCAAGCATCATTGGCTTTTTCTTAGTAGGTCAGCTTATGTCAATGCATTGGATCTATTTTGTCGGCGTAGTGCTGGCAGCAGTGGTATTGATCTATCAGCATTCTATTGTCAGTGCGAGTGATTTTCGTCAAGTGACCCAGACCTATTTTATGCGTAATGGGTTAGTGAGTATTGCTTTACTGGTGTTCATCGTAATTAGTATCATATTTTTAAAATAAAAATAGTCCCCTTGTGAGAGGGGGGGCACGCAGTGCCGAAGGGTAGTTATATATGTCAGCAAGATTGTTAGAAGGCAAAGAATTTGCAACACAAATAAAAGATATGGTGAAACAAGAAGTACAACTGTTAGCCGAGGTACATGGTATTACACCTGGCTTAGCAGTGATTATTGTAGGAGAAAATCCTGCTTCTAAAGTGTATGTAGCCAATAAACATAAATCATGTACTGAAATCGGCATGTATTCAGAAGTTGTGCAGATGCCAGAAAATGTTACACAGCAAGAATTAGTAGCACAAATTGAGTCATTGAATGCCGATCCTGCGATTGACGGTATATTGTTACAATTACCGTTACCAAAACATTTACAGGCTTATGAAGCAGAATTCTTAAATACTATAGATCCAAGTAAAGATGTAGATGGTTTCCATCCTGTAAATGTGGGTAAGTTGGCAATTGGTCAAGAATATTTAGTGCCTTGTACTCCTTATGGTTGCATTAAAATGCTAGAACTTGCCGATCTAGAGATAGCAGGTAAACATGCTGTCATCATTGGCCGCAGCAATATTGTTGGTAAACCAATGGCTAGTTTATTGTTAGCCCGTCATGCTACTGTAACGATATGTCATTCTCGTACTACTGATTTGCCAAGTATTACGCGGCAAGCCGATATTTTGGTAGTTGCGATTGGCAAACCAAATTTTGTAACGAAAGATATGGTCAAACCAGGTGCTGTTGTCATTGATGTAGGTATTAATCGCATTGCGGAAAAGAAACTGGTAGGCGATGTTGATTTTGAGCAAGTGAAAGAAGTGGCAGGTGCTATTACACCAGTACCTGGTGGGGTCGGACTTTTAACGATTGCCATGCTACTCAGTAATACTGTGAAAGCAGTGAAGTTGCGAAATCATATAGAATAAATAGTACAACAAAAGGCGGAATGAATTAATTTTTATTTCAAGTCGTGATGTTGTCTGTAGTTTATAGGGGAGATATAACAATGAAAAGTGATGTGCAAATAGCCCAAGAGGCTACGATGAAACATGTGATAGAAGTGGCAGAAAAACTTGACATTACGCAAGATGATCTAGAACTTTATGGAAAATATAAAGCGAAAGTATCTCTTGAAAAATGGGAAAGTATTAAATCTCGTCCAGATGGCAAGTTGGTACTGGTAACGGCTATCAACCCAACGCCCGCAGGTGAGGGAAAGACTACGACTACTGTGGGACTTGGTGATGCACTGCATCAACTAGGGAAAAAAGTAGTCATTGCTCTTCGCGAACCTTCGCTTGGTCCTTGTTTTGGTCTAAAAGGTGGCGCTGCTGGTGGTGGCTATGCACAGGTTGTACCAATGGAAGATATTAATTTACATTTTACTGGCGACTTCCATGCGATTACCACTGCTCATAATTTGTTAGCTGCCGTGATTGATAACCATATTCATCAAGGAAATGAACTTGGCATTGATCCTAGGCGTATTACATGGCGGAGAGTAGTAGATTTAAATGATAGAGCACTCAGATCGATCATTGGTGGTCTTGGTGGTAAAGTAAATGGTGTACCACGTGAAAGTGGTTTTGATATTACGGTAGCTTCAGAAATGATGGCAATTTTATGTTTAGCCAATGATTTAGACGATATGAAAGCGCGTATTGGTCGGATTATTATTGGCTATACGTATGATAATCAAATCGTCACAGCTGATCAATTACAAGTCACTGGGGCATTGACCTTACTTTTTAAAGATGCGATCAAACCAAACTTAGTCCAAACATTAGAAAGTACACCTGCGTTTGTACATGGTGGACCATTTGCGAATATTGCTCATGGCTGTAACAGTGTTATGGCGACGAAATTTGCTTTAAAGTTAGCAGATGTTTGTGTAACGGAAGCGGGTTTTGGTGCGGATCTTGGTGCTGAAAAATTTTTAGATATTAAATGTCGTTTTGCTGGTATTAAACCAGATGCCGTTGTGATTGTTGCCACTGTCAGAGCGCTTAAAATGCATGGTGGAGTACCTAAAAATGAATTAGTAGGGGAAAATATGGAAGCCTTAGAAAAAGGATTGTCAAACCTTACGAAACATATCGAAAATATTCATAAATTTGGTTTGCCAACGGTGGTTGCTATTAATGCGTTCCCTACGGATACTTCTGCGGAACTTGATTTTGTACGAAGTAAATGCATTGAACTTGGTGCAGAAGTTGCCCTTTCTGAAGTTTGGGCAAAAGGCGGTCAAGGTGGCATTGAACTAGCAAATAAAGTATTGGCAGCATTTGAAAAACCGAATCACTTTGCTTATATATATGATGAAAATCAACCAATAAAAGAGAAAATCGCGGCGATTGCGAAAGAAATTTATGGTGCAGATGGTGTGAATTATACTACTGCCGCAGAAAAGGCGATTGCAGAACTAACAGCCGCAGGCTTTGATAAAACACCGATCTGTATGGCAAAGACGCAGTATTCCTTAAGTGATGATATGACGAAACTTGGGCGACCATCTGGTTTTACTGTTACAGTACGTGAAGTGCGCGTTGCTGCGGGTGCAGGATTCTTAGTAGCTCTTACAGGAGCGATCATGACGATGCCTGGACTTCCTAAGCGGCCAGCAGCGGAAAGAATGGACATTGATAATAAAGGAAAAATCACCGGACTATTTTAAGATGGTAACATAATAGAAAGGCAGATATGCTATTTATAGGAGGGGTCTTGTGTATAAAATACTTGTAAAACAGCAATTAGCACCAAGTGTTCAACTTTTTGAAGTGGAGGCACCATTAATTGCTAAAAAAGCTCAACCAGGACAATTTATCATTTTGCGTATTGATGAAGAAGGGGAACGTATTCCTTTGACAATCGCTGATTTCAATCGTGAAACAGGGACGATTACGTTGATATTCCAAGAAGTAGGGGCTTCGACTGTAGAACTTGGCCGCTTACATGAGGGTGATTGCATCTTAGATCTAGTAGGGCCTCTTGGCAAAGCAACTCATATTCAAAAATTCGGAACTGTTGTTTGTGTAGGTGGTGGTATTGGTATTGCGCCAGTATATCCAATTGCACGTGGTATGAAAGAAGCTGGTAACGAAGTAATTTCGATTATTGGTGCTCGTTCGGAAGATATCTTGATTTATGAGAAAGAAATGGCAGCTGTTAGTGATGAACTCATTATAACGACCGATGATGGTTCCAAAGGATTAAAAGCATTGGTTACTCAGCCTCTTAAAGAATTACTTGATTCTGATAAGACTATTAGTCTAGTTGTAGCGATTGGACCTGTGATTATGATGAAATTTGTGGCGGAAACAACAAGACCTTATGGTGTACCGACAGTTGTTAGCCTGAACCCTATTATGGTAGATGGTACAGGTATGTGTGGTGGTTGCCGTGTATCGGTTGGTAATGAAAATAAATTTGCTTGTGTTGATGGTCCAGAGTTTGATGGACATAAAGTAGATTTTAATGTATTAATGTCTCGCCAGCGTATGTATAAACCTCATGAAAAACAGCATAGCGAACACTTGGCTGGCAAGCAGGAAGGAGGGTGCAAATGTCACTCTCATTAAACAAAAATCCAATGCCTGAACAAGATCCAAAGGTGCGGGCGAGAAATTTTGCTGAAGTTACCCTTGGTTATACTGCCGAATTAGCTCAGGCTGAAGCAGAAAGATGTCTTCAGTGTAAAACGGCTCCTTGTCGTAAAGGTTGTCCGGTACAAATTGATATTCCCGGCTTTATCAAACATGTAAAAGCTGGCGAAATGGAAGCTGCCATTACTAAAATCAAAGAAGCAAACGGTCTGCCTGCAGTGTGTGGTAGAGTTTGTCCACAAGAGGAACAATGCGAAAAATATTGTGTGTTGGCGAAGAAAGGCGAAGCCGTTGCGATTGGGCGCTTAGAGCGTTATGTAGCCGATATGGCACGTAATAAAGGCGAAAACGTTGATACGCTGGCATATGCAGACGATGCGCAAAAAGTCGCCATTGTTGGTTCAGGTCCTTCTGGACTAAGTGCTGCTGGTGATTTAGCTAAAATGGGCTATAAAGTTACAATGTTTGAAGCATTGCATTTACCAGGTGGCGTACTGATGTATGGCATTCCAGAATTTCGTTTACCAAAAGATGAAGTGGTACAGGCAGAAATTAATAACTTGCGCAAACTTGGTGTAGAAATCGTTGTGAATGCTGTGATTGGTAGTACCTTCACAGTAGACGAATTGTTAGAAGAAGAAGGCTTTGATGCTGTCTTTATTGGTACAGGTGCTGGTCTTCCTTATTTCATGGATGTTCCTGGTGAAAATCTCAATGGTGTATATTCTGCTAATGAGTTCTTGACTCGTTGTAACTTGATGAAAGCGTATCGCTTCCCGCAAAGCGCGACGCCTATTCATGTAGGGAAAAGAGTAGCAGTAGTTGGTGGCGGTAATGTAGCAATGGATGGTGCGAGAACGGCTTTACGTTTAGGTGCAGAGCAGGTGTCCATTGTCTATCGTCGCTCGGAAAAAGAACTGCCAGCTAGACTTGAAGAAGTTCATCATGCCAAAGAAGAAGGCATTCATTTTCAATTATTGACGGCTCCAACGGCAGTGCTAGGAAATGAAGAAGGCTGGGTAACAGGTCTACAATGTATTCGGATGGAACTAGGTGAAGCGGATGCTTCCGGTCGTCGTCGTCCAGTAGAAATTCCTGGATCTGAGTTTGTTTTGGATGTAGATACAGTTATCATTGCGATTGGTCAAGGGCCTAACCCATTGGTACAATCGACAACCAAAGGGCTTGAAACCAATAAAAGAGGAAATATTAATGCAGATGCTGAAACCGGTGCTACTAGTAAAGCGGGTGTATTTGCTGGTGGTGATATTGTGACAGGCGCCGCAACCGTTATTCTTGCCATGGGGGCAGGGAAGAAGGCGGCAGTAGCAATTGATCAATATTTAAAGGCAAAGAAGAGTAAGTAGATAGTGAGTAAGGAAAAAGCAAGGCTGACAATTGTCAGTCTTGTTTTTTACAGATGGTAAGGAGTATATAGTGTGAAGCATTTAATACTGCAACAGTTTTGGGATAGTATACCACAAGAAAAAATACAGCATGTTCGCCGTAAATTGCCTTATTATCTAAAAAAGTTAGCTGAAGAACGTGGTAATATTAGTAATATGCCAAAAGGATTCTATGCACGACGCATTCGGGGAACTACGGATAAATATAAGTTTCGGATTGCGAATGATGATCGCATTTTATTTATTTACGCGGATGATATACAAAACATTCGTGAAGAAAATAAATCTGGCATTGTACTTTTAGCATACTGTAGTCATGATCAACAAATTCGTAAAGGGCGAAACATGCAAATTAGTGGCGAGAAAGATTTCACGGAGTATGATTTTGAGATGCAGTCCTATACGGAAGAAAGGGAAACTGTGGAATTTCGTGAAATCGAGGAAAGTTATGCAAGGTTAAATTTGGTCATGGATTACACACGGGCTTATCAAGTAGAAGATCATGATCTAGCGCGAATGGCAGAAGACGGAGTGAAAGACTGGCAATATTATTTAGATAATGAGCAATACCAGTGTGTACAAATACATGATCGCCCAGTTTTTCTATCAGGAGGGGCTGGTACGGGAAAGTCCACGATTGGATTACATAAATTATTCGCGTTGAGTAAAAATAAAGATGCAAAACTAGCCTACTTCACTTATACGAAAACATTAAAAAATGATTTTGAAAAAATGTATCATAGTTATCACAATGATTATATGGTAAGTAATCGAGATGAAAAATTGGCAAGTGTTACATTTCATTCTTTGAATGAATTTTGTTTTGCACAATTGGGGAAAAAATCAGCGGATTTAATTGATTTTCGAAAATTCGATAATGGATTTTGCACTCAAAATAGTCCATTGTTTCAAAATATAAGTATCCATAAAATAGATATTTGGCAGGAAATTCGTGGAATTATTAAAGGCTATATGGGACGCTATTGGTTACGCAATGAAGTATTTGATAGTCGTAGTCATAAGATACATCCACAGACATTAGAATTTTTGTGTCAACATGGTTTTATCAAGGAAGTAGAGAAAGATCACTATCTATTCGTGAAGAATCGACAATCGTTATTTAACGATCATCATCAGCAGCCAATAGGGAGCAATCCATTATTACGAGAAGTTGTTGATAAAGAAATCATACTAGCAGATATTAAAAAAATAAAAGAGCAAGTAAAACGGACAATGTTTGCAGCACCACTACTTTCAAAAGAATTATATCTGAGTCTAGATGATGACGATAGTATCTTTAGCAGTGAAGAAAAAAAGCAGATTTATATTATTGCACAGAGATATCAAGCGTGGCTAGAACAAGGACATAAATTTGATGAAAATGATCTGGCACGTAACATGCTGCTTATGATAAAAATAGGTCGAGTAAAGACCGATTATGATTATGTGATGGTAGATGAGGTACAAGACCTAAGTGAACTACAGATTTATTTATTGTTATCGTTAAAGCGGGATAATGGTAATTTTAATGATTTCTTTTTTAGTGGTGATATTCATCAGATGATTAATCCTACCTATTTTAGTTTTAGTCGACTACGCATGCCGTTTCACTATCATCATGTAGAAAAAGAATTGCAATTACTCGAGAAAAACTATCGCAGTCAGCAACATATCGTTCGGCTGAGTAATAAGATGGGTGAATTGTGTAAGACTTATATTGGGGCAAAAGATAATTTTAGTGCTGTCCCGTTGCAACAGCCAGGAAATTTGCCTTTTTGGTTAATGCCAAGTACAGAAAATAGAAAACAGCTTTTTTCTGCCCTGCAGAAAAAAGATCGAAAATACGCCATTATTGTTGTTCCCAATGAAGCTGAAAAAAAACGTATTAGCGATGAAATGAAAACGGCGGACAGAGTTTTCACGGTTCAGGAAATTAAGGGCTTAGAATATGATTATGTCGTTTGCGTTAATATGTTGACTCCTTTTTTAAGTGAATGGCAAGATATTGTGGAAGGGCGAGGAAAGAGGAATGCCAAATATCGTTATTATTTTAATATCTTCTATGTTGCATTAACTCGTGCAAAAAGAAATTTGTGTATTTACGAAGAGAATATAGAACATCCTCTTTTTTCACAAATCAGCGAATTTTTAAAGCCGGTAGCATTATTTGAGGAAACGGCTATGGAGTTACAAAGAAGTGCTAGTCGGCGAGAAATTCTCAGTGATGCCCGTAATCAGGAACGGATTGGTAATTATAAGCAAGCCATACAGGGGTACAAGGATACGAACGATCCGCTTGGTGTGTTGCGCTGTCAGGCAAAAGAATACAACGAACAGGGATTATATCTTGAGGCGATTAAAAGCTTTTTAGCCGCAGAAGAGAATGATGAAGCTTGGGAATTAGCAGAAGAATTGGAAAATGATAAATTTCGTTTATTCGTCTTAGTACAAATTATGAGTACTCCTATTGAAATAGAGATAATGTTTGAGAAATCTCTTAGCATTATACATGAAATCATTAGCAATGAAATAGATGATGAGGAATTTACCCAGCTAATATATGACAAGTATTTATTACCTAAATGTAGAGAATATCAAAATAAATGTAATGATTGTTTACATGGGATAGAAATGGTTAAGAAGGAGTTTGCACCGAATGAGTGAGAAACAGCTAAAAACTTTATTAGATGAATTTGTGAAAAGCTCACAGATTGTTAGTTCATTACAAGAAGGTATTCTAAGCTTACATGGAGTCATGGAAGAATTTCATAAGACTGCCGAAGATTTTACAGTGAAACATACAATGGATGCCCTAACACCTGTCTATCAAAAACTACAGGCAGAGATACAGCAATTACAAAATATGCAAAGCGGGATGGCAGATGTTGTGCATGAAATAAGTGCTAATATGCAGGAAATGAATGTGATGCAGCAACAACTGGCGAAAGCGATGATTGAATATCGGCAAATGATGACAGAGTCACAACAAATGCAAGGAGAGTTACTAACGATTGCCGAAAAAAATCTAGCCATGAGTGCTTTTATTGAAAAGATAAAAGGTGCAGATGGGGACGGAAAAGAATATTTCAACGCTATCTGTGAACAGTGGCAAAAAGAGCATCTTGATGAAGCCGTGAAGACGTGGATAGGAGAACATATAGATGAGGTTATGTTGAAAACGCGAAAAGGGAAGTTGGATCGATAATGAATTTTGTTGCGATTGATTTTGAAACTGCCAATTCGAGTCGCTCTAGTGCATGTAGTTTAGCGGCTGTAACGGTAGAAAATGGACAAATTGTCCGCAGTGCCTATTCTTTGATTCGTCCGCCGGTGATGAAATTTGATGCCCGGAATATAGAAGTGCATGGGATATATCCAGAAGATGTGAAGAATAAACCAACGTTTGATCAATTGTGGGGACGCATCTGCCCTCATCTTGAAAATAAAATAGTGATTGCACATAATGCTGCTTTTGACATCAGTGTACTGCGGAGTATATTAAAAGAATACTCATTGTCGATGCCTACTTTTAAGCATGCTTGTACGGTGCAGATTGCAAAAAAAACGTGGCCAGGTGGCGAAAATTATAAGCTGTCAACCTTAGCGCAAAAGTTTCAAATTGATTTTGAGCATCATAATGCTCTTCATGATGCTCGTACATGTGCTAAAATTGCCATACTCGCTGGGCGGGAACTAGAAACCGAGAGCTTTTTGCAGTTGATGCATATGCTCAAATTGCCAGTGAAAGATTTTGTCTAAATGTAGGTGTAGACATAAAACCCAGAGGTTTCGCATCAATAAAAAATAGTAGCGTAAATTCCTTATTCTATAAAGG